>SHZD01000023.1 GCA_009692465.1 Myxococcales bacterium
CCAAAAGGTCCGAGAACTCCAGCGGGGCGGGCGATAGCGGCAGCAGTTGCCGCTCGGACGCGGCGGGAACGTTCGCCGTCTACGCCTTCGCCCCACCAGAAATCGACCGCACCGCCGCCAGCTTCGTCGCCGTCGAAACCCCTGAATACCTCTCGGTCATCTGCTCGGACGAGTGGCCCATGATCGCCCGGATCGTGAAGCGATCCGCCCCGGCCAGCGCCATCAGCGTGTTCCAGGTACGCCTAAGGACCTGCGGCGTAACCTTCTGCTGAATCCCGACCGACTTCGCAGCAAACGCCAGCGGTTCAACGAGAACCGAAGTGCAACGCGGCGATCCCGCCTCGGTGGTCGTGCCTGTCTTGTAGTTAGTCCGGCCCGTCGTCGACTTTGGGCTCTATGCCCAACCCCGTGTCAAGCGTGTGGCGCTGCTACGACGTGGGAGTCCTCGATCTACGATGACAAGCGGTTTATCGGCTACGCCCGCCGTCTGTGCTCGGTCTGTGATTCTTGGCCGCAAACCGCGTGCCAGTCCGAAATGTGCGCCTTGCCCCAAACGGCAGGTGATCAACCGCCTGAAGACCTATGAAATTAAGGCCAAACCGGCGAAAATTCCCGAACAAAACGCAGCGGCGAGACGCCCCAGGCGGTCGCTGCCGACCCACGAAACAAGCACTGAGACCCCGAGCTAATCCTTTTTGATCGGCTCTCTACGCCATCAACGCCGTCAACCGCCGCGGCACCGGTGCTTGCCAATCCATCGGCTGCTGCGAAGTCGGGTGCGGCATGCGAATCCGCGAGCAATGCAACGCCACCGTGCCTTGAGCAATCTTGGGACCCTCACTGCGCCGCCCCGGCAAGTCAATCAGCACCTCGAGCGGCACTTCGTTGTGAACCGCGCCGTAGACTTTGTCGCCGACCACTGGATAGCCAATTGTCGCAAAATGAATGCGAATTTGGTGGCAGCGACCCGTATGCAACGAACACAACACCCGCGTCATGCCGCGGCCGCGTCCAAGCAACTGCCACTCCGTAGTGCCGGTCCGACCGCCCGACTCGACAGGCAATGCTTGATGGCGTATCGATGTGCCGTGGGGCACTGCGCCGGTAGCCACCGAAATTTTCCCTTTATTGCCAGTAAGGTCGCCCGTCAGCACCGCGACGTAGTTGCGTACACACAGCCGCGACCGCCAATTCCAGCGCAACGCCTGAGCGGCCGATTCTGAGCGCGAAAACAGCACCAAACCACTGGCCTCCATGTCGAGTAGGCTAATGGGATAAACGGTCAAATAGCCCAATGTATGCAAGGCGTGAACCACCGACCGCTGCCGAAAACCGCGAGCCGGCGCCACTGGCACTCCGGCCATTTTGTCGACCACAATGACGGCATCATCGACATGGACGATGCGGCAGATCTGGTTGGCGCTCAGTTTGGGTTCCTTGTCCAGCTTGCCTTTGCGCTTGCGCGCCACCACCGGCAGAACCTCCTCGCGCCGTCGCTGCTTGCCTTGTTCCCGTTCCAGCGCTTGGCGCTCTTCTTCTTGGCGCACATGGCTGGTGCCCGGCTGGGCGATCGGGTCCGGCACCCGCACCGGCTTGGGCGGTGGCGGCGGTATGTCCGGCTTGCCCGGCGGCCCCAGCGGAATCAGCGGCATCGACGCCAGCGAATCGCCCGGCCGCCGCATGCCGCCCGAGCCCGGATTGCGCGGGTCCAAACGCGGATCGTGCGCGCGCGAGTCAAAAACGCGGTCGCGGCTGTCGCGGCGGGTGTCGGTTTGACGTTCTCCGGGTCGTCGGCGTTCCATCGGCTTCCTTTGTGGCCCTTTTAGGACGCGTTCGAGAATAACTCAATGGATTTGCGATGGGAACGGTGCACCGATTCGGCCCGACAACTGTCAGCTTTCGAGCGGCTAAGCGAGCAGTGAACCGGGGTGCACACAAGACTCGATTTGGCCCAAAACCTGCTGTGAACGCAACGACGTCGCGGCCACTTGCCCCAGTTCGACTGGCTTGGGCGCCACCTCAAGCGGCATCGCCTCGCTCATGGACAGGGCGAGTCGGCAGCGCCATCGCAGTTGTTGTCGATACCGCCGGTGCAGGTGATTTCCTTGCAGGCGCCGGTGTCGCACTCATAGCCCGCGATGTTCTGGTAATTACACACCCACGCGCCCGATTCGCATTTCGCCGCGGTTTCGACCGCGCTGAGGGTGCACACACCCTTGGTCATTTTGCTGCAGTCGACCGGGGTCGCCTTGACGCCATTGTCGACCCCACTTTTGCAGTCGTCGTCTTTGCCATTGCAGACTTCGGTCACGCCCGGATTGAAGCTGCTGCCGCCGACCGCATCATCGTTGCAGTCGTTGCCTGGCCCGCCAGTCGACGGTTGCGCCGACAGGGTGCAGGTCGTCGGAGTGCCAAACACGGTCAAATTGGCGTCACAGTAGTTATCGTTGTCTTTATCGCAGTTTTCATCGAATCCGCCGCTGCAATCGTTGTCCACATTGTCGCACGACTCGCTCAATCCGGGGTTGGCTTTGGCCCCGCCGCTGGCGGCGTCGAGGCAGTCGTTGCCCGGCTTGCCGGGGCTGCTGCCCCCATCGGTCTTGCTGCAGGTGGTCGGCTTGCCGATGACGGTCATGGCGCTGTCGCAATAATCGTCGTCGTCGTCGTCGCAGCCTTCATCGACCCCGGTCTTGCAATTGTTGTCGATGCTGTCGCAGACCTCAGTCGCGTCCAAATTGATCACCGCCCCGCCTGACGCCGAGTCATTGCAGTCGTTGCCAGCCTTGCCGGGGCTGCTGCCCCCATCGGTCTTGCTGCAGGTGGTCGGCTTGCCAATCACGGTCATGCCGCTGTCGCAGTAGTCGTCATTGTCGTCGTCGCAGCCGTCGTCGACGGTGCCGTTGCAATCGGTGTCGGCGCTGTCACACACCTCGGTTTTGCCGGGGTTGACGGCTGCCCCACCGCTCAAGTTGTCATTGCAGTCGTTGCCAGCCTTGCCTGGACTGCTGCCGCCATCGGTCTTGCTGCAGGTATTGGGCTTGCCAATCACGGTCATCGCGGTATCGCAATAGTCGTCGTTGTCATTGTCACAGCCGTTGTCGACGCCCGCGGCGCAGTCGTTGTCGATGTCGTCGCAAATCTCGGTCTTGCCGGGGTTCTGGGCTGCCCCACCGCTCAAATTGTCGTTGCAATCGTTACCGGCTTTGCCAGGGCTGAGGCCGCCATCGGTCTTGCTGCAGGTAATGGGCTTGCCAATCACGGTCATCGCGGTATCGCAATAGTCGTCGCCGTCATTGTCACAGCCGTTGTCGACCCCTGCTGCGCAGTCGTTGTCGATGTCGTCGCACAGTTCGGTCTTGCCGGGGTTCTGGGCTGCCCCACCGCTCGAGTTGTCATTGCAATCGTTGCCGGCTTGGCCAGGACTCTTGCCGCCATCGGTCTTGCTGCAGGTAATGGGCTTGCCAATCACGGTCAGCGCGGTATCGCAATAGTCGTCGTTGTCATCGTCGCAGCCGTTGTCGATGCCGGCGGCGCAGTCGTTGTCGATGTCGTCGCAGATCTCGGTCTTGCTCGGATTGATGGCAGCGCCGCCCAGATTCAAGTCGTTGCAATCATTGCCACCCTTGGGGCAAGCCGCCGGAGTGCCAACCGTGACCATGCCGCTGGTGCAGTAGTCGTCGCCGTCTTGATCGCAGTTTTCGTCAATGCCGGCGGCACAATTGTCGTCTATATCGTTGCACTGCTCTTGCTTGCCCGGGTTGACGTTGACCCCATTATTGGCCACAGCATCGTTGCAGTCGTTGCCGAGCTTGCCAGGACTGGAACCGCCGTCGGTCTGTTTGCAGGTCGCTGGTTTGCCAACTACGGTCATGCCGGAATCGCAATAGTCGTCGGCGTCATCGTCACAGCCTTCGTCGACACTGGATGCGCAGTTATCGTCGATATCATTGCAGATTTCCGTCTTTCCCGGATTGACGCTGGCGCCGCCCTTGGTCGGATCGTCGTTGCAGTCGGTGCTAGTCAATGCTGTGAATTTGCTGGGTATTTCCGCCTGACAAAAGCACTTCTTGACCGTTGAGCCGTAGGTATCACTGTCCTTGTCCTCGAAAAAGTCCTTGCAGCCGGTGGCGTCGACGTCGTTGTTGTCGCCGTTGCAATTGTCGTCGCCCGTGGTGGAACACGACTCTTTTTGACCCGGAAACACCAACTTATCGGTGTCGACGCAGTCCGCGCCCGCTGTTGCGCTGAAGTTTGCGATATCATTGACTTTGCACAAGCACTTAGCCGTGCCGACGCCATAGCCGTCCTTGTCGTTGTCGAAGAACAGGTCCGTGCAGTTGATGCCGCCTTCTTCGTCGGTCTTGCCGTTGCAGTTGTCGTCGACGCTGCCCCCGCACAACTCCTTTTTGCCCGGATTGATGGCGATGCCGTTTTGGGCCACCGCATCGTTGCAATCGTCGCCCATCCCGGCGACCGGCACCGTGTTGGGGCACACCGCCGGCTTGCCGACCACTGCAAGCGCGGCGTCGCAGTACTTGTCGCCGTCGTCATCGCAGCCTTCGTCCTTTAACCCGCTGCAATTGTTGTCGATATCGTCGCAAATCTCAACTGCATTGGCGTTGATGGCGGCGCCGCCTTGCTTGGGATCATCGTTGCAATCGTCACCTTTGCCATTGACCGGGTTGGTCAACTGACAAACCGCCGGCTTGCCGATCACTTGCACGTTGCTGTCGCAAAACTTGTCGTTGTCGTCGTCGCAGCCTTCGTCTTTGGTGGTGTTGCAGTTGTTGTCGAGGTCGTCGCAGATCTCGGCGGCGCTGGGATTGATGGCGAACAAGCTGTCATTGCAGTCATTGCCGCCCTTAGGGCAAATCGCCGGGGTGCCGACAATCGCAATCTTGCCATCGCAGTATAGGTCGCTGTCCTTGTCGCAGCCCTCGTCTTTGGCCGCATTGCAGTTGTTGTCGATGTCGTCGCAGATCTCGTTCGCCGCTGGATTGATTGTGGGAACGCCGTCGTTGCAGTCATCGCCCTTGCCGTTGACCGCCACGGTTTTGCTGCAGATGGTGGGAATGCCGATGACCGCGATGGCGCTGTCGCAGTACTTGTCGCCATCGTCGTCGCAGCCTTCGTCTTTGCTGGAGTTGCAGTTGTTGTCGATTTCATCGCAAATTTCTAATGCCCCAGGATTAATCGCGATTTTGTCGTCGTTGCAGTCGCTGCCGCCTTTGGGGCACACGCCAGGGGTGCCGACCAGCGCGATCTTGCTGTCACAGTAATCGTCACCATCGTCGTCGCAGCCTTCGTCCTTGGTGGTCGAGCAATTATTGTCAATATCATCACATACTTCGGCAGCACCCGCATGGATGAGTTTGCCATTCTTGAACGGGTCGTCATTGCAGTCGTCGCCCTTGTCGCCGTCCTTGGCTATTTTGGTTAGCGGGCAAACTAATGGAATTCCAGCCACTTTCATCGCGGCGTCGCAGTACTTGTCGCCGTCCTTGTCACAGCCCTCGTCGACCTGACCGTCGCAGTCGTTGTCTTTGTTGTCGCAGATTTCCTCTTGCGGCAAATAGCCTTTGCATTCGGTGCCGGTCTTGTTGGTCAGGCAGGTCACCTTGGTCAAGGCTTTGGCACATTCGCCCAGCCCACAGCCTTGGCCGACGGCGATGGCCGCCCCCGTCGGTTCCTTGTAGCTAAACACTTCGTCGGTCTGGCCGGAGCAATTGTTGTCGATGTAATCACACTGTTCGCCAGCTCCGGGGTTGACTAAGCCGGCGTCCTTGTTCTTGACCGGATCGTCGTCACAGTCTTTGCCGCCTTTGGGGCACGACTTGGGCGTGCCCACCGTCTCCATCGCGGCGGTGCAATACTGGTCTTTGTCGACGTCGCAGCCTTCGTCGGCGGTCTTGTCGCAGTCGTCGTCCAAATCGTTGCACTTTTCTGCACTGTCGCCGTGCTTACTGCCATCGGGGTCGGTCGAACAGGTGGCGTCGTTGGTCTTGCCCAAGGTGCATTCGACCAAGCCTGGCGCACATTGACCAATACCATCACACACTTGGCCGATGTCGAGCACCTTGCCGCCCTCTTGGGTGTACTTGAAATCCTCGTCGGCGCTGCCGTCGCAGTCATTGTCTTTGTAATCACAAAGTTCTGCCGCAACATTGACCAAAGTGCTGCAGGTTAGGGCCTTCTTGTCGGCCGTGCACACGACCTTGCCGTCTTTGCACACGCCGGTGCCGCAGCTGCTGCTGACCTTGAGCGTCTTGCCGTCAAAATCTTTGAAATCAAAGTCTTCGTCAGTTTGGCCATCACAATCGTTGTCCAAGCCGTCACAGTTGATTTCCTTGGCTTCCTCGTAGCCTTTGACGCCGCCATAGTTGCAATTCCACTTACCCGCGGGGCAGGTGTGCACCACATTGTCCTTGGTGCACACGCCGACCAACAGGCACGTCGAGTCGGCAATTGGCATTTCCGCGAGTTCATCGGTAGAGCCGTCACAGTCGTCGTCGGCGGCATTGCATTTCTCTTTGCTCACTTTGATCAAGGTGTCGCAGGTCAAGATGCCTTTGGTGCTGACCCCGCCTTCGCACACGACTTTGCCGCCCGCACAGGCGCCGGTGCCACAGCCCGAGCCGGTCTTGAGCGACTTCTTGTTCCAGTCCGTGAAATCAAAATCCTCATCCGTGCTGCCGTCGCAGTCATTGTCGAGCGCGTCGCAACTGGTTTCCTTCATTTGGTAGCAAATCGACGGCTTGGCCGGTTCCATCCCTTCGCACTGACAGGACGAATCGCCAGCGGCGCAAACCTTGTTCTTGTCGTACTCGGTGCTGAGTACTTTTCCGTAGTTGCAGCGCCATTGACCACTGACGCACACCGTTTCAATGTTCTTGAGACCGGCTGCGCATACCCCCAGTTTTTGGCACTTGCTGTCGCTGACCAAGGTCAAGTTTTCGTCGGTCTTGCCGTTGCAGTTGTTGTCCTTGTTGTCGCACGCCTCGGCCATGGCTTGGTCGCCCTTGCCACCCGGGTCGGTCGAGCAAATGGTCTTGGCTGGGCTGCCGCATTGGACAACACCCGCGCCGCAGGTGCCGATGCCATCGCAGGGCTGGCCCCACAACAGTTGTTTCTTGGTGCCTTCTTCGTCGTAGGCAAAGTCTTCGTCGGTGATGGCGTCGCAGTCGTTGTCCTTGTCGTCGCACGTTTCTTTGGCCGGCCGGTTGTCGCCGTAGCAGCCCACGCATATCCCGGTCTTGCCATCGATGGCCGCCTTGTACGCGGTCTTGAGGCAGTCGAGTTCGTCGGGCTTAAAGGTCGACCCTTCGGCGACAAAGTGCTTGCATACGCTGACGCCGACTTTCAGACCACAGTCGCCGTCCTTGTCGCCGCACACGTCGTCGTTGCCGCCCGGGTTGCCCTCGTCGATCAGGCCATCGCAATCGTCATCGATGCCATTGCACAGCTCGGGCGCAAACGGGGCAATCGCTTTGTCGCCGTCGTTGCAGTCGACATCGGCGTTGTACAGGTCGCCATCTTTGTCGTTGCTGCAGGGCACGTCGCCATCGATCGGGCACGGGCCCTTGCCGTCGCCGCACTTCTGCTTCTTGCTGCCCGAAAACACCTCGGGATTAGTGGGTTCGCAATCGCCCGCCGCCGCCGTCTGGCCATCGCCATCCGGATCGTCGGCCGCGCAAGCCACGACTTTGCCGTCGCAGTTGAAGTCCCACACGCCCTCCTTGCCCGAACAGTCCTGACCGGCAGGGCAGCACGGCTCATTGGCGCCCGGATGGTACTCGCTGTGAAAAGCCGCGAACTTGTACTTGCACGGCCCGGCTGGTTCAGTGCCTTTGCATTTGGGATCGATGGCCGCGCTGACTTCTTTGCAGTTGGCCACGCCATCGCCGTCAATATCGAACGCGGCGCACCCTTCGTCAGTTTGGCCGTCACAATCGTCGTCCACCTTGTTGTCGCAGGCCTCGTCGGCGTTCTTTTTGCCAGCGGTGGTGCATACCAAGCTCTTCTTGTCGCCAGCGCAGTCGACTTTGCCGCCCGCGCAAGCGCCGCTGCCACACTCGTCGCCCTTGGCAAAGGATTTTTTTTGACCGTCAATATCGACAAAATCCAAGCCGTCATCGATCTTGCCATCGCAATTGTTGTCGATGCCGTCGCACAGTTCAATGGCTTTGCTGGAGACATCTGGATTATTTTCAGGCGCTTTGCCTTCAACTGTTGGGCACTTCTGCTGTTCGATACAGTCCGGATCGGTGTCGCCGTCGCTGTCTTTCTTGGGCAAATCGGCGCCGTCGCAGTCTTGATCAATGCCGTCTCCAGCGTCCAAGCATGCGTCTTCCTTCAAGAATGGGCTGGCGAGCTTGCCCTTGGGAACATTGCCATGTTCGGGATCGGGGGTCGCGTCGTCAAGGCAATCGCAAGCGGCGCCTTTGATCTGGCATTGCGGCGTGCATTTAGGCACTCCGTCGCCGTCGGCGTCGCAATCGGGCTTGGCGCCCAAAGCGGAAAGGCGCACCACCACTTCGGCCTTGGAAGCGCTGGCCATGGTGCCATTGAAGCTGGCTTGCGCTTTGCCCGCCGCGTCATAACCCAAGATGCGCACTTGCAAAGTGCCTGACCACCCCGCGCTGGGTTTGACCTGCACCCGAAACGGGGCGGTGGCAATGTCGACTGCCGCGGGCAGGGTGACTTTGAGCTTGTTGTCGGTGGCGGCCAACAGCTTTTGGTCCGTCGCGGTGGCGTTGGCGACATCAAAGTCGAGGCGGGCGATGCGTTCGGGCGTCTTGTCGGCGCTAATGACCAAATACAAGCTGTCGAAATCGGTGATTTCTTCGCCGCAGGTCGTCGTTGCGGCCACCACAAGCGGCAGCACTAGCCAACGCAGTGCGCGGTGCCAGCACCGCACAGGGGGATTCGATTCAGGCATGGAGCTGCAACCTCCCGAACCACGGGCGCCGCGGCACTAATTTGCACCTAGGCGAGCGCAGAGCGGTCCACAGTATAGCTTGTTTGGTGCGTTTGGCGAAAGGCCAGTACAACCGCGATCCTCGGCTTTCGGCGAATCTGGGCGTCACTGCGTCACTTCTCTGTCAGGGACGTACGAGAGTACGCCCCTGATAGAAAAGCTCCTTGCTCCTTGTCGAGCGACAGCGAGCGACAGCGAGCGACAGGGCACTGGCATCCCAAATCGGGGGCCGCGGAGAATTTCGGTGGCCAATTTCGGGACAACCTACCGGCGCAACAGCATAGCCCCGCGGTTGTGCTGGTCAAACCGGCGACCCATGCGCTCCAAAAGCGCAAACTGGGCCGGAGCCCACAGCATCGTGGTCAGCGCCAACGGTAGCGCGGTCGCCACCACTGCCGCATAGGCGTCAAAAGTGCGGGCAAACACAGCCTCAAACGCCAAGAACAGCGCGGTCGACAGCACCGAAGTCGCTGCCGCCGTGGCCATCACCGGCATCGGGCTGACCAAGTCGACGCGATTGCGCAACAATTGCGCCAATAACGCCATGAGCGCACAGATTTCGGTGTAAATGCCCACCGGCGCGGCCAAGCTAAAGCCGTCCTTGAGCAACCCGACCGCAAACCCGCACAACAAGGACGCCACCCATGAACCACGGCTACCGACGTACAAGGCGGTAATTAAGGCCACATCGGGGGCAAAAAGTTGGGCGTCCAAATAGCCAAGCAGGGGACTAAGCACTGCCAACAACACATAGGTAAAGGCAATCCAGCTCAGGTACTTCACGGGCGGCCCTGCGCGCAGCTCACGCGTGCACGAAGGCCGGCAGCGCCTTTGGGCCTGCCGTGGCAAAGCTCTGCACGCCGATTTGCATGTCTGCCAGCGCACAAATGCGCGCGAAGCCCTCCAGTTCGGCCTGTAGCCCCTGTTCCAGGCTGTGTCCGGCGCCAAATTGGACGACCTCGCACAAGATGGCGTCCACCGCGCGGCTGCGATGGCCGATATCGGCCGGTGCGATCTCTAGCGATTCGGCCAGCGGGCCCTGCGCCAAGGCCGGCAATTGCGCTTGCCCGGCTGCGGCTTGGGCACACAACTGCACGGCGGCGGCCAGCAAGCAGTCGGCCGGCTCCAGCCCGCGGACCAAACCGCACTGCAACGCCTGTTCGCTAGACAGCGTCTGGGCGGTGCGCAAGAGTTCAAGGCCTTTGGCGTAGCCGACAATCCTGGGCAAGCGCTGGGTGCCGCCTGACCCCGGAATGATGCCCAAGTTGACTTCGGGCAGGCCCGCCAGCGCTGCAACGCCAGCCGTGGCCAGGCGCGCCCGGCACGCCAGCGCCAATTCCAGCCCCCCGCCAAACGCTAGGCCATTGATGGCGGCGATCACCGGCTTGGTGGACGTCTCGATGGCCCGGCACACCGACTGGCCCAAATGCGCCAGTTGCCAACCCTGCTCGGGCGTCTGCACCGCGGCCAAAGCGCCAATATCGGCGCCCGAGCCAAAGGCCTTGCTGCCGTGACCCGTGATCACCGCGCCGACTACCTGTGGATCCGCCTGCAGCGCCGCGATCGCCGCTTGAAGCTGTCGAAACGTTTCCGCATTGAGCGCGTTGAGAACCTTGGGTCGGCGAATGGCGATGACCCGGACGCAACCGCCGGCGACGCTGACGTCTTCGATCACCAAAGTGCTGATCGGCACCTGGGGCAAGCTGGCCAGTTGCTCCAAGCTTTGAGGCACTTGCATGGTCGGGTGGGCCGCAGCATAGGCCTGGACCAACGCCAGCGCCGCCGCCGGACCGAGTTCGTTGACCATGCGCACCGGACCGCGCTGATCCAACGCGGTTTCCAGGCACAGTTCATAGTCGTCGCGGCCGATGATGCCGGTGTCCAAAATGCCAAAACACAGACCCAAGTAGGCGCCACGCAAGGCGTCGACAATCCCCGCAGTCTGCTCGGCGGGCAACTCGGCCGTTTCGCCGCGCCCGCACACCAGCCACTTGCCGCCCGGCCCTTGAGTCGCCAGCATCTCGGTGAGCAGTTGCGGAGCTCGGTACCACGGCGTCGGCCACTGGTGGGTGGCAAAGCGAGTCGCCATCAGGTCCAGGCCGTGGGCGGTGATCGGATTGCCGCCGGTCAGGTTCATCGCGGTAAACGGACCAACTTGCATTCCCAAGGCGTGACGGGCCGCGAAATCGACCTGCTTGACGCTGCCCATGCCTTCTTGCACGCACAGGCAGGCAGCCTGAAACACACCTTCAAAAATCGGATCTACCGCGTAGCCGTAGCGCGAGCCGACCGCAAACGGCAGCTTGCCGATCGCCTCAAAAAAGTGCAGCAGCCAGCGGGCGATCGCCCGATCGGTGGTGGGGCTGGCCACCACTTCGACCACCACATTGCGTTCGGCCGGAAAAAAATAGTGAGCGACTGCACAGCGTTGAGGGTGCCGCAGCGCCGCAAAAATGCGTTCTGGTTCCAAATGCGAGCTATTCGAAAGCAAGATCGCGTCGGCGCTGACCAACGCCTCGACTTGAGCGAAAATGCGACTCTTGAGCCCCTCGTCTTCACTGGCCGCTTCGACCACCAAGTCGGATCCCGCAACCTGTTGATAGTCAGCGGTGAAGGTCAGAGCCGCCTTAATCGCCTCGGCCTGGGCTGGCTTGAAAGCGCCGCTGTCGACGCCTTTGTCGATTTTCTTGAGGGTGCGGGCCTGCCCAGCATCGAGCGCCGCTTGGCTGACATCGACCACGATCACGGTGCAACCGTGCGAATGCAGGACCTTGGCAAAGTGCAAGGCGATATCGGGGCCAATTTGGCCAGAGCCGACGACGGCAACGCGGCTGATGCTGCGACCGTACAATGTAAAAGCCATTTTAACCTCAAAACGCCAAACCAACGGCAACAGTCGCGGCAATCGGGCCGCCACTGCCGGGGTCGCGAGGATACGCGGGAGCGGGTCGCGGGGGAAGGGTCGCCTTGACGTCCATTGCGGCGCGGGCGATCCTTGCTGCCAATGAATCGACGTCTGCGAATTTGGTCCGCCGTCGCCTGCCTGCTGGCGCTGTCTCCGCACGCCTTGCCGGCGGGCGTGCTGGCGGCGCCGACCAGCGGCGAAGTCAAGCAGGCAGAGGCCAAAGCCCTAGAGGCTAAAGCCTATTATGCCCGCGGGCTGTTCAAAGAGGCCGCCGAGACGTTCATGGAGGCCTTCGCCCTGTCGAAGGCGCCTGACATGATGTACAACGCGGCCCGCGCCTACGAAGCGGCCAAAATTCTGGAGCGAGCGCGGGCCCTGTATGAAACCTACCTGACGCTGGCCGGGGTGTCCGATGATGGTAAACAGCAAGCTCGTCAGCGGATTGCCGACATCAGTCTGACACTGGACGCCAAGCCGCAAGCTACGCCGCCGCAACCACCTGCCGTGCCGGCGCCAGGTTCGCCAGCGCCAGTCGCCCCAGCACCAGTCGCCCCAGCACCAGTCGCCCCAGCACCAGTCGCCCCAGCACCAGTCGCCCCAGCACCAGTCGCCCCAGCACCAGTCGCCCCAGCGCATGCTGCACTTCCGGCACCCCCAACGGCGGTTGCGCACCCCAAAACCGTGACCGTGTCGCTGCCAGCCGAACGCACCGCTTCCACTAACGCGCACTGGTGGTGGGCCGGGGGTAGTGCACTCACGTTGCTGGTGTCGGTAAGCATATTCAACGGCGCCGTCGCGGACGCCAACGCGGCCAACGCTATGGATTTTAGCAAGGCTAACGCCGAAAAGACCTACAATGCCACGTTTGACAAGGCCCAGGCTGGCCAATCGGCGGCCGTATTTACAGCGGTGGCCGCCACTGCCATGGGGGCTTGGGCGGTCTATAAATGGTTGCAGTTGCCAAAATCGCCAGCCCAGGCGGCCGTTGTCGGCGCTGAGCCCCGTTGGTGGGTGGCTCCAAGTCCGGCTGGCGTGGTTTTCGGTGGTGGTTTGTGACTTCATTGCAGCGTAACTTTGCGCCCCGACTGGCTTGGCACCTACTGGCAGGCAGTATTTTGGTGAGTTGGTTCGGCGCCTGCCTGCCCGATCGGCTCGACAGTGCCCAACTGAGCGCCAAGATCAGCCAAGCGGACGTCGCGAGCGATCAGGCCAGCGCGACCGGTTGCGGCAACGGCATCGTTGACGACAACGAGCAGTGCGACAGCAAGAACGGCGGTCCCTGCAGCGGCTGCCTGCAGTGCCAATTGCGCCAAGCGTGGCACCTCAATGACGGCAACGCCTTAGTCGCGCTACCCAATACCAAGGTCAGCAGCATTGCTGGCGTGTTGGCCGACAGCAAAAACGGCCTGTCGGTCGAGTTCTGGTTTAATTCCGCTAAACTGCCAATCAAAACGGCCAACGCCGTCAGCACCGATATCATCGTGGCCATCGTGGTGCCCAGTGAAAGCAGCAAGTCGCCCTACTTCGGGATCGGGCTTTCGCGCGAGGGCGACAAGAACGTGATGTATCCGACCTGTGTCTATTCGTATGGTGCCGGGCTCACCGATCTGGTTGTCTACGTGCAAGGCGCCGATCCGATTCTGAAAGACACTTGGCATCATCTGCGTTGTGCGATTTCGGGCAAGACCAACCGCGTGCAGATGCGGGTCGACGGCGGCGAGGTCCGGCAGTCGGCTACCTCCATCAAGCAAACGGGAATTAAGTCGCTGTTTGACGAAAAGACCATGGGCATCATCGGGGCGGTCCCAGCCAATAAGGAGGCGCCAAATCAGCACTTCATTGGTAAACTCGATGAGTTGCGGGTCGTTATTGGCTCCCATGCCGACGATTTCACTGTGTTCAAGTACCGCTACGACGGCACCGAGCCGGGCACTGCGGTCCTGTACCACATGGATATTGGCGCTGCGCAGACCGATCTCCCTGACGCGACGACCAAGGGCTTGCACGCCGAGCAGCTAAGTTTTGTCAATGGAAATCCGCTATTTGGGGCCAAACACCTCGCGGCCGGTGCCGATGGCTGCTATGGGTTTGCCGCTGAGGCCACCACTTGCAAGGTTGCTGCGCCGTGGTGTTCAAAGTAGCTGGCCGTGGTGTTCGAAGTAGCTGGCCGGGGTGTTCGAAGTAGCTGGCCGTGGTGTTCGAAGTAGCTGGCCGTGGTGTTCGAAGTAGCTGGCCGTGGTGTTCGAAGTAGCTGGCCGGGGTGTTCGAAGTAGCTGGCCGGGGTGTTCGAAGTAGCTGGCCGGGGTGTTCGAAGTAGCTGGCCGGGGTGTTCGAAGTAGCTGGCCGGGGTGTGCTAAGGGCCCGTGCAAGAATGACTCGATCGATCCGGGCTGGGAGCGGAGCTTGCAGTCGGCTTGCAAAGCTGCGAGTTAGCGACCCACCAAGCAAGCCGTGGGCCAAAGTGCAAAATCGCTTTGATTTTGTACGGGCCCCAAGTAGGCGGCCGTCGTGCGCCAAGTAGACACCAAGATCACCCTAGGTTGTGGGCCTTTTTACAGACCGTGGTCCGTTCGGTCCAGCGCGTGCAGGTTGTGGCTGAATGCCGGACCCATCAGCGTGCGCTCCAACGCCTGCATGTGCGCGGCCTGCTTGGCCGTTTGATGGTCGTGGCCCACCAAGTGCAACAGCCCATGGGTGACCAAGAACAGCGTTTCTTGGGTCAGGCCATACTCACTTAGGCCGAATTGCGTTGCCATCGCCGCTGCTTGGCGCTTGGCGGTGTCCAACGAGACCACAATGTCGCCCAGCAGTTCATTTGCAGTCTCAGGCCCTTGAGCCTCGGTCAGGGCGAAACTAAGGACATCGGTCACGGCATCCACTTGGCGCCACTGATTGTTGAGTTCTTGGATTTGTGCGTCGTCGACCAGACTGACGTCGACAATCGCGGGCGATCGGTCCAAAAGGCGCAGGCAATCGCGCACATGCTGCGCCAAGGCTCGCTTGTTGACCCGCAAATGAGGGTGCCGATTGTCTACGTAGACAGGCATACGGCCGCCAAGCGCCAGCGCGCCGTGTGAGGTGTGCCCCCTGTGATCACTAGGGATTAGTTGGGCAGATCGTGATTACGCCGTGCGACTTCTGCTGCTGGAGCCGGCAGATTTGCATCGGCAACATGCTGATTTTGCGTGGGATCGTTGGACACGGTCGGCCGGCTTCTGGCGCCGACGCCGCCGTCGGCCAGGTACGCCACCCGCCGCACATCATCGCGGTCGCGGCTCGGATCCTTGTCTTTGCCGACCGGCTCGCGGTGGCTCTCGCGGTCTTTGGCGGCATCGCGCGGCGGCTGCGGTTCGCGTTCTGCTGGCATCACAGTGTCGTGGCGACCGCTGGGTGTAACCGGCGGAGCATACACAGGTCGAATGTGGTGAATGCCGACCAGCGCTTTGGTAAACGCCACTTCCGCCAGCGCCAACTCGCGCAATGTCAGGTCACATTCATCAAACTGGCCGTCTTCCATCTTGCCGGCCACGATCTTTTTGACCAAGGCGGCAATTCGCAGCGGATTGGGCTCTGGTAGTGCTTTAGTCGCCGCTTCGACCGCGTCGGCCAGCATGAGAATTGCCGTTTCGCGTCGCTGCGGTTTGGGGCCGGGATAGCGAAAGTCCGCGTCGTTGACCTCTTCGCCGCTTTGTTGAGCCTCGCGTTGGGCGCGATGGTAAAAGTGGGCAATCAAGCTAGTCCCATGATGCTGTGGAACAAAGTCAATAATCTCATCGGGTAGCCGATAGTCTTGCAAGATGCGAATGCCATCTTTGACATGCGAGCGAATCAGCAGTGCCGACAGGTGGGGCTTGAGCTTATTGTGCGGATTTTCACCACTCTGGTTTTCGGCAAAGTAGCGCGGCGCTTTGGTTTTACCCAGATCATGGTAATAGGCGCCCACTCTGGCCAGCAGGCCATTGGCACCGATGGCGTCGCATGCAGACTGAGCAAGATTGCCCACCATGACCGAATGCGTAAATGTTCCAGGCGCTTCGGTAGCCAATAGCCGCAAGGCCGGGTGATTCATCGACGCTAGTTCAACCAGCTTGATGTCGGTCAATCGATTGAAAATAGACTCGAAAACTGGCGTCAGAGCCGACAACAACAAGTAGCACACCACACCCGATGCCGCCCCCAGGGCCGCCAACCACGCCAGCCGCATGTCCAGCCAATCTTGCAAATTGCCGCTCGTCATCAAGCCAAAAGCCATCGCCGTTACCGCCCCAGCGGCACTGGTCACCATGGCGCCGACCACCAAATCCGAGCGCTGCCGAAACTGGCGAGCCGCGTGCGCTCCCGCCAGGCCGACAATCAGCGCGGACACCGTGGTACTGGCGATGAGCCCACTGTCGCCGGCCCCCAGCGGCGCATTGTGGACCATGAGGCCCGCAGTTGTGGCGCACACCAACGTAAACGGGGCCGCGGTCAGCGGACGCATGAAAAGGGACGCCAGCGATGGGCCCAAAGCGTGCGGCAACGCCGCCAAAAGCAGCCCCGCCGTCAAGGAATCGGCCAGTTCGGCGACCGCCGGCCCCAACGCCACCACCGTCCGCAAAACCGCGGCGTGGGCGAGCAAAATGGCCCCGATCAAAGCCGCATCGCGCGGGCGGTGGCGAAAATGGTGCAAGTGGCGGCGCGCGTAGATGGCAAACAAGCCGATCGCCAGCGCCAAAAGAATCGCGGTCGCCACAAACGACTGCAGATTGACCGACGGTGCTTGCCCTTGCCACATCCGCTGCAGCTGGGCGCGCAGTTCAGGGCTGACCAAAGCGCCGCGTTTGACCAGCACTTCGCCTTTGCTCATCCGGATCAAGCGCGTCTTGTCGACCTGGGCCCGAGCGGCATCTTCAGCGGCGTGGGTGGCGGTGGCGTCGCGGGCAAAAGTGGGCTCGACCATGCTGCGCGCCAGCGACTTGAGCGCCGCTTGCATCACCGGTTCATCCAGTTTGGACGGCTTTTTCTGGCGCACAAACTCGCCCAGTACCTCGTCCATTCGGCGCACGGCTTCTTCGATCGAGTAAAAATCAGGCCGCGAGCGGCGGTCAAAGCGCTTCTTGGCGGCGGTGTCAAAAACGGCGCGGCCCAAATCGTCGTCAAAGCGGTCTGGATCGCGAACAATGCGCGCCGACAGAACCACTTGCGCCACGTCGGCCAGCAGCAATTCCAACTCTTCGGCAAATCCAGCCTTGAGCAGCATGGCAAAGGCGTCGGCAGCCAGCTCGCCGCGGCGCACCGCCACCAGCGCCACAAACTCGGGGCGCAGACGGGTCATTTCTTCGTCCAACGTCTTCTCGAGTTGGGCGACCGTCAACTTCGGTTCCTCCGCCGGTAGTCTGGCTTCGCGGGCACGCTCGGCCGTCGCCGCAGAACTTGGGTTCGCGGCTGCATTTGGGTTTGCGGCCGTATTTGGGTGCGCTGCTGGGGCATGGGCCGCGGGCTCAGGTTCACTGACAGCCGCAGTCAAACGGTCGCGGTCAGCTACGTAAAGGCGATACCGCGGGCGCACCAGCCGAAACGCGTCGTGCAGAGCGGCAATGCGGCGCGCGGCTAAAACACCATCGAACGCATAATGAACAGGCACTGCTGCCGTGACGGCATCGAGGCGAGCCTGATAGTCGGCAACAGGCTGATATTCTTCATAATCAAAGGGGGCGGTGATGTCGCGGCGCGCGGTACCCACGGGATGGATTTCACCGACGTAGCGCGACGGGCCGCTGAGCGCCACCAGCAGTGCCCAGCCCAGCAAGGACAGAAAAATCCAGCCGATCTTTGCCCGCAACTCTGCGCGCTGCATGATCTTTTGCCGCGCGTCGCCCGGCAATCCCTGGCCGACAGCGGTGGCCCGCTTGGTCGGCATTAGCGGCCGCCTCGGGGCGCTGGCGCCAGCGGCTGGGTGTGCCACTGTTGCACAATGCGGCCCACGAGCTCATGGCGGACGATATCGGCGGTACCCAACCGCACGATCGCGATGCCGGCGACGCCTTCGAGCACTGTCAGCGCATGCACTAGCCCGCGGGGCACGTCGCGCTTGAGGTCGCTTTGATCGGGGTCGCCGGTCACCACCATCCGCGTATGTTCGCCCAACCGCGTCAGTACCATCAGCAATTGCTCCGCAGTACAGTTTTGCGCCTCGTCGACAATGACAAAGGCGTCGTCGAGCGTGCGGCCGCGCATAAAGGCCAGCGGCGCCGCTTCAATTTGGCCGCTCTCCATCAGGCGCTCGACTTTGGCGGCGTCCAGCAGTTGCCCCATCGCATCGTGCAAGGGTCGCAAATACGGGCTGACTTTTTCGCGCAGGTCGCCGGGCAAAAAGCCAAGTTGCTCGCCGGCTTCGACCGCCGGACGCGTCAACACAATGCGCCGCACTTCGCCGCGCTGCAAGGCATTGAGCGCGCAAGCCACCGCCAAATGGGTCTTGCCGGTACCAGCAGGTCCGACCCCAAAGGTCACATCGTGGTTGGCGATGGCGTCCAGGTACAGCATTTGGCCGGGGGTCTTGCCGACGGCTTGGCGGGCACCTTGCGACCATTGGCCCTGGAGCGGTTGGTATTCGTTGGCGGCGCCAATTGGGTTGCGCTCGTTGGGTTCTCCACGGTTGCGCGCCGCTCGCTGCCCGCGACCGCCGATGCTGACCAGTCTGTCGCTGGGACTGTGAATCGGGCTGGGACTGTGAATCGGGCTGGGACTGTGAATCGGGCTGGGACTGTGAATCGGGCTGGGACTGTGAAACAGGTTCGAATTCGCGGTCGACGGGCTGGGTCCGGTCCTGTCACGATAGCGATCAACCGTCATTTCAACCTCACGATGCACGGCGTCCACGTCGATCGCTTGGCCCGTTTGGGCGCGGGCGAACAGGGCGGCAACCACGCGGGCGGCCTGCTGGACTTGGACCGGCCGACCGCCTAGCTGCAGTTGCTGCCCGCGGGCCAGCACCACAATGCCCAACCGCAATTCGAGCGCGCGCAGATTGCCATCCCGTTCACCGCACAGCGTGCGCAGGCCTTCCGCGTCGTGCAGATCGATGGTTAGACGGCTGGTTTCGTCAGTGTTTTGTATCAATTCTGCAATCGGTGGCTGGCCGCCGCGCTCAAGGGCGGGCAATGCGGCCGCCAAGCCGATGGGCACCATACCGCTTTGCCCAGTGAATTTCTAGACCGAACCCAGCCCGCGATCCACGGCTTTGGGCGCATCTGTGCGTTGCTGCGTCGCTTCTCTCAATCGCCGTACCCAAGTACGGCTCAATCGTTCAGCTACTTGCTCCCCGCCGAGCGCCAGCGAGCGACCGAGCACAGGCATCCCAAATCGGCGGCCGCGGAAGACTTCGGTGGTGAATTTGGGTAGCCGGGCCCGCAGCACGCGTGCACGCCTAGTCAGCACGCGTGCACGCCTAGTCTACTGGACGGTCACCTGCAGCGTCAGTTTCTCATCGCGCAAAATGTAGCACTGCTCATCGTTGCAGACCGAAAAGCTGCCGGTGATCACCAACGCGCCTGCGCCCGCAGCCAACCCTTGCAAAGGGACGGTGACGACGCCGGTTTCGCCATCCACTTTGACGTCGCCGTCTTTGCTGGTCAGCTTTTCTTTAGCGGCCTTGGCAAAAGCTGCTGCCGCAACCGTAAACTTGGCCGGATACTCAGCGTTGAAATGCAGACCGGGGCCGGGCTTGATCACCATCCGTGCCGCTGCCGCTGCCCCAACCTTGAGCCGAACTTGCGCCGCTTCAATGCGGTACTGCTTGTCGCCAGCTGCCGGGGCGGCCGCGGCCGCAGCGTTTTCAGTGCCCACCGGTGCCGTCGGCGCCGCAGGTGCGCCCGGCATGGCCGCGGTGGGCGGATTGGCGGCCGATTCCTTGTTGCAAGCGACGGCCATAAAGGCCCATGTAATTATCGCTGAAAATACAATGTTGCACATTCCAAAGGCTCCCGTTTAGTCTAAAGTCAGCCCAGTGCGGGCTTGGGCGCAAGGATTGCCACCGCCGTCGCACCTGTCAAATCACCGCTGCAGATACGTTTGGCGCGGGCCAACTATTCTCGACGTGCGATCTGAAATTGAATGCAGAAGTGTCTTGGACTCGCGCGATCACTTTTTTGAGGCGAATCCAAGCGGCGAGTCGGCTTGCACAGCCGCGAGTTGGCGACCTACAACGCAAGCCCGCACCATTAGACGTACATCTTGGTCAAAATCGACAACGCCACATTGCACAGGGCATGCAAAACTGCGGCGCTGATCGCGGAACCACTGCGCAGCGCCACCCAGCCAAACAACAAGCCCGGAAAGAACACCAGCAATCGAAACGGCGCCGGTACCGCTACCAAATGGACCGCGGCAAATAGTGCAGCGGAAATCACCGCCGCCAGTCCAAACGGCACACCCAGCACCTGCCGTTGCGCCGGCCACTGGTCACGCAACCGGCCCAGCACGTAGCCGCGAAAAAACAACTCCTCGGGCAATGCCACCGCCCCAACCTGGACCAGCATGTTCTCGGCCACCGCGCCGATCTCGGGCCAGTGTGGAACGCGCAACTTAGCTAAAACATGGACATGCCATACATCAAAGCCGAGCGCGTACATCGGCAATACCACCGCCGCGGTGATCGCACCCAGCGCAATCGCCGGCCACAGCGGCGGATCGACCGCCAGCACATCGCCATTCCGCCGATTCCAGCGGGCTACAGCGAGCGGTACCCCAATAAAACCAGCCGCTACCAGCAAGCCGCCCACTTGGGCGCCCACTTCGCCACTTGCAGCCGACCATTCGCCAATCGCCAACAGCAAAGCCATCACCGCGGTCGCGGCCACCACTTCGGCTAGGGCGCTGCGCATCGGTGGTTAAGCCTGGGCAAGGTCGTTGAGAGCACGCAGGAATGCACCCTTGGCCTGACCCTCTTCGACGCGCTCGATATGCAGCACAAACCGTGGCCCTTGTTCGGTTTCGGTCATCACTTGCAGCAGTTTGCCACACAAGTGGATGATGATCGGGCCGGTGCGGTCGGCCAGCGGTAAGTGCAACACCACTTGTTCATCCAACTGCGGGGCGTCGTCGGTGGTCACCACCGCTACTGCCTGGGTGCTGATCGCGATCACCAATCCGCGCCCCTGTCGGCTGCGGTATTCATAGGTTACCGGAATGGTCGCGGCGACCATCTGGTGGACATCGTTGCGGCGACTGGGCTTTTTGCGCATGACCGCCATTTCTGGTCGCTCCACGGGCCTAGCCCCCAGATTGTCGGTGACCGGCGCCTTGGGCACGGTTTCGGTGGGCTCGCCGGTCATCTCAATGCCGGCTCCAAGCAGGTCAGGGACCTCTGCGTCGTCCTCGGCCGGATCGGTGCGGCGTTCACCGGGGGCCAGCGCGTAGACTGGCCACGACTTGCTCAGGTTGTCGTCGGGCATGTGGGCTGGCGGTTGCATCGGCGGCCCGCTGACTCCGGATGCCTCGTTGCCGTACTGACTGCCACTTAGCGAGATGTTGGTATTTAGCACAGCCGGCGGCACCACCGGTTTGGAGACGGCGATACTTTCCGGTTCGGCGTGACCGTGCGGGTTTGGTGCCTCAGGCGGGATCTGCGGCACCGGCGAACCGCGCCAGTCGAAGGCGCTCGAGGTCTCCGATGGAGTGGGCGGTTCGCCAGCGCCAACGGTAATCGGCGGCAACACGGGCTCTGCGACGCTGGGGACCCGCGAGAGCTGGGCCCGCGCCGGCGCGATCAGGTCGGGGCCCAGTGCTGCAAACGGCGGAGCTCCGGCGGGCTGGGCCATGCGCCCCGCCACCGCACCATAGGCAGCGGTTGCTGTCGTCGCTGGTTGCGCCGGCGGCGTACTCAGCGCGGCCATTGGCGCCGCTGGTTGCGCCGGCGGCGTACTCAGCGCGGCCATTGGCGCCGCTGTGGGTTCTGGCTCCTGATCGGCACTGGCCACCGGGTCAGGTGCAAGATCCGGCAACGGTGGCAGCATGTCGCGCGGCAGGGTTGCAGCATCGGCCTCGGCGGCGGCACTAGCGGCACTGCGATCGACGCCCTCCATGACCGGACCGCCGACGTGCTGCAGCGGCAAGACGACTGCTGCAGTTCGGCGGTTCGATGGCGACCGTCGACCACTGAGCGGATACCGCTCCATCGCCTCGCGCAGCATGATCGGCTCCAATTGGCCTGTCGGTTCGTCGCGGGCCATCGCTTGCGCACCGCGCGAAATGGTGCCGCCCACATTACGCTGATTGGACGCTGGCAGTTGGTTTGAGAGGCCCAAATTGAGGCCAGCAGGTGACCCGGCCTGCGGCAAACGCGGGCCCTGTCGCGCGCTCTGCGCCAGATACAAGTGCTTGGTTTCAGCCGCAAACACATCGCTTGACCGCGCCGATGAGCGCACCCGTGCCGGTCTACCGGACACAAAGGCCTCCAAATCGAACTCGGCTTGACGGCCGGCGGCCACATCGGGTTGGCCAACGTAGGCCACGCGCAGGACTTTTGCCACGAAATGGAGCAACGGACCCACGCCCAGCTCGCAGCTCACTGTTTTCCAACGAATTGCGCAGCCTGTGGGCAATCCGCCTGCCCCTAGGGCAATCCGCACAATTTCGCCTTGCAGCAGGATGGCCGCAGCCCCAAGGCCTCCTGGGCGCATGTCCACCGAGACCACCATTCCGACCGGTAGCCCATCGACGCGACCGCCGACAAACCCTGCGGCCGGGCCAACTTGCGTGCAGAACATCTCGCGACGCTCGTGGCCAAAAACCAAGGCGCAATGGATCAGGACCGGATAACGGGGGTAACGGCGGCGATCTTGGGTCATCGCACCTTGCTCTGTTGCCCATTTGGCAACGCGGAGGTTGTGCACGCAGAATTGAAATGCACCAAGCCAACGCTTGAGTCGCTTGGACTGGCCCGCTGGGCATAACGCTCGGCCATTTCTACTGAAATTCGCCTAAAGATGTGTCCTTAAATAACTCGATCGACTCGCGCAACACTGGAGCGGCGAGTCGGCCTTTGAGGCCGCGAGCTTAGCGACCCACAAAGCAAGCAAACGGAACCAGTCGCAGAATGACTTATTCTGGGACAGTTCCTAAGGAACTGTCCGTAAGTGACTCGGCCGACCTGCGCAAGCCAGCTGTGTCGAGTCGGACACGGAGGACGCGACCTTAGCGACCCACAAGGCAAGCAAGTGGAACCGAGCCAGAATGACTTATTCTGGGACAGTTCCTCGCGGTCGGGCAGCACCGCCGGGGAACGGTTGCGCTGACACTAGCGTAGCGGTTGGCGTGGCAACGGGCAATTGCCGCCGCACTCAAGCCTAGCTGCCGATTCGCTTGCGCCCTGTGCAAGGGGTTCTTAGGCCCAATCCCATGCAATCTTAGACGAATCGCTAGCCTCTTTCGAACAAGCCGGCCGCGCCCATGCCGCCACCCACGCACATGGTCACGATGCCAAAACGACCACCGCTGCGCCGCAAACTGTGGACAACGGTCGCCGTCAATTTGGCGCCGGTCGCGCCCAGCGGATGCCCCAAGGCAATGGCCCCTCCGTGCGGATTGACTTTGGCCGGATCCAGGCCCGCTGCTCGAATCACCGCCAGCGCCTGAGCAGCGAACGCTTCATTGAGTTCAATGTGATCGATTTGATCAAGCGTGACGCCGGCGCGCTGCAGCAGTTTGGGAATCGCCACTACCGGACCAATACCCATCACCTCTGGTTGCACGCCAGCGGCCGCAAACCCTCGGAAATACGCTAAAATAGGCGCGCCACACGCTTTGGCTGCTTCTTCAGTCATCACGATCACCGCCGCTGCGCCGTCGGTCAGCGGGCTCGACGAGCCAGCAGTAACCGTGCCACCCGTGGCCACAAACGCCGGCCTCAGCTTGGCCAGCCCTTCCAGAGTCGTGTCCGGTCGCGGCAACTCATCGACGGCCAGCACGCCATCGACGTTCGATACCGGAGCGAGTTCGTCAGTAAAGACACCAGCTTGCAAGGCAACACCCGCGCGTTGCTGGGACTGGTAGGCAAACTGGTCTTGGTCAGCGCGGCTGACACCGTAGGTTTTTGCCACCAGTTCGGCCGTGTTACCCATCGGCATGTACACCTCGGGCCAAGTGCGAATGATCTGCGGATGCGGGGCGATCTTGAAGCCGCCCATCGGCACCTGACTCATCGACTCCACGCCACCGGCAATGGCGACATCGATGTGGCCAGCTTGAACGGCCATCGCAGCTTGGGCGATCGCTTGCAGTCCCGAGCTGCAAAAGCGGTTGACCGTCACCGCAGCGACGTCGACCGGCAATCCAGCGCGCAAGGCGGCGATGCGAGCGATATTCATGCCTTGTGGGCCTTCTGGCATGGCGCAGCCCAGGACGACATCCTGTACATCTGCCAATTGCAGACCCGGCACTCTGGCCAACGCGGCGGCAATCGCGGTTGCAGCGAGGTCTTCTGGGCGCACGCGGGCAAGGCTGCCCTTGAGTGCCCGGCCGCACGGGGTGCGAACGGCGGCGACAATAACGGCGGTGCGGCTCATGATGATTCCTGTGCGCTGCCGCTAGGCCAAACGCAAGTCGTATGAAAAACTTGTGGAAAGACTGGGAAAGACGACCACTACGCTCAGCCTGCAGTTGAACCACTTGCGCATGGGCCTCTCAAACTCAATTGCGCAGCGGCTTGCCAGTGGCCAGCATGTGGGCAATCCGGCTCCGCGTCAGTTCCAGGCCGCACAGGCGCAGGAAACTATCGCGTTCAAGGTCGAGCAGGTCTTGCTCCGACTTCTTGCCGCCAGCGACGCCACCGCACAGCACGGTCGCGATCTCGTGACCAATGGTGCAGTCGTGGGCACTGGCCTGACCGGCACACTGAAACGCATACAGCGCCATGTCGAACAGAGCGATGCCCTCCGCGCCCGGCATCAGCAAGTTGTCGGGACGCGCCGGCGGCCGCCAGCGTTGTTCGACCAAGTCGATCACCACCCGTTTGGCATCTTCGATGCGGCGGTCGCCATCCCAACTGATTGCGTCGCAGTCGCGCAAGAATCCAAGCGCGCGGGCGTCACCAGCTCCAGTCGACACTTTAGCCAATGCGATCGTCTCAAAGGCTTTTTGCAGCAAAAGTGTGCGATCGACACGGCTGTCCGTTGCGATACCGTGCAAGGCTCGCACTGCCAGTTCTTTGGTGCCGCCGGCGCCAGGCAGCAAGCCGACCCCGACCTCGACCAGCCCCATGTAGGTCTCAGCCGCAGCCTGGGTGCGCGCACTGTGCATGGCGATTTCGCAACCGCCGCCAAACGTCATGCCGTGTGGTGCACTGACCACTGGCGCGTGACTGTACTTGAGAGCCATGAACAGATTCTGGAATTGCGCGACCGCAGCTTCCATTTCGGCCCAGCGGCCTTCGCTGCTGGCTTGGGCAATAAAACCGATGTTGGCACCGACCGAAAAATTGGCGCCGTCGTTGCCGACGACCAGCCCCAGCCAGCCGTCGCGGTCGATGTGCTCCAGCGCCGTCCAACCCAGCGCTATAATCTGGTCGTCGAGCGCGTTCATCTTGCTACGGAAGGCCAATCCCAACACGCGGTCGCCCAAATCGAGTAGCTGGGCTGAGGCGTTTTCGGCTACGACTTTGCCTTGAGTCCGCACGGAATTCAGATGGATCCCCGGCAGACTCGGCACCGTGCTGCGGCTGCCGTCGGCGCGCAACTGCTCGCCGCTGTCGTAGAATTTGGATTTGCCGCTGGCCAGCAGCATCTGCGCCGCGCGCGGAACGGGCCGACCCTGCGCCTGCAAACGCTGCACGACGTTGGCAACGCCCAGCGCATCCCACAATTCAAACGGCCCCAACTGCCAGTTGAAGCCCCATCGCATCGCTCGGTCAATCGACACGACGTCTTCGGATATTTCACCAAGCAAATCAGCGGCATAACAAAGTGAGCGCGACAGCACCCGCCACGCCAATTGGCCGCCACGATCGTCGCTTTGGGCAATGGCAGCGATGCGCTGACCGCAATCGCGGATTTTCTTGGTGGCATCTAGACAAGCAAAATTGGCCGCAACCTGCGGCACATAATCAGCTTTAGCCGGATCGAGGACCCAGATTTCGCCGCCGACTTTGCGGTAAAAGCCCGCGCCCGCTTTTTGGCCAATCGCGCCTTTGGCAATCATCGCCGCAATCACCGGGTGCAAGGCAAAAATGGCGCAGTTGGGGTCGTGCTTGAGGTTGTCAAAGCAGTTTTGGGCGACGTGGCCCAAAGTGTCGAGCCCGACCACATCGGCGGTACGGAACACCGCGGACTTGGGTCGGCCCATCGGTTCGCCAAACAGGGCGTCGACCTCCTCAATTCGGTAGCCATCGTCAAAGGCGCTGCGCACCGCCTGCATCATGTCGTGAACGCCGATGCGGTTGGCGATAAAGTTAATGGTGTCCTTGGCGTGCACGACGCCTTTGCCGAGGTCGGCGCTGCAAAAATGGGCGATTTTGGCGGTCACCGCCGGGTCCGTCTCGCTGCCAGAAATGATTTCGACTAGGCGCATGTAGCGCACAGGATTAAAAAAGTGGGTGATCAGAAAGTGTTGGCGAAACTGCGCCGAGCGTGCCTCTGCCATCGTCGCCAGCGGAATTCCTGAGGTATTGGACGACACAATCGTGTGCGGTTTGCGGTGCTTTTCGATAGCGGCGAATACCTCGTTCTTGATGTCCAGGCGCTCGGTAACGGCTTCGACAATCCAGTCACAGGCGCCCAGTTCGACCAGATCGTCTTGCAAATTGCCGACCGCAATGCGGTTGGCGTCGCCCAAACGATGAATGGGGGCGGGCTTGAGCGCCAGCGCCTTGAGTACTCCGCCCGCGGCCACTGCATTGCGCGCTGTACGCACCTTGCTGAAATTGCTGTCTTGAACCGCGACCGCGTCCGGTGCGCCTTTGGGCACAATGTCGACCAGCAACACGTCCAGACCCGCCGAGGCCAAGTGGCAGGCAATGCCGGTACCCATGACGCCCGCGCCGACGACGCCGACCTTGCAAATGCGGTGTTGCGACATAAAATTCCTTATACAGATCAAAGGGTGCGACGGCCGATTGAAGGAGCGACGGCAGCGCGCGGCTTGCGATCCCCAACTGCCGCTGGCCGGGGACGGCGCAGTGTGCGAGTGTACGAGCGGGCGAGGAGGCTGTCGATAGGCTTGCCGCAGCTGGCGGGCCTTTAGTCACCTGTTGGGGCCGCTAGTGCGGAGTCCGCAGCGCCAAAAAAACCTCGCGATTGCCCGCCGGACCCGCCACCCCTGCCGCGGCGGTGCCCAACACATGGGCGCCGTGGGCGCGCGCTGCTATCGCCACCCGGTCGACGATGCGCGCAGCCAGTTCGCTATCGGCGATCACCCCGCCCACCGGCACTTCGCTGCGGGCTGCTTCAAATTGCGGTTTGACCATCAGCAACAACCGACCACCGGCGGCGACGACCCCTAGCAACACCGGCAGCAACGACTGTAGGCCAATAAAGCTCAGGTCAGCGACCAACAACTCAATGGCAAAGGGCAGGCCCGCTGCGGTCAGCTCGCGAGCATGAGTCCGTTCACGCACAGTCACTCTCGGGTCGCGGCGCAACTTGTCGTGCAGCAGGCCATAACCGACGTCGATCGCCACCACTCGCGCCGCACCACGCTGTAGTAAACAGTCGCAAAAACCGCCAGTTGAGGCCCCAACATCGGCGCAACTCAGCCCGCGCACATCCACGTTCAGCACATCGAGTGCCGCCTCCAATTTAAGGCCGCCGCGCGACACATACGGCCCAGACTGGTCTTTGAGGCGCACCGCAACATCGGGCCGCACCTGTTCGCCCGGTTTGTCGGCGCGGCGCTCGCCCACCACAACTTGCCCAGCCAACACCAAGGCTTGGGCCGTGCGCAAGTCTTGCGCCAAGCTGCGCGCGACCAGTAGCTCGTCGAGCCTAAGCTTGGAAGTGGCCATGATCCCTACGAGCCGTTGAGGCGCTGCCTGCAGTGCAAGCCGCCGGCGCCCCAACAACTACACACAGTAACCGAAGTCCGAAATCAACTTTCGTCCGTCGCCGCCAGTCGGCTGCCCTGAGCCGCGAGCTTGACGACCCACGAAACAAGCTTGAGATTGCTCAAGTCCGGTTGATCCCGGACATGGGCGATCGAGTAGGAAAGAAGTACACCCCATCCATTGCGCGCGCCTCACCCAGCGACAGCCCTAACCGCCGTTAAGTTATCCGCTTTCATTCGTCTTGGATTGGATACTAGCGCGTCTCAAACGGTTCGATCTTGGGCGCAGCAACGGTGCCGCTGAGCAGTTCTACGCGCATTTCGGCGGCGTCCAAAATACCCGCAGCTTGGGTGGACAGCGTCATGCCGCGCTCAAAGGCAGCCAGACTCTGCTCCAGTGGCAGTTGGCCTGACTCCAGTTGGCCGACGATTTTTTCGAGTTCGCCGACCAAATCCTCAAAGCGCGGCGCGTCGGCTGGGCTGGTCGAATCGCTTGACGTCATTGCAGTTGTCCCCGGTCGGCGGCGCGGCTTGCGCCCACATAACACCGACTGACTTTACACCGGTTTGCCTCTTCGTGCTACGGTAGACCCCTCGGTCCAGCCCCCACCGCTGCGAGCCGCAGCCCAAGGTCGTCCGGATGCACGCTCACGCCAAACTCGTCGTCGCAGGGCCTCAAGCGCAACACAGCGCCGAGTCGTCGGCGCCGCCGCTCATCGACCGCGCTGACGGCTTGGCGCAAGTGGTCGCTGCAATAGCCACCGCCGATCGGGTCGCAATTGACACTGAGTTTCACGGCGAGCGCAGCTATTACCCGCGACTGATGCTGCTGCAAGTGGCGACTGAGCAAGGCATTTGGTTGCTCGACCCCCTGAGTTTGGACTTGCGCGACTTTGTCCAGGGCTTGGCGCGCTCGGGCCAGCTCATCGTCGGCCACGCGCTCAAGAATGATCTGCGCATCCTGTGGACGACCTACGGAGCCAGCTTTGCCCATGTTTTTGACACTCAACTTGCGGCGGCCTTTTTGAGCTGTGGCCTGCAGATGGGGTTGTCGAGCCTAGTGCAGCGAATGGTCGGGGTGCCCATGGCCAAGGGCGAGCAGATGGCCGACTGGAATCAGCGCCCATTGCCGCCCAAGCTGCGCCACTATGCTGCCGGTGATGTGTTGCATTTGTTGCACATTCACTCCGAGCAATCGGCGGCGCTGCAGCAACGCGGTCGGCTGCAGTGGTTGGAGCACGAATGTGTGGCACTGTGCGACACCACCCATTACGACCGCGATCCGGCGACCGCCGGCGATCGGGTGACAGGGGCGCGCAGGCTCGACCCGAACGAGGCCGGCGTGCTGTATGCGCTGGCTGCGGTACGCGAGAAAATGGCCCAAGACGAAGACGTTGTGCCACATTTCTTGATCACGGATGAGGCGTTGCTGGCGCTGACCAAGGCTAAACCGCGCACTGCCCGCGACTTGCATGGCGACCGTCGCTTGCAAACACGGGCGATTCAGAAAAATGCCGAGCGCTGGGTGCAGGCTGTGGCTGACGGGCTGGCCCATCCCCTCAAGCGCCAGGCCGGTCGGCCGCCGCCGCCGCCCCAACTGGAAGCGGTGGCCGTCGCCGCGATGCTGATGGTCGGCGAGCTGGCGGCCAACGAAGGCATCGCCCCGCAATTGTTGATGAAGCGCGAGACTTTGCTGGATGCGCTGCGCGAAAACCCAGTGACCTGCGAGCAACTGGCGGATCATGCGGGATTATTTGGCTGGCGGCGCGATCTAGTGGCGCCCAAACTGTGGGAGCTGCTGACCGGGCAAGTCGTGCTGCGGTGCCAGCTCGATGGCGACGCCGGGTTCAAGTTGGCGTTGGGCTGACACCAGACCTGACACCAGACCTGACACCAGACCTGACACCAGACCTGACACCAGACCTGACACCAGACCTGACACCAGACCTGACACCAGACCTGACACCAGACCAGATTCTAAGCAAGACTTGCCAAATTCACCACCGAAGTTCCCCGCGGCCCCCGATTTGGGATGCCAGTGCCCTGTCGCTCGCTGTCGCTCTCTGTCGCTCTCTGTCGCTCGACAAGGAGCAAGGAGCTTTTCTGTCAGGGGCGTACTCTCGTACGTCCCTGACAGAAAAGTGACGCAGTGACGCCGAGATGCGCCCAAAGCGGGGAATTGCGGGGCTAGCGTCGGTTGCCGCCGCCCTTGTCGCCCTTGTCGTCTTTGGCCCCTTGGTGGGCAAACTTAGCGCATTCGTCGACGGTCACCGTGCCGGCGCGGCCAGTGGACAGCACAAGTTCGCAGTCTGCCAAACACTTGACGGCGTCGCGCGGCCGACCATGGCAGCTGCGTTGGCGTTCCAACTCCGTCAAATCTGCTAGCGATTGCAGCGATTTGAGCGCATCGACTCCATACACCGAATTGGCCGGCACTTGCTTGTGCAAGCGAATCGCTGCGCGCACGTCTTTGCGTTTGAACGCCTCTTCGGCCTGAGCAATCGCGCCGCCGGCCGCTTCTTCTAACGCAATCTTGTTCAGCGCTTCTTGTGGAACGGACGCCAACACATCGAGGCGTTTGGCCCGCTCATAGTAGCCTTTGGCCTCCGACCATTGCTGTTTTTGCATGGCGTCGCGCCCTTGGCCGATCAGTTCTTCGTATTGGACTTTGGCTACCGCTTTGGGATCGGGAGTTGGCGGCTCTTGGTCGCCCTTGGACGGCCGCTTCGCTGCGCGTTCGCCAGCCTTGTGGTCGTCGTCGTCACTGGCTCTGGCCTCCTTGGCGGCCCCCGCTTTGGCGGCTTCGGTCTCGGGTTTCTTGCCATCGAGTTTGGGGGCGACAAAACGATCGTAGGCAAAGCCCGCCAGCACCACCAGCGCGACAAACGCCACTACAATCACGGCGATAGCGGCAATTTGTGGCAATAGCGTGCGTTGCTCAGGCGGATAGCTCTGCTCAGGTGGGTGCTCCATCGGGGCAAACGCTTGGTGGGCGCGCTGGGCATAGGCCTGACCGCCAGCGTGGCCCTGGGTGCGGCGCTGGGCCTGAGGTTGGGCAACCTCACTCAAGTCGGGCTCCGGCATGCCTTCGATTTGGAAGGAGAAGGCCACCGTGCCAAAGCGAATGCGGTCGCCATGCTGCAGTTCTTGGGCGCTGATGCGGCGATCGTTGACGTAGGTGCCGTTGGAACTGCGCAAATCCTCAGCGATCACACGGCCTGAGTCGTCCTGGGTCAGCTTGGCATGAATGCGCGACACCGACACATCCTGCAGCACTACCGCGCAATCCTTGCCGCGACCGACCATGATCGGAGACTGGGTCATGTCGGTCAGTTCGCCGATCGAGCCCGGCATGGGCACCAGCCGCGCATAGATTGGCGAGGTCATCGGCCGCGCAAACGCCGCGCCTTCAATGTGCAAAAAGAAATCGCCGATGCGCACTTGCGCCGACCGCGGCAATTCAGTGGAAGCGTGAATGCGCCGACCGTTGACCCACACCCCGTTGGCGGCGTTCAGGTCTTGAATGTAACAGCGGCCATCCTCAGTAAAAATACGGGCGTGGCGGCGTGACACATTGTCGGCGGGCAACTGAATGTCGGCTTGTTGGCTGCGGCCGACGATAAACTCGCCGTCTTCGAAGGTGTATTCACCGACGAGCGCACCGTTCTTGTCCTCGATGATGAGGGTAAACACGCTGGGCGCCTCGCCAACTACTGGTTGCTACGCCTGCAAGGAATGCGGCGACAATTCGACTAGTTGCTCGCCACCTGCGCCGTGCCGCAGCACTTCGCACACACTGATCAGCGCAAACCCTTGATCGTTAGGCGCAAACACCGCAATTGCATCCAAACCGCGCAAGACCCGCGCTGCGGCGACAGCTTCTGACAAGCCAGGATGCCTCAACAACAAAGCGTGAACGGAGCGCTCAATGAAGTCGGCTGCGTCGCGGGCGGCAAACACGCCGATCCACGGGGGCAACGTGTCATTGTGGACGTGGAAAAGCTCGTCCAAGGTCACCGAGGCCGTGTCCCCCAGCAACAGGCAATCCGGTCGCAGCCGCTGCACAATGCGCAATGGCGAGTCCGAGGTCGTGTTGAACACCGCCGCATCGATGCGGACCACTTGATCTTGCGGCAGCCGCAGGCGCTGACCGTCCTCGAGTACCACAATGCGCATCGCCGCATCGAGCTTATGGCCCAACGCATTGAGCACGGTGCGCTTGCCGACGCCAACCGGCCCGACAATCGCGATACTGCGCCGCATTGCGACCAGCTGGCTGAGCACTTCGGCCTGATCGGGCCCCACCATGCCGCGATTGACCAGATCGTCCAAACTGGGAGCGTCGCCGCGCGGCTTGCGCAACACGACTGCGGGCCCCGCGGGACACATCGGCGGCCACACCACGTACACGCTGGTGCCGTCGATGAGCGTGCCCTCCATATGTGAGCCCGTGCGTCCGGTCTGACCCGTCGCTCGCACCAAGCGATCCACGGCCAGCGCCAACGCCTGCTGGCATGAAAACCGCCGTCCCGCTGCCAAGCGCACGCCCTGTTGGACTTGCAAGATCTGGGACGGACTGTTGATCTCAATCGCTTCCAGCGTCGGATCGTCGAGCATGGCCTCCAGCGGCCCAAGCCCGGTCAATTCGTAAATCAAGTCGCGACGCAAGGCGCCGTCATCGATCCCTTCGGCAATCGCCCCACCACTCAAGGCCGCATCGACAAAGGTGTTGACGCGGTCCTCCATCTCGGTCCAATCGGCCTCGGACATTTGCGAGGCGTCGGCTGGCAAGGTCGGACGCAACTCCTGCAGTGCCGCGCGAAACAAGTTGGCCAAAGCCTCGTAGTAGGCGTCACCGTCGCCCGGCTGCTGGGCCGACGCCGGCACCGAGGCGCGCGGCGCACCGCTGGATTGGCGCGTCGGCGCCGCAGGAGGCAGCGGTGGGTCAGTATAGATGTCGTCGCTTGATGGGCGGCCAGCACTCGCCTGGCCCTGGCGACGCGAAACGCGTTCAGCTGAATCGGCCGGGGCAAATGCGGGCGTTGACGCCGGTTTGGGCTGCGACGGCGCTTTGATCGCTCCCGCCAGCCCGGGGATCGCGGAGAGCGCACTTTTCTTGGCCGCAGAACCTGAATCGGGTCTGGACAGCGCTAGATCCGGCTTGAAGGCATCCGAAGTCATGGCATGCTGCAGGCCGTCCAGCGGCCCAGTCATGCGATCTAGAAAGTCCTGAGGGGACTCGTCACCGGTCAAGTCCATCAATTCCGCAGGCATATCGAGAGGTTCCACCTGCGGCAGATCGCTCGACAGCGGGTCCATGATCGGTGCAACTGGCGGAATGGTCGGGGGCGGCACCCCGCGGTCAGAATCCGGCTGAGCTTTGTTCTCAGTCTTGGACTTGGCGTTGAATGGCGTCGGACTGTCAACCGACTGCGCGGCCATGTGCTGGGTGGCCCGCAGCGGATTGGCTTCGTCAGCGCCGACCACGGCCCCCATGTCGGGCACGTCTGGCATGTCTGGCACATCGGGCGCTTCGGCAGCGCTCATCGCGCCCACGTCCGACAAATCCGTGAAATTCATCACAAAATCGCCCAAGTACACTTTGTCGTCTGGACCGACCTCGACCGCGGTCGTGATGCGATGCCCATTGACGTAAGTGCCGTTGGTGCTACCCAAGTCTTCTACAACAAAGCGTTTTCCGTGGGATTTGACCAGCGTATGGCGCTTGGAAATATTTTGCTTGGGCAAAATAACGTCGTTGCCCTTGACGCGGCCGATCAGGACCTCGGGCTTGTCAAAGTGGAAGGTGTAAACCTGACCACTTCGTTCCCGGATGGTGATGGCGAACATGCACGCTCCCACAGGCGCCGCCGGCCGCCCCCGTTTTACGGGACTCGTGCGCCGCGCGTATGGTCCATGCGGTGCGCAATTTCGTCAATACTTCACCCCAAACCCGCAGGCGACACCGGCTCAGTACACCCTTTGACCGTCCAGTGCGCTGGCCCATTAGCCCACCACAGCCCGCCGTCTCGAGTTTGCCACCCATTTTGACCCCGTGCGATACTGCGGTGGCCGGAGTTGTAACTGGCGCGGGGCTCTGATGTTTCTCTTCCGTTTTCGTGCTGTTGTCGCCTTTCCTGCTGTTGTCGCCTTTCCTGCTGTTGTCGCTGTGGCTGCGCTACTTGTCGGTTCAGCGGCCTGTGGTGGCCCGCCGCTCGTCGCCGCCCCTGCGCCTGATCCCGGAGCCGTGGCCGAACTGCCCAAAGATCCGACGCCAGCGACCAAAGTCGCCGAAACGCTTGATCCGCTTACTAAACGCTGTCGCGAGCGTTTGGAGACTGCGCGCGGCCAGCGCCTGGCTCTGGCTTCATTTGCGCAAAAGCACCCCCGCGCCGCCCCGGCTACTCCGACTGCCGTGCTTAATGCGCTGAACGAATTGGCCATTGCCATCGATCTCGCTGCCGCTGAGTCGAGTTTGTTGTTCGCGGTGCACCCGGACAAAACAGTTCGCGATGCTGCGGCTCAGTGTGAACAGCAAACGGAGGCTCTAAAGACGGAAATTTCTCTCGATCGCGCAATCTACGAGGCCTTGGCCAGCTTGGACACCAAAACGGAAAGCGCCGATGTCCAGCGTTTGGTCGCTTTGACGCTGCGCGATTTTCGCCTCGCTGGCGTCGACAAAGATGAAGCGACCCGAGCCAAAATCAAGGGCCTGCAAGAGGAAATTGTGCAGGTCGGCCAGTCCTTCGAAAAATCGATAGCGTCCGACGTGCGCAAAGTGCAATTGGGCGTCGCTCAGCTCAAGGGTTTGCCTCAAGACTGGATCGACGCTCACAAGGCCAACGCTGAGGGTAAGATCGAAATCTCGACGGACTACCCTGATTACATTCCGTTTATGCAATACGCAGACGATGACGATGCCCGCAAGGCGCTGTACATGGTGTATCGGCAGCGCGGTTGGCCGGCAAATCGGGATAACCTGCAAAAAATTCTACAGTTGCGCTACGACTTGGCCAAGCTGACCGGCTTTGCCAACTGGGCCGAGCGCATCACCGCCGACAAGATGATCAAAAATGCCAAAGCGGTGGACGATTTTGTCACCAAAGTCGCCAAAGCAGCCGAACCGCGCATGAAAGCGGAATACCAAGTGCTGTTGGCAGAACTGAAGACCATTGACAAGACCGCCACCGAAGTCAGTGATTGGCAGTCTGCCTACTTGCAAGGGCGGGTAAAAAAGGCGAAATTTTCGTTTGACGCTCAGGCCATGCGCCCGTATTTGCATTATGACAAGGTCAAGGCCGGCCTGCTGGCGCTGACCGGCAGGTTATTTGGGATTTCCTACAAGCCCAATACTACAGCGGAAACATGGCATCCTTCCGTGCAAGTCTACGACGTATTTGAGGGCGACAAGGCCTACGGGACCATCTACCTCGACATGCACCCGCGCGAAGGCAAATACAAGCATGCCGCGCAGTTCACCCTGGTCAACGGTGTCAAGGGCCGGCAAATGCCCGCGGGCGTCTTGGTGTGCAATTTTCCCGATCCCAAGGCCGGCAATGGGCTGATGGAACACAAAGAGGTTGAGACATTTTTTCATGAATTCGGTCACTTGATCCACCACACTTTTGGCGGCCACCAGCAATTTGCGCGTTTTAGCGGGGTCGCCACCGAATGGGATTTTGTCGAGGCGCCGAGCCAGATCTTTGAAGAGTGGGCCAAGGACTACCTGACGCTCAAAACCTTTGCGATCAACGACAAGGACGAGCCGGTCCCCGCGGCGCTGGTCAGCAAACTGGTGGCCGCTGATGAGTTTGGCAAAGGCCTGTGGGTGCGTCATCAGATGTTTTACGCCGCGCTGAGCTTGGCCATGCACAATCGCGACCCCGCCGGCCTGAATCAGGATGCGCTGGTGAGCGAAACCCAAGCCAAATACAGTGCCTACAAGTCGGTGCCTGACACCCACATGCAAGCCAGTTTTGGGCATCTCAATGGCTATTCGGCTATTTATTACACCTACATGTGGTCGATGGTCATTGCCAAGGACATGTATTCGCGGTTTGTCAAAGAGGGCATTTCGAATCCGGAGGTGGCGATGCGCTACCGCACGATGGTGTTGGAGCCCGGTGGCAGCAAAGACGCGGCCGATCTAGTTGCTGATTTTTTAGGTCGATCGTACGATTTCAAAAGTTACGAAGCGTGGCTCAACAAGAAGAAGTAGCTGGCGTCCACAGCTAAGCGCTTGAACGGACCAAGTGTCGGCGTGCATTGCTTGAGCGGCGCGGGCCCCGGTCGTTCGCCCCCACCGGCCATTAAGCCTCGCCACCACCGATACCAAGCGCTCGCCACCACTCAAACAAAGCAACTGCAAGGCGCAAATCGCCTGCATCTAGCGAATAGCCGTCGTGCACAAAATCGCAACTGTCGATTTGTGGCCGCTGCGACCGTGCAAGCAAGTCCAGTAACGGCCATTGCTTGACCACGCCTTGACCGTCGAGCTGGGTCGGGCTTGGGCGTCGTGTCCAAGTCCCCCAATCTCGATCCCGTTTCGGTGCGGTTCGATGCGGTGCCGATTGCGAATTCGGCCGTCCCGGCAGCGATTTGGCGCCCATTTGCCGCGGTGTAGCCGTGCAAAAACTGCCCGCCGACCCCGGCCACCGCGATGCTTGCGCTCGCCTATTTTTGGCGTGGCCGGTCTACGCCTCCGGCAACGCCAACGGAGCCGGCGGGCCACGTGAGCAGGGTGCCTGCGCTGCCCGCCGGCAAGGGTATGGAGGCAACCGCGATCCCCCGCTTTGGGCGCATCTCGGCGTCACTGCGTCACTTTTCTGTCAGGGACGTACGAGAGTACGCCCCTGACAGAAAAGATCCTTGCTCCTTGTCGAGCGACAGCGAGCGACAGCGAGCGACAGGGTACTGGCATCCCAAATCGGGGGATCGCGGGCAAGTACCCACCTTGCGCTCGCTCCGCGTCCGGTGCACGCTGCTCACCGCCCGCTGGGCCTTAGGGGATCGAATGGCTGTTGCCTCAAGACTGCAACCAATGACCCGCAAAGGGCTGGAGGACTCCGGCTTTGCGTGGCTATTTGAGTCGACATTTTTGAACCAAATGGACGGCGCCGACCAAGCCAAGCTGCTCACGCTGATGTCGTGGCGGATGTACGGCAAAGACGCCGTTTTGGTGGTTGCTGGCCAAAAAAGCGATGGCATGACCTTGATTGTTGAAGGCGAGGCGCAGGTTGTTATTCCTGCTGGCCATTCCGCCGATACGCTGTTTTCGCGCATCGCCATGCGCACCGAAGCCGGCGATTCGGTAGTCGCCAAGTTGGCTCCGGGGCACGTTTTTGGCGAGCGATCGTTGCGCAAGAACACCGCGACCAACGCGACCGTCAAGGCCTTGAGCCCGATGCGGGCGTTACACTTAGCAACCAGTGATTTTAACAAGGCGATTGCCGAAATGCCGGCCTTTCGCGACTACATCGATGGCTTGGTCGAAATGCGCGATCAAGCGGCGACCATTACCGACTTGTTGTTGAGGCATGCGTTCTTGCGCCAGTTGGGTCGCGATGACATTCAGCGCTTTGTCGAGTCGGGCAAGTTGGTCAAGGTCTATGCCGGTCAGCAGGTCGTGCGCAAAGGCGATCGCACTAGCGACGTCTATGTCGTGGTCCGCGGCAAGGTTGGTGTCATTGGCGGAGAGGGCAATACACGTGAAATTATTGCTACAAAGGGCCCGGGCTGGATGTTTGGCCATGCTGCCATCTTGCTCGAAGTGGCCCGAACCGCCGACATCGATGCACTAGAGACGACCGATCTGCTCAAAGTGCCGGCGACGGTCATGATGGGAATCATCACCAGAAACCCCACTCTTTATCGGCATTTATACACTGAACTAGCCACGACAGGGGTCAAGGTCGGCCAAAAGGGCGCCCACCAAGCCTCGCTGGTTTCCATCTATGGGACCAAGCCCGGTCTGGGCACCACCAGCATCGGCTGGGGACTGGCTGCGGCCCTGTCGCGCGAAATCGGCGACGCCATGCCCGGGCAAGACGGTGCGCAGCGGTCGTGGTCGGCGTCCAAAGTGGTGTTCATCGACATGGGCGGGGCCGCGGCGGTCCAAAAGATGCACTTGCGCACCCGGCGCATCGAAGTCGGCCCCGCTACGGCCGAGGAGTTGCTGCCACCGCTAGGTCTGATCTGGCCCATTCGGGTGCTACGGCCGTATTTGCCCGACCAAACCATGCCGTTGGTCGTTGAATTGCGTAAGCAAATGCCCCACGACGCTTGGATTCTGGTCGGGGCGCGCAGCCAAGATAGTCACGACAAAGCCTTGCTGCACGAAGCGCAATCTGTTGTGTTGGTGCGCAGTTCCAGTGACGGTAGCCACGAAACCGCCGCAGAGCGCCACCAATACCGCATCGACGCGATTCGCTTGACCGGCGGCGTGATTCCACTGGAGTCGACCTCGCGGGCCTCGCGGGTGCCCGACGACGCTGCAACTTTGCGTCGCTTTGAGAATTCAGCGGAATTGCATCTGCTTTCGACCGAGGCGACCATTTTTGGCCGCGCGTGTCGGCGCTTGGCGCGCGCGCTGATTGGCAAATCGGTCGGTCTGGCGCTGGGCGGTGGCGGTGCGCTTGGCTTTGCCCATATTGGCTTGATTCGGGCGATGGAAGAGGCACACATCCCCATCGACTACATCGCTGGCGTGTCCTTTGGTTCGGTGGTTGCCGGGATTTACGCCGCCGGTCGCCGCGATGGTATTGAGCGGCTGGTGGCCGATCGCTGGGTGTTGATTCCAACGCTACTGGCCGGCTTTGTCAGCACGGCACCCTTCGAAATCGCGGTCCGCTATCTGCTTAACCGCGAAGTCATGATGTCCGAAACCGAAATCCCATTTTTTCCGGTCGGTGTCGACATTCATACCGGCAAAGAGGTAGTGCGCGCCCATGGTTCGGTGGGCCACGGAGTGCGCTCGTCGTCATGCCTGCCGGGCGCTTACCCGTCGCTGGTCGTCGGCGGACAGCGCATCGTTGACGGCGGCATGCACAACAACGTGCCGGCCTCGGTGGTGTGGCAGGCCGGAGCTCATTTCATTATTGCCAGCAATATTATTCCAGATTTTCCGTTTGCCCCGCCCGGAGCCAACTCCAAGATGATCGATTTGGCGCGGTTGGGCCTGACCCGGTTTGACGATCTGATGCGCTCGATGTTTCTGCTGATGTCGCAATCGGGCCGCGATCGCGCGCAACTCGCTGACTACGTGTTTGATTTGCAGGTGCGCGGCTTCAACGTGTACGACTTTGCCCGCGGCGACTATTTGGCCAAAGCGGGTTACGAGCAAGCCCAAGCGATCATGCCCGATATTGAAGCCGCGTGGCGCCATCAGGGTACTGGGGTGGCCGCGGCAGCAGCGCCTGCGCAGGCCATTTCGACCATGGTGACCGCCGTGTCAGCCGAACCAGGGGCGTAAGGGCCCGCGCAAAATCAGGTCGATTTCGCACCCGGGCCCATTGCTTGCTTGGTGGGTGGCTAACTCGCCGCTTTTCAAGTCGCCTGCACGCTCCGTTCCGATCACGGTTCGATCGAGTAATTCTTGGGTTCGATCGAGTAATTCTTGCTCGGGTCCGAACCCGAGAGTGAATGTCCGAACAGAGCTCGTGGTCACCCCGATCGCTGCCACCGCGCTTTGAGCCGCGCAAGCTGGTCGGCCACCGCAGAGGGCAGCGCGCGCACCGCCGCTTTGCGCACCTTGTAGGCCAGCGGGGCGATATCGGGCATCAGCCCGCCATCGGCGATCCGGGTCGCGGTGATCGCTGGTGGTAAGGCAGCGACCTTGTCTAACTTGACGTACAGGAACAGGTTGTAGCGGTACCAAGGGGCAACGTCCCGATCGCCGCGCAGCTGCGGTCGCACGCAATCAAAGCAGGCGTATCCCTGTCGAACAAACAGATCTCGCCAGTATTCATAGGGTTGCTCATTGATGTGGTGCTCGCCGCCTTGGCCCGGGGGTGCCGCCGAAAACAGCACCACATCGCCATGGCGGCACAGCGTTTGTACGAAGTCTGCGGCGGCAGTCTGCGGCAAGTGCTCGCCGACCTCGACGCTCTGAACCAACTCAAACCGGCGCCCTAGATCGATCGGTTGGGCCAAGTCGTGGGCCAGAAACGAGCTGGCATCGATGCGCAACGCCGCCCTCTGCACGTAATCACCATCTACACCGACCACCTGCTGGACTCCCGCCTGTTGCCAGGCAGCCAGCCACGCCCCGTGTGCGCAGCCGAAATCGACCACGTTGCCCGGATTCAGGGTAGCCACCAGCCACTGACTCACCCGCCGCGCGCTGTGGTCGTTGGAGGCCGTCGTGTAGGCAAAAAAAGCGTTATCGTACTGGTATTGTCCCATACAGCTTGTTCATCCTGAGTCGTTAGGGGCCCACACCGATCGATTCGATTCGCACAAGACCCTTACGGCTTTGCCAACGGGTACTCGGCCGCAGCCTTGAGTTGCGTCAACCGCACCAGATAGTTGGCGCGCACATGGCTCCACGTCTCCGTGGTCCCCGCGGCGTTGGGCCAGCGCACGCTGACTTTGTCGATTGTACAACCAGCGCCCAAACCAAAATGGAGCACTGTGTCATTTTGCATGCCAAAATGGCCAAAACCGCCGCCGACTTCCTGAGTTTGGGTCACGCCGCCGGCGGTTACGCTGACTCGCGCTCCAATTGCCGATCGATTGCTGCCGACGCCGCCCACCAGCGCCAGCTGCAACCAGTTGCCCAGATTGCCGGCTTTGTTCTCAAACACGTGCACTTCCTCCGTTTTCAGACATTCCGTCGGGCTCAAACTGCATCGGGCGAGCGAGTGGCCCAGCACCACGTCCAAGTCGCCATCGCGGTCCCAGTCCGCCACCGCCGCGCTGGCCGCATGGAGCATCTGCAGACCACTACTTTTGGTCACTTCCACATACGTACCATTGGGTTGCTGCTGAAACAGCTCGGCGTGGGTGCCGGGGTAATCGCTGCTGGCCAGCAAGATGTCGAGGCGGCCATCGTTGTCGAAGTCGAATACACTCAGACTCATGTCGCCCACGTCCTGGGCTTGGCCGCCGCCGAACGCGTGCATCAACCCGTTGTTCTGGCCTTTTTGGGTGGCAAACTTAGGGACGCTGGCCCCGTCGTTGCTGGCGATGCGGCTGGGGTCGCTCGACGAGCCGACGTCGGGGTGCACGATGGTGCCAAACACCATGTCGAGATCGCCGTCGCGATCGAGATCGGCGCACTGCACCGTTCCCGTATTGCCGCCCAGACGGAACGGTTTGCGATCGGTGGCATGATTCCAGCGGTACGCCCCGCCAAACGCCTTCTTGAGCGCCGCGCAATTGACCACCGGCTTGCCAGCTTTGGCGCACTCAGCGGCAGTGGGCACTTCTGCGCAATAACATTGGGCATTCCAGTTGGTCGTCCAGTCGTCGTCGTGGTCGCGATCAAAATGGCTGAAGGCCTTGATGTCGTCAAAGCGCATCCCGGAGTCGCCCAAGGTGCCGTTGAGCCAAAGACTGTTGAAATAACGACCATAACTAACGCCCAACAAATCTGGCCAGCCATCATTGTTGACGTCGCAGGCGGCGGTGCCCCAGGTGACCCGATGCACGGAGCCCTCTTCGACGTCGATGTTCTTGAGCCAATCCTTGGTCTTGAGGCCCTCGTCGACGGTGACGACCGCAAAGCCCCCTTGGCCGTCGCCACGCAACAGTTGGTCCTGAATCGGTAAATCGCCCGACGCCGCCGGCCAACTCATGTAGCCCAGCCACAGGTCCAAGTTGCCGTCGCGATCGTAGTCGACAAAGCTCGCCGAGCTTAGCGATCGACGCAAGTCTTTGCTAGCAAAGATGTTCACTGGCAGTAGCGCTAGTTTGCCGCTGCCGTCATTGAGCAACAGCTCGGAGGCGTCATCGGCAAACAGGTCTTTCTTGGGATCAGAAGGCACTGAGTTGCCTGAAAACACATCCAGATCGCCGTCGTTATCGACGTCGCCGTAGACCACGATGTGAGCTTGGCGCCCGTCCTTGGCGTCGCGGGTGGCCAGTGCGCCCCAGTTTTGAGTGACGTCGGCGAAGCCAAAGGCGCCGTCGTCTGCCGCTTTGGCTCTGAGCAGAAACAGCCTGCGTTTGCCGGCCTCGAAGGACTCGCGGTTGCCTTGGCCGCTCATGCTGCGGGCGAAAAGTTCGGGGCGATCGTCGCCGTCGAGATCGGCGGTCGACAACCGAACGCCGACGACCTGCAGCGCGGTCAGGCCCGCCTTGTCGGTGCGGTCTAGCCACAGCGCAGTTGTGCCATCCCACGGGGTCGCGGGCTTGCAGATTGCCGCCGGCGCCGTGGCCCAAGGGTCGGCAGTCTGGGCTTGCGCAGCATCGACGGCGCTATCGCCCGGACCAGCCAGATCGGTGCTCGCTTGATCGCCGACGCTGACGTCGCTCAGATGTTGGCCGCCTACCGGCCCGCCGCTGCCGCCCGCAGTTGCGCAGGCGGTGCAAACACGGGTGATCAACAGCATTTTAGCGAACAGCGAGCGCATGAGGTCTCCGCGGCGGGCCGATAGGGTAGCCCAAAACTGCCACACTGGGCAGACAAAACGCAGCCTGCCGCATGGCCAGGCGGACCGCGTAACCCATTTTCGCGGTTCGCTAAAACTATTTTGCACGGTCCGTCGATTTGGCCGCGGTTTTTGCCGCCAGCCTCCGATCACCTTAGAGCGCCATGCTGTGCGCCGCTGAGGTTTCCGTGAATGTTCGTCCTCCCTGCTGTTTACTCTATCGTCACCTGGGCTGTTTACTCTATCGTCACCTGGGCTGTTTACTCTTTCGTCACCCAGGCCGCTTGCGTTTTCGTCAACAGGCCCGCTGGTTGTCGATCATCAGTTTGGTTGTCCTTGCAACCGGCGCTTGCTCGGTGCTGGCCGACGGTCCGTCGTTTGAGGACTGGCGAGCCGATGGTCGCGCTCTGCAGGCCGAAACCACACCCAAGCCCAACTGCCTGCCGGTGCGCACCGGCGAAATCGTCATCAATGAGGTGCTGGCCAAGCCTGCCGGCATCGATCTGGATGGCGATGGCCTGTCTAACAACCGCGACGAGGCGCTTGAGCTCCTTTTCGTCGGCACTTTCGCGGGGCATCTGGACGGCACTCGGCTAGTGCTTGATGGTAAAAACCGCGGAAGTATTACGGATATCACTTGCCTGCACCCCAACCAGCTGGTGGTTGTCACCGGGTCGACCGCCCAAGCTCTGGTTCTACCCGCGGGCAGTCGCCATGTGCGCCTGACCAAGCCGTTGAACTTGCGCGACGACGGTGGCCACTTGCAGCTGATAGGCGCTCTGGGGACGGTGTTGGGTCAGGCCCACTACCCCGCAGCGCAGCCGGGCCAAAGCCAAGTGCGCCAACCTGACGGCGATGCCTTTGGTGGTTTCGTGAGCCACCTGCACACGGGCGGCGGCAGTCATAGTCTGGGCAGTGTCAGCATGTTGCCGGCGGTCCACTAGGAGCGTGTCGGAGTATTCCGACTCGCTCCTAGCGCCGTCTGCCTAGACGGCGGCAACTGTCCGAAACTGCACGGATTCACTCCGGGCAGTTCTTGGACAGTTGAGAATATCTGTGAAGCTAGGAGACTGTCAGATCGCAATAGA
>SHZD01000024.1 GCA_009692465.1 Myxococcales bacterium
GGACCCAGCGAGGTCGAAACGTCGCCGGGAAACGCTCAAACTCTTGTCGATATCAGGCGGTTATGCCGCAGACGCCGTTGAAGGTCCGACTCGGATCACGACTTCTGGAAATCTTGGCGCGCACAGACCCCTTTTCGGGAACCGCACCCCTGCCAGCCGAGGCAATCTATTTGCGGCAGCGCAACGGTGGTCACAAGCGCTAGCTGTCCTTGCTGGGGTCGTCGCCGCCAATATCCGAATCGAGATTGGCACTGCGTTGATATCGATACGAATAGCGGTAGGTGTACGGGCCACCGCGCCGATAACCGTTGGCGTAATAGTACCCATAGCCGCCTGACCGCCAGCGCGTTCGCGACAGCACCATGCCGAAAATATTGGCATTAACCGACCGCAGGCCATCGATCACCACTTTGGCTGAATCGCGTCGCGTGACCTCGGCTTGGGCGACAATGACCACGCCGTCCACCATCGAGGCCATAACGAGCGGTTCGGTGACCAGCTGAATCGGTGAAGAATCGAAAATAACCGCGTCGTACAACTCCTCCAGTCGCTTGACCGCTAGACGAAAACGCTCAGAGTGAACCAATTCCGCCGGGTTGGGTGGCAGGGGCCCACAAGGAAGCAAGTCCAAGCCGGGTACGTCGGTCTTGCGAATAAAGTTCTCGATGGGCTGATTGGTCAGCACGTGGCTGGTCAGGCCGCCTTCGCCGCCGGGCAACCCAAACAGCTTGTGCAAACGCGGCTTGCGCAAGTCGGTGTCGACCAAAAGCGCCTTGCCAGTCGATGCACCCAGCGTAATCGCCAACGTCGTCGAAGTCGCCGTCTTTCCTTCGCGCGGCGCCGCGCTGGTCACCAAGATCGTCCGCGGCGGTCGATCGGGGCGCATGAAAAGCAGGTTGGTCCGCATCGAGCGCGCCGCTTCAGCGACCCGCGAATGCGGGCGATAGTGGGCATACAAGTCGGCGCGGTCCACCGGCACCGGCAGACCTTCTTCAGCATTGGCTTGCTCAAAGAAGGGCACAGAACCCAAAAACGGCACACCCAGAATCTGCTCCACATCTTCGCGATCTTTGATGGTATTATCGAGTACACTTACGCCAGCAGCGACAGCACAACCGGCAACCAACGCGAGCAAAAAGCCTACCGCTAAGCTCAGTTGCACATTAGGCCGTACCGGCGCCTTGGGCGTCACCGCCAGATCCAAAATATTGATGTTGTTGACCCCAATGTCGCGGGCAATATCCGTTTCCGTCAGGCGTTTAGCAACCTTGTCGTAAAAGAGCTTGTCCTCGTCCGCTGACGTAACCAAGCGATCGTGCTCGATTTTCGCCCGGCGAATTTCGTCGTCCTCGGTGCGCGCTGCGCTCAACTGGGCTTCGAGATCGCGCTCCTCAGATGCTGCCGCCGTCGCCAGTTGGACCGCAGAATCGTGCATGGCCGCGGTATGTCGGCTGGCAAGCACGACCAATTGCTCGATTTGCTGGTCTATTGCGATAATTCTGGGGTGGCCCTCTAGGTATACTGTTGCGACGTCCTTGCGCTTCGTGCTGAGTTCCAGAAAGCGGCGCTTGAGCTCGCCTACCAGTCCGTCCCGCATCAATCCGGGAGCTGACGCGGCGAAGACATCTCGCGATCCCCTGAATTTCTTTAGACTACTGACTTCTTGGGCCGCCTTGAGCTTGGCCATCCGCACGTCGCGCAGGGCCCGGCTCAGCGCCAGAATGCGGTCGGCCACCACAGTGCGGCGCGTATCCGAAAAGTCATGGTCGCGATCATAGTTATACAAGGCGTTTTGGCTGTCGGTCTTTTCAGACTCCAAGCGCTTGAAAATCGTGTTCAAGTCCGACGAAGCCTCTTTGACAATACGCCTCTTCACGTCAATATTGCGGTCACGGTAGGCTTTGAGCGTTGCATTGACCAGTTCTCTAGCGACTTCAGGGTCTTCATCCTCGATAGACACCTTGACCACACCAGAGTCGTCGGTCGCTTCGATCATCACCCGCGCAGCCATCATGCCGACTACGTCAGCCGACGCAATCACAACGTCTTTTTGAGCCCGCGATAGTGGACGCGTCGGGTTGTTCAGGCCCAAAAACCGCTCATCGCGGGCCAGACCTAGCCGATTGACCACGATCGCAGCCAAGTCACGCGATTGCAAGATCTGCCTTTGGGCCTGATAGTAGGCACGCACCGCCATAAAACTCTGGACTCCCAGCGCACCGACTTCAGAATCGCTGCCCAGAACCCGCGGGGCATTCTGGTCAACCGTCAGCGTCCCTGTTGCCCGGAAAATGACCTTCTGCTTGCGGACGAAGACGATCGCCACCGAAAAAACGACGATGACCGTGACAAAAAACCACCAACGGCGCTCACTCAAGATGCGCAGAGCGGACCGCGTCGGGTCGTCGCTCTGAGAATTCAAAGAGCTGCGCGGTAAAATGGGTTTGTTTTGTTCAGGAGCGGACATCAATTTTAACTTGGCCTAGGTCGGCGGCAACGGGCAGGTTCAAAGAAAGCGGGGCCGAATTGGCGCGCATTAACGCGGTGGCAGTGTCACAGATTGCGCGCTCATCGGGTGCCAGCGGGCGGGCCAGCCAGCACAATCAGGTCATTCAAGATCACAGAATCGCTTCCGGAACGAATACGATATCGCCTGGTTGCAGGTAGAAATTGGCTGCCAGGCCCTGCATTATTTTTTCAACTGGAACTGGAATTCGATGGGTGCCCGAGCTGTCGGTGCGGGTGATAATCGTATAATTGCGCTCCGCCAAAGGCGTGAAACCACCAGCCAACGTCATGACGTCGATAATCGTCATGCGGTCGGAGTAGGCGAACCGGCCCGGCGCCTTCACTTCGCCAAGCACCACGACGCGCTTGGAACTGAGCGATTTCGCTTGCACAGAGACGAACGGGTTGCGAATGAATTTTTCGCCCAACCTAGTGCGAATCAGCGACGCCAACTGCGAAGGCACTAGGCCTTCAACTATCAGCGTACCCAGCAACGGGTAGTCAATTTGACCCGATGGTGAAACGACATAGGCGCCGCTTAGGCTGGCCTCTTCGTACACGCGCACTTCAAATTCGTCACCGGGTCCAAGGGCCGACGCTTGCACGCCAGCGTGGGAGTTGACCGCGACCTCTGAATAGGTCGCCGGCGCCGTCGACGAGCAAGCACCAACCCCGATTTCGCCACCTAAGCAACTGACGATCAAAGCAATTTTTGCATAAATGCCGATTTTCAAAGTGAGTACCATGCGTCGCTGCCGACGAAGGTGCGAGCTGACGACAATCTTGTAGCGTCAGTGCGCCCAATTGGGCAGTGGCAACAGGAATGTCAACTGGAATCCCCCACCGCGAGCGCTGAGCCCAGATCGCACACCAAACCTCTGGCCCAGATTGTGTACGAAGCCCTGGCCCAGATTGTGTACCAAGCTCCGAGCTCAGATTGGGTACGAAGCTACTGGCGAACCAGCAGGGATCCATTGAAAACGAAGTTCAGATCGAGATGAAATTCTGCCGAGCGCTATTGACGCCTCAATAGCGGAGCACCAAATTCGCAAAAATCTCGTGGCCCGTGAAGGCGCCCACGTCCAAGATTGTGCTGTCCTTCTTTGAAAGGACCTTGAAATTGGTCTGCAGCGATCGCAGGGTGTAGCCGACATTCATACTTAGCAGACGTGCCAATTCAAAGTTAGCCACCAACGAACCGTCGAGCGCAATGTCGCGACGACACTTGCCGAATGAGCACGTAGTCAAGCCGCCGATGTCGGCGTTGCCTTTGATCCCAGACAAATCGCCATAGGTCATAATTTTCGTCGAAAAGGAGGCGGTTACGTCCAAAATCTGGCCAAAGCGCTGGCTCAAGCTCCCGGAAAAGCGGTGCACATCTGCAAAATTGGACAGAAAAGAGTCCACGAAGTCATGGTCATAGCCAGCGAATAATCGAGTGCTTTCCGACGCACGGACACCCACGCCAATGCTGGCCAAATAGCTGTTGAAAGCACTGCCTTGCTCATGTGCTGACAGGCCCCAGCCAGCCAAAGCCTGAGCGCTGATGCGCTTGGTCAACATGCCCGACAAGCCGAATTTGCCACGGAACGGCTTTGACGAAAAAGCGAGGTTGCGTGTGGCCAAGTCATTGTTGTCGTAATTGCGAAAGTCCCAAGAGGCGTCAATGATTGCGGCCGTTTTGGGCAGAAATTTCCACGACCCTACCATCCGTGTACGCACCGTTGAATTGTTGCCAGATTCAAATTCGTCAAATTTATCAAAGGCATATGCGGCGGTGAAGGCGACGTTGAACGGCCTGCGCTCCGGGATATCGCCAGGATGAAATTCAATTCGAGCGCCGACGTCGTTGGCAATGCGATTGAAGGTTTGGGTGGTTTCCCAGTTGTTGGCGCGCAAGCTGCGCGAGAAATTGTCGAAGAAGGTGAACGAAAACGTGCGGCGCTGGCCGCCGGTAATGTCCAAACGGACATTGCCGCCGACGTTTTGCTGCGCCGCGACGGCAGCGTTTTCGCCGCCAAAATAAATGCGGGCATCACCAATGCCACTGAATCCTAACGAGACATTGCTGTTTGGATCATTCGAAAGCGACAACTTGGGCAGTATGCGCAACGACCGCGCGCCGATCGGTTCGTTGCCTTTTTCCTCAGTATTGCCGTTAAACAGGTTGGAGTCGTAGTGCCCCATCAGCCCGATGGACGGATAAAGCGTGAACTCGCCAGTCCGAACGCCGCGGTCTTGGGCCAACGTCGGCAGCGGTTGCTCGGCGCTCTGGGCCCAACCAACGGTCGGTACCAGAGTGCCGGTGGCCAAACCCAGCAACGTGCCAGTCAAACCCAGCGACTTGCCATGCACTGCGACCCAGGTCACAAACCGCCGCCAAGCACAAGTTAGTAAAGCGTTATGCATCAAATCAATTCCTAATTTCCGCTCGTTCTGCCGTAATTCTAGCGATTCTGGCCAGCGCCGCAACGCGATCTGCGGCAATCTCGTTCACGGTCTCTTCGACGTGGTTGCCGCAACGCAACGGGCCGCAAAGTAAGCGCGATCTTACTCGCGATTCGCGTTGCGCGCCACATTCGTCTTAACCACCACCAGTACTGAAGAACGGACTGGCCGATGGCGGCACTTCAAGTTTTGGATCGACAGCGGTCAGGCCACCGACCGGATTCAAATCCGGAATATCCGAGTCCACGCTCTTTTCGATCACGGGCTTGCCGTCCACCGCGCCGTCGAGCGATGGCCCACCACAGCCTTTCAGCTGACCTTCCATGTCTTCGCATTTGTTAAATGCCACTGAAACTTTGACATATTCGTGCTCAGTGCAGGCCGCATCTTTGCGCGATCCGCACTCTTGCATGGACAAGAAAATGCCCTCGGCCAGGCGCAGCAGACCCTTCATCGTGCTCAGGGCATCGCTGACGCAGTTGACGCGAGCGACGTTTTGCGACTTGCGAGCCTCTTCCAACTCCGCGAATCCATTGCTAATCATCCCACGCATCCGGTCCACGTAGGCTCTAGCTTGGTCCAGCTTGCGCTCAACGCTGGCGGCGTCCGGAGCCACAACGGGCTTGGAGCCCTCCTGGGCAATGACCAACGCAGCGCCGCCCAACGAGAAAAGTCCAACGGCAATGCCGAATGCGACCCGCCGCGACTCTCCGAAAAGCGCACCCAAGATGAAGCGACTCACAGCGGTCGCGGAGGCGACTAGGCGTGAACCCGCGACGGCGCAACTGGCGCTAAACGAACTTGCCGGCCCAAGCTGCGAGGGCGCCGCTGTTGCGGTGCTGCCTAGCTCTGTTTCGACCTTTGCGGTCATGAATAACCCCCGAGTATCTGAAAGTTCTGGTTCGTTCGTGTGCATATTTTTTGAGTCACGCCTGATGCTGCGCCTGTCCTCAGGGTCAGGTGCCGCTGAGAACTCATTTGGTCAAACGGACCGGCAGCGTTTTGGGTCAACCTCTTGGAATGACTTCTTCTTTGCCGACCGATTCACGACTTTTTTGCCGACCGATTCACGACTTTTTTGCCGACCGATTCACGACTTTGCGGCCGCGACTTCTTGCCGCCGTTGCAGGCGAAAGCACCGCGAACTTGCGGTCAAGCGGCGGTACTTTAGTCTCGATTTGCGTTGCCTGTCAACATTGGCCGCCGATTTAGCGCGCTGCAAGGCCACTAGGCACGGGCAGGACTGTCGATTTCCCAACAGCGGTGGCCGCGTAGTTTGGACTTGGATGGCCGCCAACCTGACTTGGGTTGGTCAATCGCGAACTCGTACTCGTTTTCGTCCAACTCAGTGCAGGGCGCCTTTTGGGGCCAGCATCGTACCCGTAAGAATTGCTCCCGCGCAGGGAGGTTTCTTTGCAAAGACCACGGCTTAGGCCCGAAATCGCACACTGTCTGGCGACCCGAGCCTTCACCGTGAAGCCATTTTGTTGCCGTCCTGACCGTCAAAGTTCACGGTTGTGACCGGTAAAGTTCACCGCTGTTGCCGGACATCGGCAACTTGCTCAGCTGGGCGCAAAGTTGGCAGGCGGGCGGGCGATTGTTGGCGCCGTAGTTGCGCCGACTAGCGCCACCTGGCGACAAGCGGAGGAGCCGAGGCCGGCGCTTGGTGCTTGGCGAGGACAGCCACTAGCGTTGCTGCGCGATCGTCGACTGGCACGGAGGCGGCCGAATCGGCTTGCTCAGCAAGTTGGCACAGGTGGGCGGCAAACAACGCTTGCGCCGTGCGGGCGAGGGGGTCGGCAAATGCATTGATCAGCAGTCCGCTGGCAAGGCGTCCGTCCGCGGGCGACGCCGAGAGGGTGGCAAAAAAAGGCAGCCGAAAATACAGGGCTGTGCGGCCCAGTCGCTCTTGAGCGGCCGCAGCAACGTGGCAATCCATCGCGGCAAGCACGAGGTTTGCTCTGCCAATCGCCGCGGAGCAAGTCGAAGAGCATGGATAAAAGCCCAATAATTCTTCGTTAGCGAGTGGATTCAGGCGCCAATCGCCGCCAGAATCCTGCGCGGCGGTGGCCAAGAGTCTGCGACAGGCGTCATCATTGAGCGTGTCTTGATCGCGGCGGGCCCGATCGCTGTCGTGCACAAAAGCCTGCACGCAACAATCGGGAATCTCAAGTAACGCACCTGCTTTGCGAGGATCTTCGCGCTGCTGAGCCTCCAGCGCGCACAACACTTCAGCCGCTCGATCTACGCTGACATAGACTGTCGCCAATGCGCGCGGGTCGTCTGCCTGAGCCGGACTTGTCCGTAAGAGTAGATAATCTTTGCGGTAAGGCGAACTCAGCGCTACGCAAGAATACTGACGCTGCTGCTGGGCAAATTGCCGAGCTTGCTCGACGGGAATGTCTTCGAACTTGACAAGATTCTTGATTTTTCCGTGCAGCATCGCTAGCTCAGCCGGCTTGAAGCCCCGGTAGCTCAGGTGGCCACGAAGCAGGTCGGCTGCTTGCCGGATCGCGATCTCCTTGGGCGGCGGCGGCAAAGTAATTCCGAGCGCCACGCCCAACTCAATGGTAGCTGCCGCCCAGTCGCGCTGCCGCAAGGCCGACCTGAGGCTGGCGTACACGTGTCGCAGTTGATAGCGTTGCAGCATCGCGGTCGGGCTCGCTGTCTCAGGGCTCTGGCCAGAGTTGAGGTTGGCCCAGAGTACGTTAAATTGCAGCCTGGACGACACAAGTTCGGCAATCACCGATTAACATGCAGTCCGCGCCCGCCTAGGAGACTGTCGGAAATCAATCGGTTATGAAATGTCTATCAGGTTATACACAATGAATCTATTACGATCCGACAGGCTCCTAGCCAGTCAACTATTCTCAACTGTCCGAGAACTGCCCGGAGTGAATCCGCGCAGTTTCGGACAGTTGCCGCGGTCTAGCCACACGGCGCTAGGAGCGAGTCGGAATACTCCGACACGCTCCTAGGCCCCTGCGACCGAATTGGCAGGGCGCGAACGAGGACCGCATGTCAACCCTGGGCAATACGCCGACCAAACCGTCAGCGGCGCCGATTCTTGATCTGGCCGCCGCTCAGTCTGGAGCGCCGAGCGGTCACGCTGGCCAAGCCGACGATCAGGCTTCGGCACCAAATGCGCCGCCTTCGGGGGCATTGACGACGGTTGCTGGCGAATATGTGAAATTGATTGACTTGTTTGCAGTGGCCACCCCAATGTCAATGAGTCACTGGAATTCACGAACAGGCGACGTTTTTGCGCTTCCCTCGGGCAAGCGCCGCCAACAAGCTGCTCAAGATTTCGAGCGATCGCTGTGGCGTGATGACGCATGGGTAGAAGTCCCCTTTCAGGAAAGCGACGCAGCGTTCGCCCAAGCCACTGACTTTGTTGCCTCGCTGCAACCGGGCCGTGGGCGGGCAGCTCTCCAAGCAGCCCTGCAGGGCCCTAAGCCGTTTCGGGCGTTTCGGGCGGCCATCGGCCATTTTGCCGGCCTAGCTAGACGCTGGTATGCCCAGCAGGCGGCGGAAGCTGAGTTGCGGCTGATTCAGTTTTGTCTGGCGCAAGGTTGGGCACTGGCCGATCCCAGATTCGCTGGTGCCGTTGAGCGCTGGCTCGACGCCAATGACGATCAAGTTGAGGTTGGGCCACAGCCATTCGCCGAGCGTGTTCGGGTGGCCGTTGCCGCCTTGTCGCTGGCCCGCAAAACCGCAGGGTCGGCTTGCGAGAGTGCGCCCGCCGAGGGGTCTTGAAGCCCAAATGCACCTCCCGGTGGGTCGCGGCGATTGCCAGTTGCTGTGGCGCTGCTGTGTGCGGTTGTGCACCAGAGCCCCCGATCGCCCTGTATAGCGTGACGATTCCAGCGGTTGTGCGGGCGGGCAGCCCAGTTCAAGTGCACGGTCGCGGCCTTGCCGGCGCCAAACTGCGCTTGGTCGGGGCGCTCACGGACATCGATCTCGTGCAGACGGACAGCCGCGCCGACGGGAGCGAGATCGCCACAGGCAATTTACCTTTAGCCGGTCAGTGGCGTTCAGGTCAGCGGTTTGGCGGAGCCTGTCTCGTCGGCCACGATTGGAGCGGGTGGCAAGCGTGTGTGGCGGTCGATTGCCGATTTCGCACCGATTGGCGGGCGGGCAGTATGGCCTTGGCCACTACAACCTTGGCTTGGGGGGCACCGGCACAGGTCGCCGCCGAGGACCTGCTGTTGCCCGGCGAGGGCGAGATGGCGGTCGATGTGGACAACGGCATCACCGTCACTTCAGCGCAACTGACCACCAACCAAGCGTCAGGCCGCGGGTTGGGCACGATCGGGGTCGTCGCGCCCCACTGGACCGGCGTTACCCCCGGTTTGCATCAGTGGCGCCTGCGGTTGCGTGGCAGCCACGCTGGTCAGCCATCGAACGGGCCATGGACAGCGACGATCGCGGTCACTTTGGCCACGCCGACATTGGGATCTCCCGCAGGCCCGTCGCCGACTCTTCTGCGACGCGGCGACAAGATCCCTCTGATGATCGCCGCAGTTGCGCCTGGTGCCGAGCTGTTGGTCGGCGGTGATTGGCTGCCAGCATCGACTGGGGCCGCGCCGATCGCGCGCGCTTGGCAATTGCAGGCTCTGGCGATCACAGGACCGGCGACGATCGTGCCCAGTGCGTGGTACCTGACCCAAGTCCAGCCCATGCTCGATCTGGGCGCCCGGCGCCTGCTCGGGTCGGCGCGGCTGCGGGTTGCGAACGGCTCGGACCACTGGCTGTCCGCGCCACTGGCCGTGGATTGGCAGCCCAAAACCATCCAACGTATTGAACTTGTTGGTGATGACGGCTGGGACGCAGCCCTGCAGCGACTCGGCTTGCTCGCTGTGTCGGCCCAGGTTCGGCTGCGGTTGCTAAGCTACGTGCGCGGCTTCTTTGGCGGCTTGCCGGTCCAGATCGAATGGCGCACAGCGGTACCGATGCCGGGAGAGGTGTTGAGCGTGCACTTTTTGGACCGCGATCCCAATGGCCTTGGGCTGTTCGGCGCCGAAGCCGGTGCCGCTAAAGACGTAGGCAATCGCGATCTGGGCGAGACATTGGGCGGGCTTAACACGGCCGCACATGCGGCGGGCTTGGCAGCTTATGGTGGCATATTTGCGGGAGAAATATTGGGGTTTTCCCGCAAACTCCAGCCTGCTAGCGCCGCCGCCAGCCCTGAGTTGGATGCGATTTTGGGGCCTTGGTGTCCGCAATTGGGTGGGATTTCGGCGACAGCGGCCGATGCCGTCAAAGCCAATGCCGCGATCGATCTAGTGGCCCACGTAGTCGCAGAGGTGACCGCGCACGAGATCGGCCACGCTTTGGGCCTAGCCGCCGACACGGCAGACGCCCATCACAGCGGAGACTCGCCCGGCTGGATCATGGACGCCGGAGCCGCAAGGCCGTTTGACGAGCGCGCCGGACTGGCCGGCGCCGCAATTTCCCAGTGGGGTCCAGTGGATTTGGCGTACTTACAGCAGATCTTTGCCAACTGACTCATCTACCTGCAGGTGTTGCTCGTCGCCGCTGGTTGCCGCAAGTTCGCAGTCGCGTCACGATGCCCGCGCGGCAAACGTGTCGCGATGGGCTCGTAGGATGCTGTTTACTTCCACAATTCGCTCCACGGCTTGGCTGGGGGTCCTCGCCAGTACCGCCTGTACTCGCCCGCCCGCAACGCCGCAATCACCCATCGCCATCCAGTCTCCTTCAGCGAAAACCGAGTCCTTTGTGGCAGGCTCCGGCCCAGATGCCATCGCCAACCTGTTTCAGGGTCGCGCCGAAGTGACCATTGCCGGCCGCGAGCGCTCGCCAGTGATCACGGTGGAACTTGCGCGAACGCCTGACGAGCGCAGCCAAGGGTTGATGTTTCGCAAAGTGCTCGCCGCCGATGCAGGCATGTTGTTTGTGATGCCAGGCGACGACAGGTGGGGATTCTACATGCGCAATACTTACATTAGTCTGGACATGCTGTTCGTCGACTCACAGGGTGAAGTGGTCGGCTTGCTTGCCAATGTGCCGCCGCTGACTGAAGACACCCGCAAGGTTGAGCGACCGTCCCGCTATGTCTTGGAACTGGCGGCCCATCGCGCATCGGAACTGCGCATTGACGTTGGCACTCACCTGATCATTCGTCAATTGCCTGATGCTGGCCTGCCAGACCCCAGTTTGCCTGATGCGCCTACTCAGAGGTCGCCGTGACACCGGCCGCCACAGCGCCCGAACCCGTGCCGACCTGCACCGCGCTTGAAGCGATCGTGCAAGGCGACGCCCAACGTGTTGGGGCGCTCTTGCGCACGGCCGCCTGTGACAAGCCAACCCGCCAAGCTGCGCGAGCCCTTTTGACCCAAGTTTGGCAGTTGCATGTTGCGGATGAGCCCGAAGTCGCTCCAGCCGCCCAAGTTCCGTCAGACGTGGCGACAGTTGAAGACCCAATCGCCACCGCCGCCCAATTCACGCAATTACTGGAATTGACGCGCCAACTTGAGGCTGTTCTGCGCAAGCTAGGGGATGACCGCGGCTCGGCGGCGAGACGCTTGCAAGACGTGCGCATTGCGCGGCCAATGCCCGATCGGGTGGCGGTGCCGCCGAGCGCTCGGCAGACCGCTAACTTAACCGCCGCCGTTGCCCGCCACTTTTCGGCCTACGTGGCCCTTACTGCCGCCCGTCTGGATTGGTTTGAGCGCCGCTGCACGCAGTCCATGCCGACCCATGTGGCGGTGGTCAAGCAGCCTGTCGGCGAGAAAGAGCGCATAGATGTTGAATTGTTGCGCAAAGCTGGCAAATCAAAGTTTTCGTAGGGTCTGTGCGCAATCGAGTCGATTTCGCATCCCGAGGCGTTGCTTGCTTGTTCGGTCGCAAACTCGCGGCTTTGCACGCGCCCTGAGTTCGCGGTCCTGGCGCAAGGCAGTCGTCCTTTCGCAGGTCGTTTGGGGCCGCACTCTGGGCCGTCTAGGAGTTGCCTACCGTGCCCCCTGAGCCAATTGCGACTGAGATCTGGCGTCCGACTTGCGCCGTGGTATGCTCGCTGCCCCTAGCTTGGCGCAGTGGCGCTAGCCTTTGCGGGCAACTTGGCCGCGCGCAGTGTCCCTGCTTGGCGGACAACGGCGCAGTTGTGCAAGGAATGACGACGGGGCGGAGGGACGGATGACAGCCGAACGGCGGGCTCAACTGCGTAAAGTCTCTTTGTTTCGCGGCCTTGGCGATGTCGACTGCGATGCCGTACTGGCAGTTATGCGTCCGCGTCGGTTTGGCCTTGACGATATCGTTTTTGAGCAAGGCGATGTCGGCGACACGATGTTGGTCGTGGTCGAAGGGCGCTTGCGGGTTGAACTTTCCGACGGCCAAGGCAACACCACCGACGTGGGGTCGATCGGTTCGGATCAATTCGTCGGCGAAATGGCCGCATTTGACCCTGCACCGCGCTCGGCCACTGTGATTGCCGCGGCCGAGACCGTCGGCTACGAGCTCAGTGTCCACGCTCTGCGTGAGCTGCGGCGTACTTCACCGATAGCTGCGGCAGCGATCACTTCCGGTGTAATTTCCGATATCACCATGCGGCTGCGGACCATCAACGATCGGATTGAACGCGAGCTGAATCCCAATGCTGCCAAGGCGCGGTCGCAAGCGAGAGCATCCGGCGTGCATATGCGCGACGGCGGCAATCCACAGGTTCGCAAGACTGGCGGAGCGATGCAGTCTGGCGTCGTCGCCTCAGCACAGACCGGAGCGCACACCAAAATCGACGAAAAGACTGGCGTCGCCAAGTGGTTGTCTCGCCTTTTTGGCGGGTAATCGGCATAGCAATGGGTCCCAAGGTGGCGTCGACCTAAACGCTACCGCAGGTCGCCGATCTGGAGCTGATCACAGTGACTTCATAGAGTTGCTCATGGCCGGGTCCTCGAGCCCGCCCAAAGCCACCGTGCCCGCCTGCTGTGGGGCACTCCGCTGCAAGGATGTTGATCATGGCCACCGTGGACCTGCGAAAACTTGGTTCTTTGCGCGACTACACCAATTCCGAACTGCGGCTGTTGGCGTCGGTGGCGCCGGCTCGCGAGTTCGCCTCTGGGGCCTCAATGTGCAAAGAGGGCACTAGTGGCCAATCGTGCTTTCTGCTGGCGATCGGCGAAGTCCACGTCAAGCGCGTTTTTGAGGATGGCGAGCGCACTCTAGCGACGCTCAAGGCCGGTCAGATCGTGGGCCAGATGGCGCTGGTCGACCGCTCGCCGCGCTCTGCCTCGGTGGTTTCGCACGGCGACGTCATTGCTCTGGAACTGACCCGCGACGTTTTTGAGCGACTGCTCAAGGCATCCAGCCCGCTGGCGCTGCGTTTTCAAGAACAAATCGCCATGGCCGGTATCCGCCAACTGCGCATGGCTACTCAGCGATTGGGGACATTGCTGATCGAGCAGGGCCGCTCCGTCACCAAAGCGCCGCCGCGCACGACCCTGCAGCACATGCAAGCAGCCCTAGAAGAATGGGACATGTCGATGGACGAGCTCGACGGGGTCAAGGTTTCGGTTCCCGAGGGCATGATGGGCGCCGACGAGCTCAAGTCCCGACGCGGCCCGCTCTAGAGAGCCGAGCAAATGGGCTTTGCTCGGTGTCTCTTTGCTTATTTCGTGGGTCGCGAGCTTGCGCCCGGGGCGTCAAGCCGCTCCGTGCCGCTGGGGAGGTTTCACCCTCGGTGCCTAATAGGTCGCCCATCGCCGGACCTGACTTTTTGACAGCGCTCAGGGTCCCTTGGCTTGTTTCGTGGGTCGCGTGCGACCGCCACAGACATCTCGCGCTGGCATTCTCATTGGCAATTTGATTTTGGGGCTTCGCGCAAGCTGGGTTGGCACCTAGGCAACCGCTTTTAGTGCACGCTTATTGCCTCTGAGCGTGCTACTTTCACCATCGGTGCGCGCGAGCGTGGCACTATCGAACCCTGCGCCCGCCCATTACGATCCACGCTATGGTTCGCGGCTCCCATGGAATGCCCGCTGAGATCAGTTTGAATTTTATGGCCAACGCTCCCGATATCGCCGCCGATCCCGCCATTGCCGTCCTGCCTGCCGTGCCGCAGTCGTACGTGAAGCCGTTTTGTGTTGGCCCGGTGACCATTGCCCAGCCATTCGTGTTGGCGCCGATGTCGGGCGTCACCGATTCACCGTTCCGGCGCACCGTGCACGCCGCCAGTGGTTCGACCATCGGCCTGTTTGTCACCGAGTTTATTTCCGTTGAAGGTCTTTCGCGCCGAAATCTCAAAAGTGCCATGCGCTTGGCTTTCGATCCTGCTATCGAACGACCCTTGGCCGTGCAGATTTTTGGCGCCGACATTGCGCGCATGGTCAACGCTGCCGAAATGGTGGCTGATCACGGCGCGCAAATTGTCGATATCAATTGCGGCTGTCCCGCACCTAAGGTTGTTCGGCGCGGCGGTGGCGCCGAGTTGCTGCGGCAAGGCGATCACTTGGCGAAAATGGTGGCCGCAACGGCACTGGCGGTGAAGGTGCCAGTCACGGTCAAAATTCGCTCAGGCTGGAGTGCTGAATCGATTAATGCCGTTGAAATTGCAAAAAAATGTGAGGATGCCGGCGCGCAGATGATCACGGTTCACGGCCGGACCCGGATGCAACTGTACACGGGCTTTGCCGATTGGAACGTGGTCGATGCCGTCGCCGGGGCTGTTCGCGTACCGGTTCTGGGGTCTGGCGACGTCGGTTCGCCCGCCGAGGCCCTGATGCGCTTGCGCACCACTCGCGCCGCCGGGGTGATGATCGGCCGCGCCGCGATCATGAATCCTTGGATCTTTGGTCAGATCGACGACGCGGTTCGCGGTTTAGCCGTGCGCGAAGTGACGCTGAGCGATCGCGTGGCCTTGTTGCGCAGTTTTCGTGATCTCCAGCGCGAGCGAATGCCCGAAAATGCGATTCCCGGCCGGATCAAGCAACTGCTGGCCCGGATGACCAAGGGCTTCGCTCACGGCACGCTGTTGCGCGAAAAAGCGATGCGCGCGACGACCACGGACGAAATGTTTGAGTGGATTGAGAGTTTTTTTGACGCCTTGCAGCAAGGCGGCCTGAGTCAATGGTGCGACCGCGCCCGCGGGGTGGATTCGGCGGGCGTGCTGGCCACTGATGCAGAAAATCTCGCCTAATTGTACCTAGTTGCTGCTCTTTACGCCCACCTGACCCTAGCAGCAAAGGCGCGCGCCCACTAAGCCTCGGCGGCCGCCGCGCCGGCTCCACTGCCGCATTTGGCTGCGCCAGATTCAGCGGTGGTCGAAGTGCCATTGGTAACCGTGGCTGCAGTCCCATTCGCAGCCGTGGCTGGGGTCTCGCTCGAAGCCGGAGCGACCGTGCCCGCCCCATCCGCAGCCGGTTCCGATTTTTTGCTAGAATAATCCGAAGCATACCAGCCCGAACCCCGCAGGTGAAAGGTGCCGCCGGTGATCAGGCGCTCGCAGCCCGTATCCGCACACTGTGGGCACTGAGCGCCTGCCGCTTCGGTAATGCGCTGTTTCTTTTCAAAACGATGGTCACAAGCGTTGCAGCGATAGTCGTAGTTGGGCATGGATGCTCCTGAACAGGCTGAGGTTGGCGCTCTCGCCGTCAAACGCAAAACAAAGCCGCATGGACAGGGACTGTCAAGGCTAGGCCGAGACCGCGATCCTCGGCTTTGGGCGCATGTCTGCGTTCAGCCACGGTGCGGCGATCGCCGTCACGAGCAAACATCATGAAATGCCAACACTGTTAGCATCGGCGGTCGCGCTTTTTTCCGCCATCGTGGTGCTTTGTCATGGAAAATGGCCACACGCCCTTTGAGTTTTCACCAAACGTCGTTTATCCTCGCGCGCCCTTGCACCGACGAGTCTGTCGCGTTGCACTCAATTGCATCATAATTTTAGCTAGTTTTGTCGTGGCCGTAGGTGTTTTGTGTGCGGCGCGCGTGGCAGGGAGTGGCTCGATGATCGCTCGGTTGATTTGCAAACCTTCGATAACTGTTTGTATTGTCACGCGAATTGTGTTGGCTACCACGGCGATTTTCGCCATCGCCTGCGAATCGGTTGACCAAAAAGTCGCCGGCACGCCCACCAAGACGATCACAGTTGCGGCGCAATGCAAGGACGGCCCCGATTGCGGCGCTCCAGGCAACTCCTGCTATGTGGCCGTGTGCACCAGCGGTCAATGTGCAGCCAAACTCGCGGTCGATGGCACGCCCTGCGACGACGGAGATATCTGTAACGGCGCGGACAAGTGCGCTGCCGGTACCTGCGTGGCGGGTGAAACGGCCCTAGTCTGTGACGACAAGGACACCTGCACGGTTGACAGCTGCAGCAGCAAAGTCGGCTGCGTGTTCAATGAATTCGGCAGCAAATGCGAAGACAACGAGCCGTGCACCGACGATACTTGCGTCAAGAATGCCTGCAAGAACGTCAAAAACGACACCAATGGCTGCGATGACGGCGACGACTGCACAGTGGGCGACAAGTGCACAGCGGGCAAGTGCAAAGCCGGTACGGGCAAAGTTTGCGACGACAACAACCTTTGCACCACCGACTCGTGTGATGGCGAATTGGGCTGTATCGGCAAGAACAACACCGCGCTGTGCACCGACAACAACGCTTGCACCAAGGGTGACGAATGCTTGGATGGCGAGTGCCGCGTCGGCAAATCCGCCGTAGCCTGCGACGATGGCAATGCCTGCACTGACGACAGTTGTGACAAGGTCAAGGGCTGCGTCAATGGGGCGCAAGCTGGAGGCAAGCCGTGCAGCGATGGCGACGCCTGCACCGACACCGACACCTGCAAGAGTGGAAAATGTGTGGCCGGCTCGCCGTTAGCCTGCAATGACAGTGACTTGTGCACCGATGATGCTTGCAACAAGACCAAGGGCTGCACCCACTCCGCCAACACGGTCAAGTGCGAAGACGGCGACGTCTGCAGCGAAGGCGATGCCTGTGCCACCGGCAAATGTGTCGCCGGCAAGGCTAAAAACTGCGATGACGCCAACGTCTGTAGCGTCGATAGCTGCGATCCGAAAATGGGCTGCCAGCTGGCGGCCTCGGCTTCGCCTTGTGATGACCTCAATCCCTGCTCGGTGGGCGACGGCTGCAAAGACAAGGCCTGCGTTGCCGGTGGTGGCAAGCCCGACTGCGACGACAAGAATCCGTGCACCGACGACGCCTGCGACCCCAAAAGTGGTTGCACGCACACGAATAACACCGCTGGTTGCGACGACAAGGACGCCAAAACCTCTGGCGACGTTTGCGCCCTTGGCCTGTGTGCCGGCAAGCTGGCCAGCGACCCTACCCCGACCTGTGCAGCCTATTGTCAGGCGGTCAATTTGGCTTGCGGCACAACCGGTACCAACGCCCAGTACGCAACAATTGGCGAATGCACCAGTTGGTGCGAAGACTTGGCGATGTTTGCTCCGGGCAAGGCTGCCGACAAAGCCGGAAACACCATCGGCTGTCGCACCTACCACGCCACGGTGGCTAAAGTGGATCCCGTCGCCGCCGCTGCCCACTGCCCGCACGCCGGCAAAACGGGCGGCAACGTCTGCGGCACTTGGTGCGAGAATTACTGTGCTGTCGCGTTGATGAACTGCAACGCCGCGCTTTCGTACAAGAACATGGGCGACTGCATGTCGACCTGCAACAAGGCACCAGTCAACAGCACCGTTGCCGATAGCAGCGGTTACAGCGTCCAGTGCATGATCGTTCAAGGCGGGTTGAGCTTTAACGACCCGACTCTGTGTATGAGCTTGTCGGTCACCGATGGCGGCGTAGGCAAGTGCAAGGCCCCGCCCCAGCCGAAGACAGAAAAAGTGGGAACGAGCAATTTTGCTTTCGTTCCCGCGAACTTGCAGATCGGCGTCGGTGATTCCGTTGAGTTCAAACTCGAGGGCTTTCACAATGCCCTCGAAGTCGATCAAGCGACGTGGAATGCCGATGGCGTCTCGGCCAAAACTGGTGGCTTTCTTGTCGAATTTGGCGGCGCGGCCAAAGTGGTCAAGTTCAGCGCGGCGGGCACCTACTACTACGTATGCGAACCGCACGTCGCCAGCAGCAAGATGAAGGGTAAAGTCACGGTCAAGTAGCTATACGCGATCGCCGAAGTCCGGCATCAAATGCCGGACCGCCGATCTCGTGCTTGCTCAGTGGGTCGCCAAGCTCGCGTCTGCTGCGCAGCCGACTCGCGGCTCCGGTAGGTTGATCTCGAATTTGGGTGACCATGTATAGAATTGTGGAGCGCAGCGCGACGGCGCCGCTCAAATTCGCCGACCGCTATTGCCGCCTCGATGGCCTAACGGCGTGCAACTGACCCTGACTGGGCAGACTTCGCCGTAGCCGACCCCAAGATCGCCGACCCCAAGATCGCCGACCCCAAGATCGCCGACCCCAAGATCGCCGACCCCAAGATCGCCGACCCCAAGATCGCCGACCTCAGAATCACCGACTCCAAACCAGCCGACTTCAAACCAGCCGACTCGACATGTGCTTGTTTGGCGGTCGTCTGTTTGGCGGTCGTCTGTTTGGCGGTCGTCTGTTTGGCGGTCGTCTGTTTGGCGGTCGTCTGTATGGCGGTCGTCTGTATGGCCGTGGCCTGCGCCGGTGTGCCTTCCTTGACCAACCCAAGCAGCACCTTAGGGCGGGTAAGGAACTGTCCTCAACTAACTCGATCGATCTGGGCACCACAGGAGCGGCGAGTCGGCCTTTGGGGACGCGAGCTTAGCGACCAACAAAGCAAGCAAACAGAACCAGTCCCACAATGACTCATTCTGGGACAGTTCCGAAGAGCAACTCGATCAACTTGCGCGAAGACCGGAGCGACGAGTCGGCTGTAACGACGCCAGCCTGCGACCTACCCAGCAAGTAAACGGGCACGGTAAATGAATGATTTATTCATTTACGAGCCCTTAGAGGGCGTATTCAAAAAACGCCTACTGCGGTTCAGGATGCATCCCGGCATGCTGCGTTGGCGATGGTCTTGCTCCCTGCAACGCACTGGGAGTGCGTTTCGGTCGTCAGGCAACCGCCGCCTTGCCTTCCGGGCGCCTCCTGAGCCTCGCAACGGCATATTTGAATACACCCTCTTACTTTACGGACGCCGCACAGCGAAACCCGACGCCTGGATCGTTGTTGCTAGCGTTGACCCAACTGCGCACGGAGGCGCGCAATTCGAGCGGGCCCTCTTTGAAGCTGCCGCCGCGAATCACGCGTCCTGACCCACCCTGGGAATTAGCCGGATTGGTCTTGGGTTCGCCGTTGGCGGTGCCAGCCAGCGTAATGTACCAGTTGCTGATGTACACGTCCGAGGTCCACTCCCAGACATTGCCGGCTAAATCGCGGTGCAGGGATGGACCGGCCGCGCCGCCGCCTACTTTCCACGGAAAATTCGAACCGCAGCCCAAGCCAGTGCCGGCATTGTAGCTGGCAACGGAGCAACTGGGTGCCGCGTTACCCCAAGCGTAGGGTGGCGTTGACGTAAAGCAGGTCGACTCCTTGCCAGTTTGGCACGGGCCACGCGCGGCGTATTCCAATTCATGCTCGGTAGGCAACCGCTTGTTGTCCCAATTGCAGAAATCCACGGCCTGCTTCCAAGTGACGCAGTTGACCGGCATAAAGCCTGTATCCGAGTAGGCGTAGACGCAATGAAATTGGTCCGTCGCAGGCGGCGTACACGCGCCGGCAGCCATGCATTTCTTGTACTTGTCGAGCCAGACCTCAAAATAATCCAACCAAAACGAGCTGAATTTGGCCAAGTGCTTCGGCTGGGCATTGGCGGTGCAACCGGAGTCCGTGTTGGGACTGCAGCCCACCGCGCCGGTGCCTGCGGCAACGGGCAAGATAAAGTACGACAACAACGTCGACACGCAGGAGTTCGTGCCATTGCAGGTGTAATACATGGTGTTGTCCAAACACACCGACCACTGCGGTTTGGCCACCAATTGGCAACCGCTGGTTTTGTCACAGCTATCTACCGTGCAATCATTGCTATCGTCGCAGTTGGTCTTGCCGGTCGCCGCGCATTTGCCGTTGGCGCAAGTGTCGCCCGCGGTGCAGGCATCGCCATCGGAACAGGCGCCTGTAGATTGCGGCGTATTGGAACAACCACTTATTTTTGAACACGAATCATTCGTGCAGGCATTGTTGTCGTTGCATATCACCGCCGCGCCTTTGCATTGGCTGTTACTACAGCCATCGCCGGTGGTGCAGGCGTCGCCATCGCTACAGGCATTGGTATTAGCAGTGGGTTTGCAGCCAACGGAAGTCGAGCAAACGTCGGTGGTGCAGGGGTTGCCGTCATTGCAGTCGATCAACTTGTTGGCGCACACATTGCCGCTACAGGTGTCCACGGTGCAAGCGTTACCGTCCGAACAGGTCTTGCCCGAGCCCTCGCATACGCTGTTCTTGCAGACGTCATTGACCGTGCAGCCGTTGCCGTCGTCGCAGTCGAGACCGTTCAGTAGTTTGGTCACGCACACACCGTTGACCGGGTCACATTGCTCCGCTGTGCACGGGTTGCCGTCGTCGCACTGCACCACCTGGCCACCCTTGCATTGGCCAGACTTGCACTTTTCACCCACCGTGCAGTTGAGACCGTCGTCGCACGCTGGATCGTTGGGTTCAGGCACGTGGCTGCACCCCACCGGCGAATAGCAAGTGTCTTTGGTGCAAGGGTTGATATCGTTGCATTTTTGCTCCTCTTCGCCGACACACACGCCTTTGATGCAGATGTCGTCAAAAGTGCAGTAATCGCCGTCGTTGCACGGCTTCTGGTTCAACTTGAGGTGCACGCAGCCGATGCCGGCGTCGCAACTGTCGACCGTGCACTGAATGCCATCGTTGCATGTCACGCCTTTCAGCCCGCTGCAGTTGCCTTGGGTACTACAGGCGTCCACGCTGGTACAGACATTGTTGTCGTCACACGGCGATCCGCCAAGGACCGAGAATTCGCAGCCCGCCTTGATCTGGTCGCTGATGCACTTGTCTGACGTGCAAGAGTTACCGTCGTCACAGCCGAGCGGTGTCCCGTTGGTACACAGGCCTTTTTCGCAGACCTCACCGACCGTGCACAGGTTGTCGTCATCGCACTTTTCCGTGCTATCCAGGTGGGTGCAGCCGGTTTTGCCATCGCAACTGTCAATGGTGCACGGATTGGCGTCGTTGCACTTGTCGACCAACTGGCTCTCGCACTTGCCTGCCGCGCTGCACGCGTCTTGCAGGGTGCAGGCGTTGCCATCCGCACACGGCAAGCCCGTGATGATCGTGTTGATGCAGCCCGTTGACGGCACGCAACTGTCGATGGTGCAGGTATTCTTGTCGTCGCAGAATTTGACGGCGCCAGGAGAGCAGTTGCCATTGGAGCATTTGTCGCCGTCTGTGCAGGCATTTTGATCGTTGCAACCCGTGCCCACAGCCGGGACGGAACTGCAGCCTTTGGCCTTGTCGCAGCCGTCGTCAGTGCATGGATTGGCGTCGTCGCAAATCAGGATCGCGCCCTTGCACGCACCTTCTTTGCACTCATCGGCGGTCGTGCACGGATTGCCGTCCGTGCAACTCATCCCGTTGGCAACTGGCGAATGCAGGCACCCTTTCGTCGGCGCGCAGGTGTCCAGCGTACAAGGCATTTGATCGTCGCAATTGATTAGTTCTCCTAAGCATTTGCCGTCTAAGCACCCATCGCCGCCGGTGCACAAGCTGCCGTCGTCGCACTCCGACTTGAGGTCTTCGTGGCTGCATCCCGTCGTCGGGCTGCATTTGTCGGTAGTGCAGACGTTTTCGTCACCGCACAACGTGGCATTGGCGGCCAACACGCAGCCGGTTGCCGGATTGCACGAATCGATGGTGCAGCCGATGCCGTCGTCGCAGTTGACCGCCTTGCCAACGCAATCGCCGCCGGTGCACACGTCGCCTTTGGTGCAGTGGTCGCTGTCGTCGCAGCTGACGGTGTTGGCGGCGTGAACGCAGCCTTTGGCGCTATCGCACGAATCCGCGGAGCAAACGTTGTCGTCATCACAACTTATCTGGTCCGAAATGCAGTTGCCGTTGCCGCAAATATCGCCAGAGGTACAGGCATCCTTGTCGTTGCAAGGGGCGCCATTTGCCATCTGTATCGTGCACTTGCCGGCGTCACAGCCGTTGTTGGTGCACGGGTTGAGGTCGTCGCACAGCTTGGGACTGCCCGCAGCGCAGCCGCCACCTTTGCAGCGATCCGATTCGGTGCAGCCGTTGCCGTCATCGCACTCGCTGGTATTGGCGACATAGGCGCAGCCTTTTTGCGCGTCGCAGGTGTCGTTGGTGCAAGGATTCTTGTCGTTGCAGTCCAGTGCCGTGCCTGCTGCGCACCCGCCAGCCTTGCAAGTGTCGCCGGTCGTACACACATTGCCGTCGCTGCAAGTGCCGCTGCCGTCGGGCGCGTGCTGGCAGCCGCTGGTCGGCACGCACGTATCCGCGGTGCACGGATTGCCATCATTGCAACCCGCCAATTCGCACAAAATCGGCGGCTCGGGTTCAGCGGCACAGCCGAGCATTGTCGCCCAGGCCACAGCCAAGGCGACAAGGTGATAGCCGAAGTGATAACCAGCCACTATCCGAATTTGCGCGACAAATGTCCGAATTTGCGCGACAAATGTCCGAATTTGCGCGACAAATGTCCGAATTTGCGCGACAAATGTCCAAATTTGCGCGACAAAACCAACCAGATCGAAAAACCGATGCATGACAGCCTCCAAACTCCTTCGTCACTAGATCCCGGCCGATCTGGTGTGCAAAGGCAAGGTTGTGCATACGGTCGCTGGGGACGGTCCGTTGCGAGTAGCGGCCACGTTAGCAAAGCGAACAGGAGCAGGCAATCCCGAACTCCGCACTGGGGTCAGGGCACCCCGCCGATAGGCGCTACAGCGCAAAGAGGCTTGCTGACTGCGGTTAGCCTGCCTGCCGTTGACACCGCTGCCTGCGACCCCTATACCGCCGCGCCCGTGCCCACGAACCGTTGGGCGTGCGAATTAGGGGAATCTCGATGCTGAACCGCGATACGCTGATGCAGGCGCTCTCTGCAGTCCAAGAACCTGATTTGCAGCGCGATATTGTCAGCGCTCAACTGCTGCACAGCCTGCACCTCGAAGGCGAAACCGTGACAATGACGCTAGTGCCGACGACGCCTGCCTCCCCGCATATCGCAGCAATGGTTGCGCAAATGCAGGCGATCGCCACCGCTCAGGGCGCGACGTCCGTGCAAGTCAGCGTGGAGCGGCCAGTACTTCTCGATGCCGCCGGCAAGCCCAAAATCGCTTGCATGATCGGGGTGGGAGCCGGCAAGGGTGGGGTCGGCAAATCGACAGTCGCGTCTAACCTTGCGGTTACATTGGCTAAGGCTGGCGCGCGTGTCGGGTTGCTCGATGCTGATATTTACGGACCGTCGGTGCCGATCCTGATGGGTCTGCGCGGAGCCAAACCTGCTGTCAACGCTGCTCGCCAAATTGTGCCGGCTGTGGCCCACGGCGTGAAAACCACGTCGATTGGCTTTATGGTTCAAGAGGATATGGCGGTGGCGTGGCGCGGGCCGATGATTGGCAAAGCCGTGACCCAGTTGTTGCAAGACGTCGAGTGGGGCGAACTGGATTATCTAATCGTCGATCTGCCCCCCGGCACTGGTGACGTCGTCCTGAGTTTGTGTCAGGCGGCGGCCTTGGATGGCGCGATCGTGGTGTCGACGCCGCAAGACGTGGCGTTTGCCGATGTGCTGCGCGCTGTGCGCATGTTTTCCATGCTTAAGGTCGAAGTGGTCGGCTTAGTCGAAAATATGTCACACTTCCTGTGTCCCGACAACGGCAAGACCTATGAGATCTTTGGCCCTTCCAATAGTCCTCGCCACTGTGCGGCCCACGATCTGCAGTTCTTGGCCAGCTTGCCGATTGAGTTGCAGGTGTCGCCATCAGCGGACGCTGGGCTGCCGATTGTCGTCGCCGACCCCCAGTCGGACCTTTCGCACCGCTACCGCGCGTTGGCCAGCGATCTGGCCTCGCGGATGGTGCGGTCGCAGGCCGCCGCCAAGAGGCAAGCCGAAGTCGGTAAAGGATTTTTTACCGTTCACGAACACACGCCTTAGAGCCAAGCAAATTGGATTTGGTCGGCGCCTCGTTGCTGGTTAGGAGGTTTCCTTAAATAACTCGATCGACTCGGGCAACACTGGAGCGGCGAGTCGGCCTTTGAGGCCGCGAGCTTAGCGACCCACAAAGCAAGCAAACGGAACCAGTCTCAGAATGACTTATTCTGGGACAGTTCCTTACTCAGGTCGCGAACGATTCCTGAGCGCTTCACCGCTCCATTTTGCGCCAAAAACCACAGGTTCGGATTTCTTTCGTCGCAGCTCCTGCGGTCAATTGAGCGCCTCATCATCCACTTGTGGAGGCGGTCGGCGCTTCGGTGGCATCGGCTCAGTCGGCTTGTCGGCGATTGGCACTTCGGGCCCCAATTGGTCGTCGTGCAAGTCCAACGCCCCAGCTTCGCTATCGGCAATCGCAGCCGGCAAACCAGCCACGGGCCCCGCCGCGACATGCGGTAACCGCGGCAAAGGCACCACCGGCACAGCAGCCAACCCTTCCTTGTAAAACTGGGTCGCGATGGGCACGGCCAGACTGCCTCCGGTGCCTTTGGGGATCGGCTTGCGATCGTCAAATCCGAGCCAGACGCCGACACACAACTCTGCGGAAAAACTGACAAACCAGAGGTCGCGGCCGCCATTGCTGGTGCCAGTCTTGCCAGCCAATGGGCGTCCGGCCAATTGTGCGCCCTTAGCGCTACCCTTGCGCACCACTTCGCCAAGCATGTCTGTCAGCTGTTTGGCCACGCCTTCACCCAATACTTGTGCGAGCTTATCGCGCGGCGCCACGTAAACATCCTTACCGGTGCGGTCGACAATGCGAGTCACGAGCACGGGCTCGCCGTACCGCCCTCCAGCGGCAATCGTGGCGTAGGCATTGGTGATTTCGAAAGGCGTCACCGAACTGGCTCCCAATGCCAGTGGCAAACCGGCGATTAGCGGGCTGGCGATGCCCAAACGCTTGGCAAAAGCTGCAATCTTTTCTGGACCCACCCGCGAGGCAATTTCGACGGCGATCGAGTTGATCGAAAACGCCAAGGCGTCGCGCAACGAGTACGACTTGCCGTCGTAGCCGCCAGAGAAATTGCGAGGAGTCCACGGCTTGCCGCCGGTTGGAAACGAGCGCTTTTCGTCCTTGAGGACCAAGTCCGGATTGGCAGCGCCGGCTTCAATCGCGGCTCCATAGGCGAAAGTCTTAAAGGTTGAGCCGGGTTGCCTCAGGGCGCCACTGCGGTCAAACGGATGCAGATCAAAATCGTCACCGCCGACCAAGGCGCGTACCAGCCTAGTTTGTGGTTCCAGGGCCACTAACGCGGCCTGAGGACCCATTTCAGGCGACAAGATGATGCCGTCCTCGCTCAGTTCGCGCACCGAAACTCGCACCAAATCCCCGCGGCCAATCTGCATCGGCTCAGGCTTTTCGCTGCCCTTGGCGGCACCGGCGCGCGGCGACCGCCACACCTTGTAGCGTCCCAAATCGGCGTCACCTAAAAATCCCTCGGTGTTGCCAAGCCCAAAACGCCACGCTTTGCGGACGTCATCGTGGCTCAGGGCAATGCCCTGCAACACCGTGCCCGAGGTCGGCTTTGCCGGCTGCTGGGCCGCCAGTTTGGCCAAACCAGCAGCAATGGCGGCATCGGTGGAGTGGCGCTGCAGCGGTTCAGCACTGGAAAGCAGGCGATCAACGTTGTGCAGACCCTGTTCAACCGCCGCGTCGGCTGCCTGTTGCAGGCCAATATCCATTGCAATTTCAATGCGATATCCGCCTGACGCCAGCTGGTCGCGACCGAGTTTGGCATGGACAAACCGGCGCACCGCATCCATGTACCACGGTCCAGCACCGGCAATGGCATCACCGCCGATCGTCGGCAGCGGCTGCTCTTGCGCTTTGGCAAAATCCGCGGCCGAGATGTAGCCCTTTTGGTGCATCTGCCCCAGCACATAGCGGCGACGAGCCAGCGCGCGATCGGCATGCTTAAGTGGCGACCACTTACTTGGACTGTTGACCAAGCCCGCCAGCAAGGCCGCTTGGGCCACATCCAACTCGGCCGCCGAGCGCCGAAAGAAAAACCGCGCCGCTTCCTCAATGCCGTAGCGACCATGGCCGAAATACACCTCATTGAGATACAGATTCAAGATGTCGTCTTTGGACAGGTTTTTCTCGAGTTTGCGTGCCAGCACTAGCTCTTTGAGCTTGCGTACCACGGTTTTTTCGCGACTCAAGAAGCGGGTTTTTGCCAGTTGTTGGGTCAGCGTCGACGCCCCTTGGGCATAGCGGCCTGTCGAAGCATCGACCCACAAAGCGCGAGCAATCCCGACAAAATCCAGACCAGGATGGTCGTAAAACGCGGAGTCTTCTGCGCAAATCATGGCAAATCGAATATTTGGGCCCATTTGGGCGCCGTCGATCACGGTGCGAATCTCGTCGCCAAAACGGGCCACGACTTCGCCGCCGGCTGCGTACACGCGCGACGACTCTTTGGCGATCTCGCGGTACTGCTTGAATGTAAACACTTCGGGCAGCGTCGCATCCAACCAAAGGTAGCCGCCAACGCCCGCCGCGCTTGCCGTTAACACCAGACCCAATGTCCACAGCGCCAGCCGGGCCAAACAGCCTGACGACGGTTTACTAACGGGCTTGGCTGTCGGCCTTGCTCCAAGTTTTACGCCACTGGTGCCCATGCGCCGATGATACGCCAAGGTCCGTCTCGCGCTACTTTTCGAGCCGCTGGCGCTACTTTTCGAGCCGCTGGCGCTACTTTTCGAGCCGCTGGCGCTACTTTTCGAGCCGGTGCCGTTAGGATTTCGCCACATGATCAGCCGGTTTTCCGCCGATTCGACAATCAGCACGGGCTTCCGGTCGCAGCCTGCTGCCTCGCGGTGGCCCAGTTCAAGTCGCATCCAGACGCTGAACCTGAAGAAAGCGCGCCGGCACAAACGTGCGCCACAGTCGGCATGCCACAAGCCAGCGGCATTTGTTTGCTAATTCATGCACATCGCCTTCCCTTTGCTAGGTTGCACCAAACACTTGCCGCTCGGCGAAACGGTCTCGCTCCCAAGTGCTGTGAAATTGCGGTCGATCGGCGCCCATCCGCTGGCAACTGCGGTTGGCCAGTTGCGCCCGAGCCCCCAAACGTGAAAAAGTCTGCCCGCGGGCCTCGTGCCCGCGCTAGGACGCGGATGCCCAACATCAACTGCGCTCGCTGTGGCACCTCCTGGCCGCAGGCCTATCAGTTTTGCGGTCGATGCGGCGGTCCGTTGCACGCGGCTAACTTGGCGCCAGCGGTGCCCGTGTCGGCCATTCCACCGCCGCCGACTGGCCCTGCACCGTCGGGCCCCCTGCCTCAAGCCACTATTCGCCTAGTGGTGCTCCGCGGGGTGGTGTCGGAGGGTGCGTCGTTTGACATCCCGATTGGCCAGACTGCTGTCGGCCGCTACGGTGAACTGCCTTTTCCGGGCGACCCGTTGCTGTCGGATCGGCACATGGTGGTCGACCGCAGCCCCGAGACCTTAGACTTGGTTGGCATTCCCGGTCCGAGTGGCGTGTTTCGGCGGTTGCGCGAGCCGACGCTGATTCGCTCGGGTGATGTGGTGTTTGCCGGCGAGCAGTACCTGTTGGTGCGCAGCGGTGACAATGTGCCGTTTGAACCAGCCTCAGGCAGCGATATCCCGGTGGAAACTTTTGGCACGCCGTTGCCGCCGCAGCGTCTGCACATCACCCAACTGCTAGCGGGTGGGCTGCCGGGTCGAGTGGTGTCGACGGACAAAGACGCTGTCGCGGTCGGGCGCGAGGGCTCCGATCTGGCGTTCCCCCAAGATCGCTTCATGTCGGGCAAGCACTTGCGTTTCGAAGCCACGCCGACCGGCCACATTCAAATCATCGATGTCGGCAGCCTCAACGGCACCTTTGTGCGCGTCAACCGGTTGCCGGCGCGCTTGCATAAGGGCGATGAGATTTTGGTCGGGTCGTTGCTGTTTCGGGTCGAGATCGACGCGCATTGATCGGGCGCGTCGACCTTCAGACTTGACCAGCCACGCACGTCAAGCTCAGCGAAACGCCTACAGGACTGACCAAGTCAACTATTGCGTCGCGAGTCCAGCTATACACAGTCTGCCAATTTCGAGATCAACCTTGGATCGGAGCCGCGAGTCGGTTGCACAGCAGACGCGAGCTTGGCGACCCACCCAGCAAGCACGAGATCGCCGATCCGGTACATGGTGCCGGACTTGGGCGATCGAGTATAGACTCGCTCATGGCGACCGGCTGCGCGCGATGCGGAGGCCACAAGATTGGGCTGAACCGCGAACTACTTCTTAGCTGGCGCAGCCGGTGCGGGCGCGACGGCCGGAGCAGCAGCGCCACCCTTGAGCGCGTCTTTTTCCTTGCGCTCCTTCACGCTGTCCTCTGCAAAGACTTTGAGATCTTTCAGATGCCGGTGAAAGCTATAGCTCGCGTACATCTTGAGCATCTTGGCTGTCTCACCGTCAATGGTGCCACCCGCCGCATCTTTATCCACGCTGGTGGCATAGTCGGCGCCGTCGGCGGCCATGGCGACAAGATCGGCCAGCGTCATCGCATCTGGTGAAACCACAAGCTGTTGCACGGGACGAAGACCCATCGGATCTTTCTTGTCAAAGGCCTTGAGCGCCGCCACCGAAGCCGGATCGCCCAGCGCCAGCAAGCAGCGGGTGGCGATCACGCGTTCAATCAGCCGCGGACTCGACTTGAGCGCCGCTTCGACGACGGGCCGAACCGCATCGGCACCGGTCGCCTTGACTCGATTGCTGCACAGCCGGGTTAGCTCCAACTTGCTGTCATTTGAGCCGAATTCGCCACCTTTGCCGTAGAAATCATCATCAGGCAGCTTGGCCATGGCCATCTTGAAGCCGTCAATGCCCTTGTAGGTGGCCAAATAGCCGGCGGCCAACCAACGATCGTCACAGTTTTTCGAAACCAAGATTTTCTCTACCAGCGGGCCCACTTGCGCCCACGCCGCCTTGATTTTCTCTTTGTTGGCGGCTACTTCTTCCCAGTCGATCGCGACTTGAATCGCCAGCTTGGAAGACTTGTCATCATCGGGGTGAGTCGAAAGGCTCAGCCGCAAATAGGTATCGAGAAAGTAAACGAAGGCCTCGATCGAGTCCGTCCCCTGAATGGCCGCCAGATCCTCTTCCTTGACCGCAATTTCTTTGCCGTTGACCTTCATCTTTTGGTAGCGCGCCAAACCGTTGACCAACGCCCGATTCGCTTCGGGCGACTTGAGCCCGCGCAAGAACGCAATAATATCAGTCTTGGCCACGCCCTTGCTCAGCATGACTTCCGCTCCACCAATCGCTTCGCTTTCCAGCGCTTCGATTTCCTCAGGGGCGATGCGATCTTTGAGCTTGGCCAACACGGCGTCCACCGGCGTGTCTGGGGTCAAGCCTTCAAAAGCCCAAGTGGCGACTTTTTTCTTCAGCTCGGCAACTTTGGCTGGGGCCAGCTTGCCTTCGCGGATCATCAACATTAACAGAGTCTTGGCGTGTCCAGCCTTCTTGGGGCCGCCACTCTGCAACAGAGTGAACATGGGTGCTTCGAGCGCGCTCAGCAATTCCACCCGATCTGCGGCTTTTTCCGAAATCGGCAACACCTGCGACGGTTGGCCGCCCTCAGTCACCAAGATCTCCAACGCTTTAACCCGCATCTTGAAATCATGATTCTTATCGGCGACATAGCGCGACAACTCTTCCCAGCCTGCTTCGTTGTTCATCCACAGGCGAAAATTATCCTCCGGCTCCGGCTTGCCGCAGCCCACCACCAGCGTAGAGGAAGCTGCCACGGCGAGCAGCGCGAACAGCGCGACGGACTGGGTGCGGCCGAATTGAACTGCCCGAAAAACTGCGCGAATCATGCTCTACTCCTTGCAATGGGCCCAATTTCTTGGCCTAGGTCTTCGTAACTGGCCAGCGTTTTGGTAACTGGCTCGGGCCGTGATTACGACTTCGGCCTTGCGCCGGTCTCTGCGCCGGTCTCTGCGCCGGTCTCTGCGCCGGTCTCTGCGCCGGTCTCTGCCCCGGTTGCTGGCCCGGTTGCTGGCCCGGTTGCTGCAGAAATGGCTCTCGCTGCTGAGCCTGCTGAGCGGCGGCGGTAGCCAATCGTTGCACACCAAGCGGCGGCGATGGTAGTACGAAAACCGCGCGATGGGCAACGGTGGCCGACAGCGCGCGGGCACGCCAACCGCTAGCCCAAGCAGAATTTAGAAAATCCCAGCAGTTAGAGACGACTCGAGGACGCAATGGCGATTGGTAAGAGCATACTTGGCTCCGAAAAGGCCTCGGCCCAGCTGCAACACTTGGAGGTGCGAATTGAGGTGATGCGGCGAAAATTCGCCAAGTATTTCAATGGATTTGACCGCACCCCGCCGATAGTTGAGTTTGATCAAATCAAGCGTGAATTTCGCGAGTTCGCCACCGTCGGGTTTGCCACCGGCCAAGCGCGTTTCAAGGCTCAAAACCTGATTGCGCGCTGGAATTTGCTCAAGAACATTTGGGAGCGCGACATGCAGCGCATGGAAGAGGGCAAGTTTAGGCCCAACGCCCACCACACTTCCCATGCGAAAGACGCCAAGATCGACGATCTGGGCGAGTAACGAACAGTCCGTAAATTGCTCGCTCGACCTAGGAGCCTGTCGGAAATCAATCGGTTGTGAAATGTCTATCAGGCTATACACAATGAATCTATTGCGATCCGACAGGCTCCTAGCCAGTCAACTATTCTCAGCCGTCCGAGAACTGCCCGGAGAACTGGCCCAATCAAATTCGTGCAGTTTCGGACAGTTGCCGCCGTCTAGCCAGACGGCGCTAGGAGCGAGTCGGAATACTCCGACACGCTCCTAGGCAACACAGAATCGTCGAACCGGACTTAAGCCAGCGGAAACTACTGGCCAGCAACGGCGGCAAGCAGAATCCAGCCCAGAATGGCCGGTTGGCGGGCCTGTTGCCAGTTGGGTCCATTTGCGCGTCTGACGGCGGGGTTCTATGTGAATACACGCGGTTCAGTCCAGAGCCGACCACGAGTCCTGCGTCAACCCCAGCGCCCCGTCGGGCGGAGCCACGGTCAACGCGTCCGCTTCCAGCGCCTCCAGTAGCTGCAGCAGGCCGAGCCGGTGCTGGGAAGACACCAGCAGGGCCCCATAATTGCGAGCGATTTCGCGCACGGTCGCAACATCGGCAATCGCGTCTGCCTTATTGACGACAATCCGCCGCGGTTTTTCAGCCAACCCGTGATCACGCAAAATGGTCAGCACGCTAGTGAGCTGGGCTTCGATCGCCCGATGCGCGCCGTCCACGATCACTACCAGCAGGTCAGCAACCTCAGCTTCCTCCAGAGTGGCTTCAAACGCTCCGAGCAACTCCTTTGGCAAATCACGAATAAACCCAACGGTATCTGTGAGCACCGCCTCGGTCCCTCCCGGCAGACGAATATGCCGCGTGGTCGGATCGAGCGTGGCAAACAAGAGATTTTCGGTGAAGGCAGAACTCTTGGTCAAGGCATTGAGCAGGCTCGACTTGCCGACATTGGTGTAGCCGAGCAACGCCACTTGGGTCACGCCGCCCGTCGCCCGGTTGGCGCGCCGCATGCCACGACCAGCTTTGATCTTAGCCAGTTGCGTCTCGATGCGCCCGACACGATCGCGGCAACGTCGGCGGTCGACCTCCAGTTTGGTTTCGCCAGGCCCCGTGGCGCCAATTCCGCCGGTCAGCCGGCTTAGCGAATTGTCGCGGTCGCCCAAGCGCGGCAACGAATAGCGCAGTTGTGCCAATTCAACTTGCAATTTGCCGTCTTGCGAGCGGGCACGGCGGGCAAAAATATCCAAAATCAACTGGGTGCGATCGAGCACTTTGGTGTCGGCGCCAAGCGCAATCGCCTTGGATTGCGAGGGCGTCAGTTCGCGGCCGAACACCAAGATAGTCGCGTCGACCTGCGCAGCTTGAAAGGCGATTTCTGCCAACTTGCCCGAGCCAATGAGCGTGCGCCCATCGACTTGGCGGCGCCGCTGCACGACGCGACCGACGACCTCGACGTGCGCTGTTCGGCACAGTTCTTCCAGTTCCAGCAGCCGATTCTCTGCTTCAGCCACGGTCTCTGGACCGACGTGCACCAGCAGCGCGCGCTCGCGGGCGTCGATGAGCCGCGCGGGTGGCCGGACCTTGGCTAAACGCCCCTCGAGGTGGGCGATCGCGGCGGCGCAATCAAAAGTCAGACCGTGCCACAATTGCCAAGGCACGACATCGGCTGGCTGGCTGGCGCGCGCCGTCGTGGCGTTGCCATCCACGGCCAACTGGGCGATCGAAACCAAGTGCGGCGCTTGGCCTTGCAGCGTGATGGCCGCGACCAAATCCAAGCCTAAACGCACAAGATCATTGAGATCATCGGCGTCGACCGGCTCGCCTTTCAAGTGGACGTGGACCAGCCGTAGCCCGCGCAGTCGTCCTGATTCGCGACCCCAGCGGCCCAGATCAGGCAACTGCAACGCGCGATCGCTGCCAATCAGGATGTGCTCAACCGTTCCATCGCGACCGATCAGCACGCCAACCTGCCGACCTAAGTCGGCGGCTAGGGCGCACATTCGCACCACCAGCGCATCGCAGGCCAATTCGCCTGCCGCTGTCTGGTGGTTGCCGAGACGCTCTAGCCCGCGGCGCGCAAGAACGGAGAGTCCCTGCAGATTGCCGGAAAGACTAGGCAAGTGCAGCCCAATTTGAACGAAATGTGGCGGTCCAATTTAGGCGAGAAATGCAGGGGGCCCTGTCGCAGCGAAGGAGCTGCGTCTCTGTCTGAACAAGGAACTGCGTCTCTGTCTGAACAAGGAGCTGCGTCTCTGTCTGAACAAGGAGCTGCGTCTCTGTCTGAACACGGTCCGTGACCAGCGGCGCGCAGGCGTACTCGACGGTCGTTGGCATCAATTGAGGTTAATGGTGGAGCCCTTAACCGTCATCGTGCTCGACGACTTGATGGCCATCGTCGCCCCGGCTTTGGTCTCGGTGGCGGCGCCGGACTCTTGCTTGATGGTGTTGCTGGCTTTGATGACCAAGTCTTTGCAATCAATGGTGATGGTCTTTTTAGCCTTGATCAGCATGTCGCCAGTCTTGCACTCAATGGTGATTTTCTTGTTCTTGGTATCAATCAGAATGTAGTGCTCTTGGGTGTGATCGTAGATCTCGATTTGGTCGACCGATCCGGACTGATCGAGGGCGATCCAGTGACCATTGCGCTGCTTGGGATCTTTTTCTTCGTCCTTGGGCTGGACCAAGGTCTGCAAAATGACGCGCTCGATCTTGTCGTCCTTCTTGTCGACAAATTGCAGCATGTGGCCGGAACGCGAGCGAATCGAGCGAAACCAGTTCTTGCCGCTTTGTTCTTGGTTGGCGTGAATGGGTGTATCGACCCCATTCCACAGAGCGCCAATCATGAACGGCCGCCGCACGTCGCCGTGTTCAAAGGCAATCAGTACTTCATCATCGACCTCAGGAAGCCAAAAGGCCCCGCGATCTTTGCCGGCCATAAAAGTAGCAATACGGCACCACGTCGTGCGGAAGTCCTCGTCATCCTTGGCGTCGGTGTATTTGGCGTCCGACTCCAACACCCAAGGAAACTTGACCTTGACCCGGTAATGGCCGTCGGGATCCTTATTGTCGACGACCAGGCCGATGACAACGCCTTGGACTTTGAAGGGCTCGCGCTTGGCACGTTCCAAAATCATAGTAACCTCACGGGATTAGACTGATAGCCGCCGATGCGCTGAGCGCGCAGCCGCCATGTCACAACCTACCGCCACGACTGCATGGCTGCAATGCGCACAAGCAACGCCGCGCTGTTGCTGGGGTGACGCGGCCCCAGAACCCGCCGTTGCGCGCTCGCTCAGGTCGTCGCGCCGCGGCCAGGGAATATTGGCGGCGAAACTCGATGAAAAAGTGCAGGTTTAACCGCTCACCTTGACGCGCGGCGGCAATGCGCGCTATCTGGCGACCGTCGCACTCTGCGGCGACCCTAGGGCTGTGATGCTGCAATCGCAACTTGGCTACGTTTCGCTCGCTGTCGTGATCGCTATCGTCACCGTGATGGGCGCCTCGATTCTGGTTCTCAATCGGCTGATTGGGCCTAGGCGCACCAATCCCGTTAAACAGGGCACTTTTGAGTGTGGCAGTGACCCGATTGGCTCCGCGCACCAACGCTTTTCGGTCAAATTCTACTTGGTGGCGATCTTCTTTATCGTCTTCGATATCGAGTCGGTGTTCATGTATCCGTGGGCCGGGCTGTTTCGCGAAATGCTAGTTGAGCCAGGGATTGGCCTAGTCACCGTTGCGGAAATGTTCGTGTTTGTTGGCATTTTGGCGGCCGGACTGGCCTATGTGTGGCGTCGCGGCGCGCTGGACTGGGAATAAGCCGGCGCCTGCACAGGTGCCTTTGTTAGCTCCTAGCAAGTGCTAGACCAAGCCAGCATCGAGTTCCGACCACCCGCCGATTCGTCTACAACGTCGCTCAACCATTGGAATCCACCATGCCACAAGACCTAGGCACACACCCCCAAAGTGGCCAGCCTCAGTCGCCGCAGTACCTGACTGACCTGTGTCGAGCCTTCGCGGGCGTTGGCGTTCTGGGCAGCCACACCGCGGTCGGCGACGCCACCGTTATCGTCGAACGCACGGCTTTGGTGGCCTTGATGACCAGTCTGCGCGACGACGCCCGCTGCACGTTTGATGTGCTAGTGGACGTGACTGCGGTGGATTATTCCGAATTTGCCCCGCTTATGCGCGCCGCTACCAGCCCGATCGACGCTGACCATCCTAGCGGCCTGACTTCGGCGACGTTGCCCGCGCTTGAAGTGGTGTATCACCTGCTGTCGATGCGGCATTGCCACCGGCTTCGCGTCAAAGTACCTGTTAATGCAGAGGATCCGCAAGTGCCCACCTTGTGCGAGATGTGGCCTGCTGCCAACTGGGGCGAGCGCGAAACCTTTGACATGTACGGGGTGCGCTTTGCCGGTCACCCCGACTTGCGCCGCATTCTGACCTACGACGAATTTGAAGGGCATCCGCTGCTCAAGGATTTTCCGTTGCGTGGCTACCAGCCCCTCATGGCCTTGCCGACCCTGACCGAATACGCCGATCAAGAAACGTACCGCTAACACCCTTTTGCTGTGCTGAACGCAGCCGTGAGTGTCCCAAGGCCGGTTCAGTGGCACGCCGGTCGCCTCACGACGCACGGGCCCCCACACACTCGGCGCAGACAGCCAACAGCACACCCGCAGGCTAGACAGGCCAAAACCAGCCGCCAGATTTTCAGGGAGACGACGCAATGAGCGCGACTGCAGCATATGGACACGTTGGGGCCGGTACCGCCGCGCTGCAGGCATTGGCTCAGCAAGCGCAAGGGCTAGGCGATGGCGACAAGATGATCATCAACATGGGTCCGTCGCATCCGGCCACCCATGGCACCGTCAAGTTTATCCTGACGCTCGATGGCGAAACCGTTGACGACATTGACATTCACATCGGTTACCTGCACCGCGGTTTCGAAAAAATGTGCGAGCAGGGCACCTGGCAGCAAGTGTTGCCGTACACCGATCGCCTCAACTACGTGTCGCCGCTGTGCAATAACGTCGGCTACGTGATGGCGGTCGAAAAGCTGATGGGCGTGCAAATCACGCCGCGGTGTTCGTATATCCGCATGTTGGCAAGCGAGATCAGTCGCATGACCGATCACTTGACCGCTTTGGCGGCTGGCGCTCTTGAACTGGGCGGCTTTACTCCCTTTCTCTACGGCGTCGAGGCTCGTGAGCTGCTGTATCCTCTGGTCGAGGAGCTTTCCGGCGCGCGGCTGACCGCCAGCTACACTAGGATTGGCGGCCTGCTGGCGGATTTGCCCGAAGACTACGAAAGCCATGTGCTCAAGGCTCTGGACAAGATGCTGACGCTCATGGACAAGATGGACAAGTTGCTGACCAAGAACCGGATTTTTTACGACCGCATGATCGGTACGGGTCAACTGTCCCAAGCGGATGCAATTGCCTACGGCGTGACGGGATTGATGCTGCGCTCGACCGGGGTGGATTGGGATTTGCGCAAACACCAGCCGTACTTGCACTACAACGAACTGGACTTCGACGTCATCTTGGGCCATCAAGGCGACAACTACGACCGCTACTTGTGCCGGTTTGAGGAAATGCACCAGTGCAACAAGATGGTTCGCCAGATCTTTAAGCAAATGCCGAGCGGGCCGGTCAACGTCAACGATTGGCGCACGGTCCTGCCACCCAAGTCCGCGGTTTACAATTCGATTGAGGGCATGATCGCCCACTTCAAGTTGATTATCGATGGTCATCAGGTGCCGCCGGGAGAGGCTTACGCGGCGGTCGAAGGCGGCAATGGCGAAGTCGGTTTCTACATCGTGTCGCAGGGCAACGGGCGACCGTACAAAGTGCACGTGCGCGCGCCGTGCTTTTACGCCATGGGCGTGCTCAAGAAACTGGTGGTCGGCGGCATGTTGGCCGATATTGTCCCCACTTTCGATACCTTGAACATGATTGGCGGCGAAGTCGACCGGTGAAGATTGCCGAGGGCGCGCCGCTCGCAGTTGCCTGACTCGCTCGCCCAGCGCTCACTCCCAGCGCTCACTCCCAGCGCTCACTCCCAGCGCTCACTCCCAGCGCACAGTGCCCCGCAGGCCAGCGAATCGGATTGCCAGGATACAAGAAAGGAAAGCCATGCCTAAGGTTACGATTGACGGTCAACAAGTAGAAGTACCGGCCAAGACCACCATCTTGCGCGCTGCCAAGCAAGTTGGGGTCGAGATTCCGGTGTTTTGCTATCATCCAGGGCTGTCGATCGTGGCCAACTGCCGGATGTGTTTGGTTGAAATTGAAAAATGGCCCAAACCGCAGCCGGCCTGTTACACCGAAGTTAGCGAAGGGATGGTCATTCATACGCAGTCGGCCAAGGTCAAGCACACCCAAGAGCAAGTCCTTGAATTTATTTTGCTCAATCATCCGGTCGACTGTCCCGTTTGCGATCAAGCCGGCGAGTGTGTGCTGCAAGAGCATTACGCCACCTACAGCGGCAAGGCGTCGCGGCTGAGCCACGTCAAATCCGGCAAGCCCAAGGCCAAGCCGCTGGGGCCGACCGTGGTGCTCGACGCCGAGCGCTGCGTGGTGTGTACCCGTTGCGTGCGGTTTTGCGAAGAAGTGACTAAAACCAATGAGTTGACTCTCGAAGATCGCGGAGAGCACGCTGAGATCACCACCCCGGCTGGCGTGCAGCTCGACAACCCGTATTCACTCAATGTTGTCGATATTTGCCCAGTCGGTGCGCTGACTTCGCGGCAGTTTCGCTTTCAGCGGCGGGTGTGGTTCTTGGACATGAAGCCCAGCGTGTGCACCGGTTGTGCACGCGGCTGTTCAATTCGGGTCGATTCGCACGCCAACAAGGTTGAACGGTTGGTGCCGCGGTACAATCCCGATGTCAACAATTATTGGATGTGCGATGACGGTCGGCACAGCCTGAGCGTGGCTGGCGACAGCGCGATTGCGGTGGGCTGGGCGCCTGGACCGGGGTCTGAAGTCCGGCAGGCGCCGGCACAAGATGGCTTGCGGGTGGTTGCCAACTGGTTGCAGGAGGCGCGCACCCATCAAACCGCGGTGGCGATTGTGCTGTCGGCTTCGTTGACCAATGAAGACGCGTACGCTTGGGGCCGACTGGCCAAGGAGATGGCGGCCGAAGTGTTTCTGCTGCCGCGGGCGCCATGGCAGGGCGATGACATTTTGCGCACCGCCGATCGCGACTGCAACTTGATGGGCGCTCAGGCGATTTTGCAAGCAACGGTCGGTAATTTTGGCGATGCCGCGGCCTTTGTGGCGCGGGCCGAGACCTTTGGGCTGGCGATCGCGGTAGACAACGGTGCCGATGCCACTGACGAATTCGTCGACGCGTTTGGGTCAGTCGATCAGCGGGCAGTGATGACCGATCGCAGTGGAGCCTTGAGCGCAGTCGCCGAAGTAGTCGTGCCCCTGACGCCGTTGCACCAGCGCGACGGCACTATCGTCAATCAGGCCGGTTGGGTGCAGCGTTTAGCCAAGCCATTGCGGCCGGCGATCACCACGGTTGCCGCGCATGTCGCTGCCGCAGCGTTGGCGCCGAGCGCGATCGAAGTGTTGCTGGACTTTACCCAAAAAACTCAGCCTGCGGAGTTGTTTGCCCGCGTCGCCGCCAGCGTCGCCGCCTTCAAGAACCTGACCTACAACGAAATTGGTGATTTGGGCCGCGGCCTGACCCACGGCGGCGAATTGGCCCCAGCGCGGGTCCGGCTCGACGGCACTGCAGTGTGGGAACCGGATCCGGTGGCGCCGACTTACCAAAGGCCTTTTCAAATCCGCCGAGGTGCCTAGGAGCCTGTCGGAAATCAAACGCATTTTGAATGTCTATCCGGTTATATACAATGAATCTATTACGATCCGACAGGCTCCTAGCCATTCAGATATTTTCAACTGTCCAAGAACTGCCCGGAGAACTGGCCCAATCAAATTCGTGCAGTTTCGGACAGTTGCCGCCGTCTAGCCAGACGGCGCTAGGAGCGAGTCGGAATACTCCGACACGTTCCTAGCCGACGCCCATTTGTCCGCGCCGGTGCCGCGATGGCGTGGTTCGGCGCCGAGTTATTCGTTTGGCATTGAGATTTTAGGTTCGCAGTCAGACCATCCAAGTCACTGGAGTTATGCATGTTTGCCAGCCTAATCGACGCAACCAATGGGCTATTGAACAAGGTGCCCGCCCAGCTTTTTACCCATCCAGTCGTTAACGTAGCGGTGTGGACGGTCATCAAGTTCGCGCTTTTCGTGTTGGTGTTCGTGATGGGCACGGCGACCGTGCTGACGTGGCTGGAGCGCAAGTACTCGGCCGTCATCCAGAATCGCATCGGCCCCAATCGCGCCAACCTCGGCAAATGGCGGTTGGGTGGGCTGCTGCACATGCTGGCCGATCCGATCAAGATGCTGACAAAAGAGGACTTTGTCCCCGATACCGCCAACCCGTGGATGTTCCGGTTGGCGCCGTTGGTCGCCTTTGTGCCCGCCATGACCGTGTTCGCGGTGATTCCGTTTGGACCCGGCGAGCACATGATGATCGCCAATACCGAACTAGGCATTTTGTTTATCTTCGCCATCGGCAGCCTCAACGTCTACGGCGCGGTCATGGGCGCATGGGCGTCGAACAACAAGTGGTCGTTGATGGGCGGATTGCGCATCTCGGCGCAAATGATCAGCTACGAAGTGGCGATCGGGCTGACCTTGTGCGGCGTGTTCATGATCTACGGATCGACTGACTTGCAGGACATTGTTGTCGCCCAAGGGCAGATGATTGCAGGCTTTTTGCCAGCCTGGGGCCTGTTCACCCAGCCAGTTGCATTTGTGTTGTACCTGACCTGTGCGATTGCCGAAAACAAGCGCGCTCCGTTCGATGTGGCTGAAGCCGAAGCGGAATTGGCGGCCGGCTACTGGACTGAATACAGCGCCATGGGTTTCGCCGTGCTGGCATTGGCTGAATTTGTCGAGATCGTGCTGATTGGCTGCGTCGGCACTACCCTGTTCTTGGGCGGCTGGCAGATTCCAGGCGTCCACGGCGACACCCCGCTGACCATGATCTTTCAGATCGCGGCGTTCTTGCTCAAGACGTTGTTCTTGATTTGGTTGCAGCTGACCATTCGCTGGACGCTGCCGCGCTTTCGCTACGACCAAGTCATGCGGCTGGGCTGGCGGATCTTGTTGCCGGCAGCGCTGGTCAACTTGGTGGTGACGGGCGTCGCTTTGATGTTCATTGACCGTAAATAGTTAGAATTCAACTGTAATTGGGGTCTTCACATGGGCAAGCTGGTCAACCGTATCGAACCGGACTTCCTGATGCAGAGTTACTTGGTCGAAGTGGCCAAGGGCGTGGCGCTGGTGACCCGCCAGTTCGCGCGCAACCTATTCGGGCGCAAAGACATTGTGACGGTTCAGTATCCCGAGGACCGCCGGGCCTATACTCCGCGGTTTCGCGGCAAGCACTTGCTGACCAAGCGCGACGATGGCGACGTGCGTTGCGTCGCGTGCATGCTGTGCTCGACGGCTTGCCCAGCAAACTGCATAACGATCGTCGCTTCGGAACACCGCAACAACGACATTGAAAAGTTCCCGACGACCTTTGAAATCGACTTGCTTAAGTGCATTTACTGCGGATTTTGCGAAGAGGCGTGCCCGTGCGACGCGATCCGCATGGATTCGGGCGTCCACACCCTGCCGACCATGACCCGCCGCGACCAAAAGGCCGGCAAAATCAATCTGCTGGAGTTGGCCAAGCAGTCAACGGCAGCGCAAGGCGGCGAATTTCGCGCCCACAGCCACGCTGGCGCTCAACATGGCCAAAGCAGTGACCATCATTGACAGCGTGCTTGTCCGCAGGCCCCCTTACGCTCTGGCACCGCGCGACGATCTGGGTCAAAGAGTCACGCCAACAAGCACACAGCCCCAAGCAAGTGCTAACTTAGGAACTGTCCTCAACTAACTCGATCGATCTGGGCAACACAGGAGCGGCGAGTCGGCCTTTGAGGACGCGAGCTTAGCGACCCACAAAGCCAGCAAACGGAACCAGTCCCACAATGACTTATTCTGGGACAGTTCCTTACCGGGGACTAAGGTGTTGAGGCTGCAATGGTATTTGGCGACCGCAAAGACAAAGAGCGCACTGGCAGTGACGTACCCGTCGAGACCGACGGTGGGTTCTTGCCGGACATCATGCGGCGAGCGCTGGAGCGCGGCGTCAACGTCGTGCTGCAGGGTGACGACGAGCGCAAGAAGCTGGTGGCGGCCCTGTTTCCCAAGGAGTTGGTGCAGACGGTGGTCCAGACCGCGATGGCTGCGGTCGATGGCACCAAGCGCGAAGCGGTCGAGATGGTCGGCCGTGAGATGCAACAGTTCTTGCAACAGCTTAATTTAGCTGATGAAATTCGAAAAGTCTTGACCTCGGTCAGCTTTGAAATCCGCACCGAAGTGCGGTTTGTGCCCAATGAGGACGGCACGCTGCGCACGGAAATTCGCAGCCGAGCCACCCCCAAACGCGTGACTAAGTCAACGAAAACACGTAAAAAACCTGCGATCAATCGCGCCAAGAGTGCCAAAGCCGCAGCGGTACCGGCTCGAGCTGGCGTCGACGCGGTTGCGGTTGCCGCAGCGATCCCTGGGGTTCTCAGCGATGCCGTGCAAGACGCCGTTGCCGGAACCCGACAGCGCATGCGCAACGTAGTCGACAGGATCGCTGAAAAGACCGCGGACTTGGCGGAGTTTGCGGTCGGCGACCCAGACTGAAGACCGACTCCAGCAGCTCCAACTGTGCTAATCTGTGACGATTTTGTGAGTATTCTCACCGAAATTCGTTGACACCGGCCGTCGCCAACCCTAAACTCGGACCAGAACGGTCGCATATCGCAGCGGCTGTCACGGCCAACGGATCCGCTTGCAGCTGTCGGTCTACTCAATGCGGTATGCTAACGATAAGAACCAGAGATGATTCGGCTTTCTCGAAAATCTGACTATGGTTTAGTGGCGCTCAAAGCGCTGCGTGCCTTGCAGCCCGGCGATGCCATGTCGGCCCGCGAACTGTCGCTCCAACTCGACCTGCCCACCGATATGACCCCAAAAGTGCTAGCTAAATTGGCCCAAGCCGGGCTGATTGAGTCGTTGATGGGCAAGACCGGCGGCTATCGATTGGCGCGCCTGGCCGAGGATATTTCCGTGGCCGAAGTGGTGCGGGTGCTCGATGGTGAGCCGGGTTTGGCTCCATGCCGCGAAGGTATTTTGGAGTGTCACCGCATCGAGACCTGCGATATCAAACACCCGCTGGACAACCTGCACCGCGAAGTGATGTTGGTACTGAGTCGGATGAGCATAGCCCAACTCTAGGAGAACATAGAATTTTATGGCACTGAGCACCCCAGTCTACCTCGACAACCATGCCACTACCCGCTGCGACCCGCGGGTGGTTGAGGCGATGGTGCCGTATTTTTCTACCCACTTTGGCAACGCCGCTTCGCGCACCCATGTGTTTGGGCGGGTGGCCGAGGAGGCCGTCGACAAGGCGCGGGCCCAACTGGCGCGGGCGATCGGCGCCGCCACCGACAAGGAGATTGTGCTGACTTCGGGGGCCACCGAAAGTGACAATCTGGCCATCAAGGGTGCGGCCCACATGTACCGTGGCAAGGGCGATCACTTGATCACGGTGTGCACGGAACACAAAGCCGTGCTTGACGCCCACCATGCGCTGGAGCGCGAAGGCTTTCGCGTCACCTTCCTGCCGGTGCAAACCAATGGGCTGCTCGACTTGGACGTGCTGCGCGAGGCGATCACCGAGCACACGATTCTGGTGTCGGTGATGGCCGTCAACAACGAAATCGGGGTGGTGCAACCGCTGGCTGAAATTGGGCGGCTGTGCAAAGACAAAGGCGTGTTGTTCTTTTGCGATGCGGCGCAGGCCATCGGCAAAATTGCGCTGGACGTCGAGAAGATGGGCATTGATCTGCTGGCGTTCACTGCTCACAAGATGTACGGGCCCAAGGGCATCGGGGCGTTGTGGGTGCGCCGAAAGAACCCGCGAGTGCGGCTGGAGCCGCTTTTCCACGGCGGTGGCCATGAGCGCGGCTTGCGCTCGGGTACGCTGGCGGTGCCGTTGATTGTCGCGTTTGGCGAAGCGGCAGAGATCGCGACGCGCGAGATGCCTGAAGAATCAATGCGGATTGCCGCCCTGCGCCAGCGGCTGTGGGACGGCTTGCGCGCTAACCTCGATCAAGTCCACCTCAATGGCGACTGGCAGGCGCGCAGCCCTGGCAATCTCAATGCGTCGTTTGCCTACGTCGAAGGTGAGAGTTTGCTGATGGGGATCAGCGACATCGCGGTGTCATCGGGTTCAGCCTGTACGTCGGCGTCGCTCGAGCCCAGCTATGTGCTCAAGGCGTTGGGGGTGCACGACGAGTTGGCTCACACCTCAATCCGCTTTGGGATTGGGCGCTTTAACACCGAGGAAGAAATCGACTATGCGATTACCCGGGTTACGGAGACCGTCAATCGCCTGCGCGAGATGAGCCCGTTGTGGGAGATGGTTCAAGAAGGCATTGATTTGCGGACGGTAAACTGGACCGGCCATTAGAGAGCCGATCAAATGGGATTTGCTCGGCGTCTCATTGCTTGTTTCGTGGGTCGCGAGCGATCGCCAGGGGCGTCTCGCCGCTCCTTTCGAGTTAGGGAATTTTTTGAGCTTCGGCGATAGTGGGTCAGGTCTCTAGAGAGCCGATCAAATGGGATTTGCTCGGCGTCTCATTGCTTGTTTCGTGGGTCGCGAGCGATCGCCAGGGGCGTCTCGCCGCTCCTTTCGAGTTAGGGAATTTTTTGAGCTTCGGCGATAGTGGGTCAGGTCTCTAG
>SHZD01000025.1 GCA_009692465.1 Myxococcales bacterium
CTGGTCTTGCAGGCACTGGTCTTGCGGGCACGGGTCTTGCAGGCACGGGTCTTGCAGGCACGGGTCTTGCAGGCACGGGTACTGCGGGCAGTCTTCGATCGAACAGGCAATGACACTTTGGGCACACGGCAACGCATTGTCGCGGGCGCAACCTCACGACTGTAGCGATGGACCTAGGAGGCGTCAACCCAAATCTACACTCAAAAACCGTCGACCCTTGGCCGTTTGGGGGGTTCGGACCACGCCGGGGTGGTTCATGGTGGCCGAACAGTTGGTGTACTTCCGCAAATACTTTGCGATTTCATGGCTATGCCGGCAAACGATCTTGCGCGATCCGCACGGTGCCAGCGACTTGTCAGCCTAGGCACTACTGATCCGCCCCCACGAATTGGCGATCGGTAGTCGGGCGCGGTGCAGTGCGCTGGTCCGTCAACTCAAATTCACCACCGAAATCTCCGCGAGCCCCGATTTGGGATGCCAGTGCCCTGTCGCTCGCTGTCGCTCGCTGTCGCTCGACAAGGAGCAAGGGGCTCGACGACTGAGGCGTACTTGTGTACGCCAATGAGACAGTCCTGCGAACTGTCTAGGAGGAAAGCGCCGCAGTGACGCGCAGATGCGCCCAAAGCGGGGAATCGCGGTCAACAGGGGTCGCGGCTGCCTGACTCGGTGGCCACGGGCGCTGCTGGTTCTTTGGCGCTAATCGCCAGCGGTAGGCACCTGATACCACTTGCGCACCCATTCGGTCAGCATATTGTCATCGGTAACCATTGGCGTATGCAGGGTGCGTTCGACCAGTTTGGCACAGGTTTCGGCTTGACCGCCGTTGGGCCCATAGGTGCTTTGATCAGCAAATCGCACGATCTCGTCGAGGCGGGCGCGGTGAAAAGGCTGGTTGAGATCAAAGATCTTGCGGCCGTCGATAACGACGTCGCGCAGGCCTTGGCGCCACAAATCGCGGTCAAGCACCACCGGATCGTCGGACAAATACAGGAAATTAATGAGCCGCAGCCCGTGTTTGAAGGTGGAGCAGCCAGTTTTTTGGGCAGTTTCGCTCCAGGTGGTGTTGTAGATAAAAAGACCGTGCGGATTCAGATGGGCTTTGACCAGTTGCAAATAGTCCAGACTCAACAAATCCGTGATGTTGCCGCGCCAGTGCCAGGTCGTGTTTTGCAAAATGGTGTCGAACTTTTCGGTCGGGTGTGCCCGCAGCCAGCGGCGACCGTCGTCAAACACGATGTGCACCTTGGGGTTGGTCAACAGCGACTTTGTTTCGGCAAACTGGGCGGTTAGCTTAGGGTAACCGGGGTTGATCTCCACGACCGTGACGTCGGTGGTGCCCGGCAAATGGGCCAAAACCTGGGCCCACGAGCCGGACGACAGGCCAATCATCAACACCCGACCGGTCTTACGCGGCAGACCCAGCAATGCGTAGGCCCGCACGATCAAGTTGCGATCGTTGATCACGTCGGTATTGAACACGCCGTCGTACATGCCGCCGCCAAAGATGGCGCCATCAGGCGACACCGTGATGACGCCAGAGCGATTTTCAACGACGTGAGCGAAGCGGGTGTCGGCGGTGTACTTCTTCTTGTACATCAGCTTTTCATACAGGCCGTCGTGCAGAGTCGGACCCGCCATGGCGCCGATTGCGGCGACCAATGGCAGTAGCATCGCGCCGACCGCCTTGGGCACCGGATCCTTGCAACTGGCCCACCACAACACGGACGACAGCATGACGCCTAACACCATCAAAAGGCTGGAGATGCTCGCCAACGGCAGCGACTCCATCAGCACAAAACCGGTCAGCAGCGAACCGACCACACTGCCAACGATATTGGCTAGATACAGGTACGACAGCCGCTCACCAACCGCGGCGTCGACTGCGATGCCAAAGTGGGCGATCAGCGGCAAAATGGCGCCCATCAAGCCGGCGGCCAAAGCGACCGCGGCCAAGGAAAATGCATAGCTTGCAAATGTGACCAAGTGCGCAACGGCAGGTGCTAGCGCGAAGCTGCATAGGGTTGAGGCTAGGACCAAGCCGGCCGGCCAGCGCAGGCGCTGCAGAGTGTCGCGATCGTCACTGCTGGCGCTGCCCGAGGTCCCGCTGGTGTGACTGCAGATTTTGCCGGCAAACAGCGAACCAAACGCGATTCCAAGCAAATAGGCGCCGAGCATCACCCCAAAACTGGAAGGAGCGCCGCCGGTTAAGAAACCGTAGACGCGAAACCACACCATTTCGTAGGACAGGGCGATGTAACCGGCGAGCCCGGTGACCACAAGGGCGAGGCGAAAAGTCATCTTAAAGTCCAATGCGATGGGAGTGCAGTAGGCGCAGTGCGTCAAGTTCGCGACCGGTGTTGGCTGCGGTCTGGATGGCCCTCAGCTGCGGACTGGCGCGCCGTCGGGGGCCACAAGCTGGTCGTGTTCCAACTGGGCCCACAGCAAGCGCGATAACACCACGTCGCCCAGCTCGGCGGGTACCGGCGCCGGCGAAATCAGCGTTGCGGCTGCCGCCACCGCGCGACTTAAGCACAGCGTGTCCACCATGGCTTGCAGGCGCACCACCCCTTGGTCGCTCTCGAGCAGCGCGGTCGGTCCGGTGCTGCAGCCCGATAGGCACGCCGAGCGCGCAACGTCTAGGGCAAAACCATTGGCTTTCGCGGCCTTTTTGGCTGCCGCCGTCAACTGAGGCAGACTCGCCATCGCTGGCGTTCTCGGGCAGCCACTGCACAAAAGTACTCGAAGTTGAGGCAGTTGTGCGCAGGCTGGCTCTGTTTCTGTGGTCATTTTCCCAGGGCCGTGGGGGCGAACAAGCTGGCGGGCAAGGCCACTTTAGTGTCCAGATCGCGCGTTTCCACCAAAGTGACTGAGTTACGCAAATGATTGAGCATTCTAAACTTTTTCATCACCGTCTTGCCCGGTTCCGCCGCTTGGACTTGGTCGACGATCAGCGTTTTGACATGAACATCGGCCTTGTCGAAAAACTTGATCTGCCGCGCCAGCAGCAGGCGATCGTCAATCCACAACTGCACTTTGCCATAGGCGTCTTCGGCATCGGTCAGCGCCACGTCGATGCGCACGCACGGCGACCCGTTGATCGCCTCAACCCCGACGCTCTTGGCCTGCCCGGTTTGCAGACCGCGACCCTGCAGGTCGCCAAATGAAAAATCGGTGCCCATAAAGGCCTCGTTGCGCTGGGCACCGCTGATCCGTCGCAAGCGCTGGGTCTTGGGCAACCACAAATACTGCGAAGCTTGGCCGGCGGCTTCTTCCAGAATCAGCAGTTCAGTGCCGACAGTGTCCGCCGGTTCCAAAAACGTCACCCGCGACTTGAGCTTGCCGTCGGTATCGCGAATGACCCTGCCCAGTGTCGTCCACGTTTTGGCCTTGCCGCTGGCCAAGGTCAGGGTAATCGAGGTCTTCGATTGGCCAGCTTGAAAACCACTAGAATTACGGTCGGTTGTGGCGGTGAGCAACTTGCGCGCGGCGGGATCGTCGGCGGCGTGGCTGCTGCGAACGGTGACCAGCCCGGCGGCCAAGGACAGCAGGGTCAGTACCAAGTGGATGCGCATTGGGGGCTCCGGCACGACAAACGCGCTCTGATTTTGCTGGGGTCCGCCGTTCGATCCAAACCAGCGCTGAACGAGCCGCCGCCCCAAATTCACCACCGAAATTGCCCGCGACCCCCGATTTGGGATGCCAGTGCCCTGTCGCTCGCTGTCGCTCGCTGTCGCTCGCTGTCGCTCGACAAGGACCAAGGGGCTTGACGACGAGGCGTACTTGCGTACGCCCAATGAGACAGTCCTGCGAACTGTCTAGGAGGAAAGCGCCGCAGCGACGCACAGATGCGCCCAAAGCGGGGGATCGCAGCCGCGACTACGCCGGCCGAGCAGTGAGCCATGCCTTGGTCCGCGCGTGCTCGGAAAGGCGCTCCGTGCGCTTAACGCGGTAGCCGCAGCCGCGCGAAATCAGTTGGACGGTATGGCTGTGACCGGGGAACGCCGCCTTGAGTTCGCCCAGCACGTTGTCGACCTCAAAGAATTTACATGAGAAAATGTCAAAGTAGGCGCGACCGCTACTTTCGTCGATGTGCAGCGCGATGTGCGACTCAGCAATCATGGTCATCGCCGACAGCCAGTTGCCGTGGTCGCGGTCGGTAGAACGCAGCACGAACGGCCGCATGATCGGGGTCATCTCAATGCGCGGCGGCAAATTATCGAACAAGCGAAACAAGCCGTCCATGTCGCGGGGGCCGGTGTATCCTTCGATATTTAAAAGCAAATGCGGTCCAAAATCCTCGTCGGGATGGACAGGCACTTCGTCAAACGGCCGCGGTCGCCGCGCAGTGTGGGTTTCGACCGAGCGCACCGGCAGCGCGTTTTGGATAAACGCATTGGCCTCATGGACATCAAAGGCGCGCGGCGCCACCAAGTCGACGAAATAGCACTCGCGAAAACTGAACGTGTGCAGAGTCAGATGGCCGCCGGGCAAAAACACGAACGCCGAAATACCGCAGTCGTCTGGCTCCACGCCATTGTAATACGGCAAAAGCATTGGCGGCATGGCGGGTTGCAAACCAAGGCGGACCGGCAACTCTTCGAGCAACTCGTGGATTAGGCGAATATCGTCAAAGCGCGACCGGTGACCGCCAAAACCATCGAGCGTATAGTGGAGCATTTTTCCTTGCAGCGGCGGGGTCGAGATCCGCCGCGGGGCCGACAATGGTGGCAGAGGTTGGCGCGGTGCGGAAGGGGACGGCAATTGTTGGAGCGATAATCGCGCTTGGCGCCGGTCGGCAGGCTTGGGCTGCGTCAGTGGACGGCGGTGAGCAAGCTGCTTTCCCTGCCGCCGCGACTTCAGCTGCAGCCGATGTCACCGGGACAGGCAGCGAAGCGCTGGCCGCAGAGCCCATTGAGCCTAGCGAAACTGTTGCAGCCGAATATGTTGGACCGACTCTGTTTTCTGCCGCTTGGACCGGCGTGCTGGGCGGCGATCTGGCGGCGGAAGATCCGGCGCAAGACGTACTGGCGTTGCGCAATCGGCTGGATCTGGAGGTGCACCATCCGGTGCGCGCCGGTCTGAGCGTGCGGCTGGCGGCGCGCTTAGTGCACCGCGCCCAAGTGGGCCATGACGGCGCAGTGTATCGGCCGGCGTTTCGAGCCACCGGGCCTGATCTGGGCATGCGCTACGACTTTGATGGTCAACTGCGCCAAGCATGGCTGCAGAGCCAAACGGCCGTCGGCAGGCTGACGGTGGGTCGCGAGATTGCCAACTGGGGGGTGTTGGAACTGCAGAGCCCGCTGCGGTTTTTGCATCCGATTGATTTGAGTCAGGGTTTGATCGGCAGCCTGAGCGATGCCGAAGTGTCGCCCCTTGTCCCCAGTTGGATGGTGCGCCTGCAGCGCGAGCTGGGTCCCGGTCAGTTGGACATCGTCGGCCTGCCGTTTTTTGAGCAACACCGCTATTCGCCGTTTGCGACCGACGCGGCGATGGTGCGGCCAGGGGTGGGTCCCGAGCTGTCGGGCACGCTGGGGGCGCTACTGCGGCGCCTCGACTTGCGCCTCGATCGCCAGCTGAGTGAGGCGCTCATGACAGCGCTGCGGCCACCGTCGGCCACGCCGTTGGACGGTTCGCTGGCGGCGCGCTGGCAAGTGCACTTGGCGTCGATGGAGGTCGCGGTGGTGGCGGCGTGGGCGTGGGATCGCTTGCCTGAGCTGCACCTAGACGCCGATCTGCTGATGCTGCTGGGGCGAACTCTAGAATCAGGGTTTGATACCAGTAAGTTGGCGGCCAACTTTGCCGACCCAGCGTTCGTGGCGGCTACAGAGCGCGCCAAAGGCAAATCGCTGACCGATCTGGCCACCGCCCGTTGGCACCGGCGGGCCATTGTCGGGGTCGAATGGCAGGCAGAAGTGGGGCAAGGCTGGATGGCTAAAGCTGAATTGGCGTGGAGCCACCACCGGGTTTTGATGACCACCCAGCTGCAGCCGCTGGGATCGCCGCTGGTGCAAACGGGCTTCGGCCTAGAGAAGACGTGGGGTGACTGGCTGACAGTGCTGGCTGAGGCCAACTGGCAGTTCGCCTACGAAGTGCCGCGCGGGCAACCCTTGCTGCTGGCGGCGCGCAATCAGTGGCAAGTGGGCGGCGGGCTGCTGGCGCGGTTGGGCGATGGCCAGGCATGGGTCGCGCAACTTGGCGGTTTTTATGGAATTAGTTTGCAAGATTGGGCGATCGCGCCGCGCTTAAGCTGGGAGTTTGCTGAACACTGGCGCACCGCGCTCGGGGCAGTGGTGGCCGATGGTCCAGCGAACTCGCCAGCCGGCTTTTTTGGCAATGATGATCAAGTGCTGCTGGAACTGCGCCGCACGTTTTGAACCCAAAATCCCCTAGACCTAACCAGCAATCGCCGAGCGGCGCATGGGCTGGTGTCCCTTGCTTGGTTTGTTGCGAGTTCGCAACCGACAAAGCGAGCACTGAGACCCGAGCATAGGGTGACTTGATCGGGTCTGCAGAGAGCCGATCAACTAAGATTTGCTCGGCGTCTCCGTGCTTGTTTCCTGAGTCGCGGGCCTGCGCCCGAGGCGTCAGGCCGCTCCGTTCTCATTGGGCAATTCTCGCCTCCGTTCTGATTGGGCAATTCTCGCCGGTGTGGCCTTGATTGGTCAGGTCTCAAAGTCAGCGCAATTAAGGGCACATGCAAGAAGTACGCGATCGATCTGCGCTAGGAGCCTGTCGGAAATCAAACGCAATTTGACTGTCTATCCGGTTATACACAATGAATCTATTACGATCCGACAGTCTCCTAGCCATTCAGATATTCTCAACTGTCCAAGAACTGCGCGGAGAACTGGCCCAATCAAATTCGTGCAGTTTCAGACAGTTGCCGCCGTCTAGCCAGACGGCGCTAGGAGCGAGTCGGAATACTCCGACACGCTCCTAGGACCGGAGCGTGCAGGCGGCTTGCAAAGCCGCGAGTTAGCGACCCACCAAGCAAGCAATGGGCCAAAGTGCAAAATCGACTTGCATTTGCACGGGCGCTAAGCTGGTCGCGGGCCTACTTGAGGTGTTCGACGCCCTGCTTTTCGACGGTCGCCTTCCACACTTTTTCGGGCAACCACTTGGGGCGGTTGGCCGGAGCCGTGACTTCCTTGCGGCCGCCCTTGAACACGTGGACGCGCTTGGTGCCACGTTCGCGCAGGCGAATGTCGGTGTAGCCGCGAGCGGCCGCTTTCAGCGCCGCGCCGCGCGGTTGGGCATTGGAGAACACAATGTTGGTGTCCTTGCCGTTTTCCATCAGCACGAAATTCTTCTTTTCCTTGGTCGCTTTATCGTCGGCCATGCTGCCTCCAGGTTCAATGCTGTGTCGAGCACAGTGGATAGTGCCATAGCTAAGCGGACCGCCGCTCACCCCGGTTTGGCGAATTGCCCGATAAGGCAATCGCTCCGAGGTGGCAACAATCCTGCGATCCGCTGCGCAAGCAACGCTAGGCAACTCCTGTCGGTTGCTGTGGCGCTTGCTAGCGATCGCGGCGCTCTGTGCGCCCTTAGGTCGCTGTATCGGCCGATTCGGGCAAGATTGCAAGAAGGCAGCACAGCGATTGGCGCAGGCGGCGAAAAAAAGCCTCGCCCGCTTGCATTGCCGCTTGGCATCACGATTGGGCATCCGATCGGTTTATTTAGTGATTTCAGATAGCTAGCGGGACAATGCGGCAACGCAACCGGTTAGCCGCGGCCGAGGCGCGGATTAAAAAGGCCGTGATCACGTGGCGCGGCAGTTAGCGCCGCCCAGCCAAACCCAAGTTAATCGGCAATCCACCCAAAGTCGCCACCAAGCCGCGCTGCAGGCGCGCGCGAGTCGCAAAATGGTGGCAAACGCTGCGTTCGTGTTACCGTCGCCCCGGCGCCTGCCGAACAATTCCGGCGTGTACCCAGGCTGCGGGCCGACTCCTTCGGCCCCAGATGCAACTTGCACCGTTTGGATTCTTCTTTGTTCATTCTGGCTGCCGCAGCTGCCCGCTCCGCCGTCGCCGCGCTCAGCGGTTGGGGTGGCAGTCCGCCGCGATTTTGGGCGTGGCTGCTGGCGGCCGTCATGGGTGCCAGCGCGGTCGGGTCCACCGAGCAAGCCGGGGCGCGGCCGGCCTCCTCCACCACCAAGGTGGTGAAAAGCAAGGCCGGCCCTGCCACGAAAACCAGCGCAGACCCTGCCACGAAAACCAAGGCGGGGGCTGACAAGAGCAGCAGCAGCGGGTCCAAGTCGGCGGCGCCCAAAGCAGGCGCAAAGGGCGGCGCAAAGGGCGGCGCAAAGGGCGGCGCAAAAGGCGCGGCAAAGTCGGGGTCGCCAAAAGCGGGATCGGCAAAATCGGCGCGCGGCACAACAGCCGGGGCCACCAAATCGCGCAGCTCGCGCCAAAAGCCGAGCAAATTGAAGACGGTCCGGGCAGCGCCCAAGCCGACCCAAACCAAGGTCAAGGCCCAGGTGGCGGCCGACGACGACGCCCAAACACCCGCATTGGAGTTGCCGGTCGCGGCCACTTGGACAGAATTGCACCGCGCCGTGCAGCGTTGGCGGGTGGGCAAGCTCGCCCATCTGGCCGACGATTTGCTGCGGATGCAGCGCGCCAAGGACCGCGACTTGGCGGCGGCGGCTGCCCACGTCCACGCCCGCCTGGAAGCTAGGCTAGGCCACGGCGATAAGGCGGCAAAACTGCTGATTAAAGCCAAGCTAGTCGCCGATATCGCTCCGGCTGCGCAGCATTGGGCGCAGGTCGAGGTCTTGCAGGCGCAGGGCAAGCTCAAGGCGGCGCTGGAAAAGCTGCAGACGTTTCGGGCTAATTATGGCAGTTTTCGCTGGGCAGCCGCCGACTTGCTGTACTCGCGGCTGTACGAGAAAGTGGGGCCGCCGCAGGCTGCGGTCGACACCGCGCTGGCGCTGTACGACAAGGCAGCCGAACACTTGCCGCGCGATGAGTTGCTAGCGCGAGCCGCGCGGTTGCAATTGGGATTGGATGTCGGCAAAGGCAAGAAACTATGGAAGAAGCTGCTGCTGAATCACCCAGAATCGCCGTTTGTTGACGAGGCTGCGCACGCGGTGCCGCCGGCGTCGTTGAGCGACGACGAGCAGTTTGACCAAATGGTGACGCTGTTTTCGCGCCGCGCCTATGAGCGCTGTCGGGCGCTGGGAGTTGTGCTGTGGGTCAAGGGCCATCGCCGCTCAGAAGTAGGCTATTTCTTAGGTAAAATTGGCTCCGAGCGCTTGCGCGACGATTACCCCGGCGCGGCGATGTACTTGGCAGAGGCGGTGACTCCGGACTCGCCGCTATCGCAAAATGCGTTGAGTTCTTATGCCTTGGTGTTGGGCAAGATCGGCAAGATTGAGCAGTCCATTGCCCACTACGACGAGTGGCTGGTGCGCTACCCCGGGGTCAAGAATGACCGCCGCATCGACCTGCACTACGACCGCGCGCGCACCCTGCACATGGCCGGCCGCAGCCTGGAGGCGGCGCGCGATTTGGCCGCCGCGCTCGATCTCAGTGATCGCGACATCGATGCCGGCAAGTACCGGTGGTTCGTTGGGTTTTGGACCCTGCTCGGTGGCAAGCCGGCCCAGGCGATGGAATTGCTCAAGCCGCTGATGTCCAATACCAATCCGCTGGTCGGGGCCAAGGCGCGCTACTGGGTGGCCAAGGCTCAGGACGCGGTTGGCGACCGCCAAGCGGCGACGGAAACGCTGTTGCATATGGTCGAGCGCTATCCGCTGACCTATTACAGTGCGCTAGGCGAAAACCTGCTGCATCAATGGGGCGCCGGCGACAAATTGCCGGCGCTCGAGGACTTTTCGAAAGTCAGTACCGCTGCAAGTGATCCGTTTGCCGGCTTGAAAATGACTGAGAATCTGCGGGCCTTGCGGGTGGCAACCGCGCTGGGTGAACCCGATGTGGCGCGGGCGGCGTGGGACAGTCTGCAGGCCGGCTTGCGCATGGAACTGGGCTACGACCGCTGGCGCAGGCTCAAGCTGGATTTGGCAGACCCGCTGGAGGAATTTGCCGACGCCCGCAGCGACGTATTGCGCAACAATCGGGAAGTGCTGGGTAAACTGCCGACGCGCGATACATTGGCCGCTTGGCGTGGCATTTATCCGCGGGCGTTTGGCACCCATGTGGTCGCCGCGGCTGAGCGGTGGGGCGCGCCTGAGTGGATGGTGTACGCCCACATGCTGCAGGAGTCGGCCTATCGGCCCGAGTTGATTTCGGGAGCCCCTGCCTATGGATTATTGGAATTGCTCGACCGCACCGCGGTGCGCTTGGCCCACGAAGCGCGCGAGGATTACCAACTATGGATGCTGATGGAACCGGCCCACAACGTGCGCTGGGGCACCCAATATTTGGGGGCGTTGTACAAGAAATTCAATAAGCAACTGCCGTTTGCGATTGCCTCGTACAATGGCGGACCCATGTTGATGGAGTACCACCTCAAGCAGCAGGCCAAGCTCGGTCGACCGTTTGACGAGATGATTGACGACTTGGGCCCGCACGAATCGCGCAACTATGTCCGCATGGTGATTGGGCATTTCTTGCGCTATTTGGCGCTGTACGAGTCGGCGCCCAAAGCGGCGGTGCTGCTGGGGCAACTGCTGCCTAAGACGTGGAAAGCCGAGTATTTACCCCAGCCAGATTACTGAGGCGTCTAGGAGCCTGTCGGAAATCAATTGTTTATAAAATGTCTATCCGGTTATACACAATGAATCTATTACGATCTGACAGTCTCCTAGCTTCTCAGATATTCTCAACTGTCCAAGAACTGCCCGGAGTGAATCCGTGCAGTTTCGGGCAGTTGCCGCCGTCTAGCCAGACGGCGCTAAGAGCGAGTCGCAATACTCCGACTCGCTCCTAGTAGTTTCCGTCCCCTGAAGTTGCGGTGCTTGCCGCACAAAGCTCAATGGCCGCGGGTACATCGATGGGCGCGGCCGCTGTCCGTGGCCCTAGGCGTTGCAGATGCCAGCGACCGTGAGCGGCCAGACTGCCAAACCGACCGAAAAACTGGCAAATCTGCTGCAGATTGTGCGGCCAGTTGGGCCCGGTGCGCACCAGTACCACAGCCCGGGCGTCGCGCCACCCCAAGCGCCACTGGCTCGGATCGGGCGGCGGCACTTGCAGGTAATCGGAACTGCGCTGAATTAGGATTTCGATGCCATAATCAGCGAACAATCGCGCCGCCGTCGGCCCGCGCACTTGCATGGTCAGGCCGTCGCGGACCGCTTGTTCACCGGCCAATAGCCAGCGGCCGTCCAGAAAAACCTGCTGGTGATCATAGAGTTGCCAAGACAGATAGCCGCCCCACGGGTCGGGGTTGAGCAGGCGACCGCGCAAGCCGGTGTGCTGTAAGAACGCGGCGGCCTTGACCGGAAAAGAACGCGCATCCAAAGCGGTGTCTGCTGCGCCAGTCGCCGTATGTGGCGCACTTGCGGACCACTGCCTCGGCCACAGGGCGGCAAACTGCTGAGCAGGTGGAGCGTACACCGCGCCGGCCAGGGCCAGGGCCGCGGCGAACGCGGGCAGCGAACCCACCGCCCCTGTCAACGGCCAGCGCCGCAGCGCGAAAAGGCCAGTCACCACCAGAAAAACCGTCATCCGCCGGGTTATCGCGGCGTGGGCCAGCGCGAACAGGGCCGCCAATCCCCCCGGAAATAGGCCGGGGTGTTGCGGTTGCGCTGGCCGCAGCAGCGCGGCCACCGTCCACGCCAGCAGACCGGCCCACAGCGCGACAATGCCGGGATGCTCCGCCCACACGTCGGCGGCGAGCAGGGGCTGCCATTCGTCGGACAGGGCGCCATTGATGGCCTGCGAATGCAGCACGTAGGCGATCATGCCCACGCCCATCGGCTGACAGAGCACCGCGACCGCCGCCACCACCAAACGCAGCAGCGGTTGTCGCAGCGCCTGCAGGCGCCAATTGCCGCTGCGTAGCTCTTGCCGCTCGCTCCACAGGGCCTGCGCCACCCCAATACCGGCATACAGCGGCGCCACCAACGCGCTGGAATGCAGATTCGCCCACAGCACCGTTAGACAAAACCACAAGGCAATCTTGCGCTTGCACCACAGCTGCGGATCTCCCAGCCCGATGCCCAGCACCGCAATCGCCAGCAGCCAGCCGAACACATGCGGACGCATGGCCACGTGCGGCGCGACCACCGCGGTCCAGCCCAGCAGCAGCCAAGCCCGCCCTAGCGGCTCAATCCCCTGTTGTTTGCCGGCCCTAAGCAACGCAACTGCGCAGCCCAGCACCATCGACACCAACAGCCAGCGCAGCGCCGCCCACTGCCCGACCATGGCCGCCGCGCCAATGACGACCTGCGCCAACCACTCATGGGGCCGGTCGCCACCGCGGTCGGTCCACACCAGCGGATCGGGAGTGGGCAGCAACGCCCGATGCTCCACCATCCAGCGGCCCACCGTTGCGTGCATCGGCACATCGGAGTCGGCGATCGGCTGCAAGGCCACAAAAACCAGGGGCAAGCACGCCAACCAGGGCAAGACATTGTGAAACTTGGGGTACGACAGCGGCGAACGGGCCATGTGGTTGAGCATGCCACGCATTGAACGCCGACGAAATCGCCGCTCTGCAGTTCATGTGGTATCGTGGCGCACTCTTGGAGAGACTGGCCATGGCATACGGCAAGCACTTACGGCACTGGTTGGCAACGACACTGGCGGCGGCCATTTCGGTGGCCCACGGTTGCGCCGAGCCGGGCCCTGAATTGACCGACTTGCAAGCCCTGAGCGCGGCCCCGGTCACCATTCGCTACACCTTTTGGGCCTCCAAGACCGGCTTTGCCAGCAGCGCCAACAACTCGGCCTTCAAGGCGTTTTGGCCCTACGGCGTCCAGTTTTCGGCGACGCTGCCGGGTCGCAGCCCCGGCGAATTTCAGGCCAATCGCGCCCAGATCCGGCGCTGGATCGGCACGGTGGGCGAATTGGGCGCCAACACCATTCGGGTGCAAACGGTGCAAGCGCCAGAATTTTATCAGGAACTGCGGCGGTACAATTTGGCCAGACCAAGTAAGCCGTTGTTTTTGCTACAGGGCGCCTGGCTGGCCGATCCGAGCGATATCGCTGGGGCCCAAAAAGACCACGGGTACTTGGACCCTTTGATAGTGGCTCGCTTCAAGGACGAAATCGACAAGGCGGTCGATGTGGTTCATGGCAAGCGCGTCATTGCGGAGGCCGATCCCAAGGTGCATCCCGAAAACTATGGTCGCGCCTTTGGCACCTATACCGCCGACGTGTCGCCGTGGCTGCTTGGGTACTTGCTGGGCCGCGAACTCGATCCCCAAACCATGCACCGGGCGGCGCTGAGCCATGCGGCCAAAGGCTGGCCGAACGGCAAGTTTGTCGCCATTGCCAAGGCCTCGGCGCTGGAATCATTTTACGTTGAACACATGGACTATCTGGCCGGTTTAGAGAGTCAACGCTACTCTCAGACCCATGCGCTAGGCTGGGTCAATTGGCCGACCACCGACCCGATCGTGCACTTTACCGAGCCCAAGTTTCCCCATTCACTTGAGGACTACGAAACGCTCGACTTGAACAGCATTGAGGTCAAACCGACGCTGCCGGCTGGCGTGTTCGTGGCCTATCACAGCTACCCGTTTCATCCCGATTTTGTGTCTTATCAGCCTGATTACGCCAAGGTAACCGACGCGGACGGCGCCAATCCGTGGCTGGGTTACTTGCAAGATTTGGGCAAAGCCCACCCCAATTTCGCCGTGTTGATCGCCGCGACCGGCCATCCGTCGAGCCAAGGCTGCGCGCATTTTACCCCAAGTGGCCTCAATCATGGTGGTTACAACGAGCAAGAGCAGGGCTACGCCAATCTGCGCACGCTGCGCACGGTGGCCCAAGCCGGGCTACACGGCGCGCTGCTGCCCGAAGTGATCGACCAGTGGTTCATGGGCAGTTGGCTGACCGTGCCGGTGGTGGTCCCGGTTCAGCGCCAGCGCCTGTGGCACAATACCCAAAATGCCAATCAGCACTACGGGTTGATCGCGCTGCTGCCCGGAGATGCGACCACTGGCCACCAGATCGATGGTCAGCAAAAGGACTGGGTCGGCAAGGCCCCGCAACTGGTTAAGAGTTTTCCGCATCTTTCGCCGCGCGGCGATGGTTTTGATCCAATGCGGGTGCTGCAGGACCTGACGGTGAGCCACGACGCCGGATTTTTGCACATTCGGCTGCGGGTGCAGAGCCTCGATCCCGATGGCGACGGCAAGGTGCAATGGGACCGGGTGGACTACGCGATCGCACTGGACACCGTCGATCCGAACAGGGGCGACAGTCGGCTCGATGCGGCAGGCAAGCTGCAGACCGAGCGCCGCGCCGAGTTTATCGTGCGCATTCACAGTGCCACCGACGTGCAACTGTGGGTGGATCGGCCGTACGACCTGTTCGGTATCGGTCAAGGTCAGCAGCAATTATGGCAGAAATATCGAACAGTTACCAATGACGCCGGCCAGTGGCTGCTGGTGCAAGCGCGGACCAACAGCGAGTATGTGTGGCACGAACCGCTGCCGGGCAACATGACCCAATTTCACATGCTGAGCGGACAGTTGGCCCAAGAGACCGGGCGGTTTCGCACCGGACTGCAAACTGAGAATTCGGCAAGCAATTTTTGGTTTGATCGGGCGAGCGGGGTGATGGAATTGCGGATTCCGTGGGCGCTTTTGCATTTTTCCGATCCCAGTCAGCGCCGGGTGATCGACCATGCCAGCGACACGACGGCGACGATTGGTACCGCGATTACGCCGGCAATTGGCGTGATGGCCGCTAGCTACGCCGGTCAGGACGAGGCAGAGCCGGAGGTCAGCGACACGTTGCCAGCGGCGCTGCCGACGGTGGCTGGCGATGGCAGTTCCAAAGCGTGGAAAATTCCGGCGCAGGGCACCGTTTCGTACACGTGGCCGCCATGGGATCAGGCGCTGGCTTGGCACGAGCGGCGCAAGCTCAGTTTTTTTGTGCTGCGCGACCATGCCGCCAAGGTGCTGCCAGCGAGCGCAGGTGTCGGCTTGCCCTAGAGAGCCGATCAAATACGATTTGCTCGGCGTCTCATTGCTTGTTTCGTGGGTCGCGAGCCTGCGGCACTTATTCAATTGCCTGCGGGTTGGCGTCAGGTCGCTTCAGTTTTGTTGGGGAATTTCTTGTGGGTCGTCGTTAATTGGTCCGGTCTCTAGACCTTGTGCCGCTGGCGGGCGTCGCAGACTGCAATCGGTCCAAGGCGAGGGAGGTCGGCGATGAGCTTAAAAGACGACACCAAGCTGCAAATTGCCTGGCGGCAGGCGCGGGTGCAGTTGCGCCGTGGTCTGCGGCTTGTCGATCATCTGCGCCAGCCCGCCGCCTACCCGCCACCGCAGTTTGCCCGTCACAACACCGACTTTGGGCACGTGCATGGCCACAGTACCACTCAAATCGATCGCGACGACGCCGCTGCCCATCCGACGCTGGAACAGGGCAAGCGCCACAATCTCGCGCTGGCAGCCGCGTTTTTTGATGGGCTGGTGATCGGCCCGCATCAACCGCTGGCATTTTGGCCGACATTGGGCAGGATTACCGCGCAGCGCGGCTTTGCCTACGGCATGGAGCTGCGCGGCGGCTGCATCGTTCCGGCGCTGGGTGGCGGCTTGTGCTTGCTTTCCAACGCATTGTTCGCCTTGGGTGCGCGCTTGGGCTGGACCATTGTCGAGCGTCACGGTCATTCGCAGCAGGCGGTGCCGCCGCCAGTCGACGAAATTTGGGGGCTTGACGCCACTTTGTTTTGGCCGCATGTGGACTTGCGGATGGCGCCGCTGCAGCGGGTGCGGCTGGGCTGCACGGTGGCCGGCGGGCAGTTGCACTTGCAAGTCAATGGCAAGGCCGCGCCGCTGGTGCGCTGCGAAATTAGCGCCCAAGGCGACCAAGTGCTGGTCATCGCCGGGGTGCGCCAGCGGCGCAACGTCTTGCTGCGAAAAACGTTTTCGCAAAGCAGCGGTGAACTTTTGAGCCACGAAACGCTCGCGACCAATCGCAAGGTGTTGCTGCACAGTTGGGAACAGGCGCGCAGTTGCCTGACCTGTGCCGAGGTCCACTGCAAGTCGCGGGTGCAGTTGGGGTCGACGGGTGGCGCTGGCTGAGGAACTGTCCACAACTAACGCGATCGATCTGGGCAACACAGGAGCGGCGAGTCGGCCTTTCAGGACGCGAGCTTAGCGACCAACAAAGCACGCAAACGGAACCAGTCCCACAATGACTTATTCTGGGACAGTTGCTAAGAGGGTGTTTACATTCATTGCCGAAGCGAGCGGAAACAGGCGCCCGCAAGGCAAGGCGGCGGTTTCCTGACGACCGAAACGCACTCGCAGTGCGTTGCAGGGAGGAAGACAATCGCCAACGCAGCATGCCGGGATGCATCCTGAACCACAGTAGGCGTTTTTTGAATACGCCCTCTAACCGCCGTCAATCGCCAAAGCGTTGCCGGGCTTGGTCTTTCCACTCGTCGGGCCAGTAATAGAAGCCCTCACAGGCCGTCGACATCAGGCACGTCTTGCACTTGTCTTCGTGGCGGCGCCGGCTTTGTAAATAGTCAAAAAGATTCACATCGTCCATGGTCACAAAGATCATGTGCCGCTGTAGCTTGCCAATATCCGACAAGCCGTATTCTTCGTAATTTGGCAGAAAACACAGCGGCAAGTTGATGACCTGAAAGCGAATTTTGTCGCCAAACTTGTCAATCAATTGCATAACCAAGCGCGCCGCTTCGGCCGGATCGGGCTGGCAATCGGCGCTGGCGCGGCCAAACGGGGTCAGAAACTGCACATTGCACAGCTTGACGCCCAGATCGACCAGCAACTGCCCGTATTCCATCAGCACTGGCGTATTGATCTTGGTCAAAGTGACGTTGACCCCAAATTCGACATGCAGGCGGTCACACAGCGGTCGGGCGTTGGCAATGCCGGCGATGGTCTGCTTGAAGGCGCCCTTGGCTTGGACGTTTTCTTCGTGAACGGCCTCGTTGGGGCCGTGCAGCGACACCAAAAGCGAAGTCAGCCCCGAGCGCACCACTTTTTCCGCATTGCGCGGCAGCGCCATCATCCGGCCGTTGGTGGTCAGGTTGATCTGTTGGTAGCCCAGTGACTTAGCGGCGCCGATCAACTCAAACAAGTGCGGATTAGTCGTCGGTTCGCCGCCGTCGAAATCGCACAGATCGAAGCCTTGTTCGCGGCGCTGGCGCAAAAAGCCGATCTGTTTTTCGGTATCGCCATGCCAGTCGCTGCGGTTGCCGGTGGCGCAAAATACGCAGTGGTTGTTGCAGACGTAGGTGGTGTTCATGATGACCTTGCGCGGTCGCCACATCTGCAATTTCGTTTCAAAAACTCGCTTGGCCGCCCACAAATCGGCCGGAGTCCAATCGACGCCCTTGAGCACCGGCTTGCCCTGAAAAAGGGGTCCAATATCGCGATCTTCGCGACTGGTCCACAAATTGCTGGCGGTGGCGGTCTTGTGCAATTCGGTACCCAAGATCGGGGTGGCAAACTGCAACAACGGCTCGGCGCCCAGACCCTCGTACAATTGCCACGCCGTCTGGAGCGTATTGAGAATTTCCAGCCGAGTTTCCGTCGGTTGGCCAATCATCCAATGGACCACCAGCCGCAAACCCGCTTGCTGACACCATTTGGCGACCCGCTCGGTGGCATCGAGATCAAAACGCTTGCCGATCACGTCGTTGGCAATGCGCTCGTTGGCCGACTCCGCTGAAATCGACAGCACCGGGGTCCGCAACGCTAAGCGCGCCACTTGAGCGTGACTGAGGCGATCGGCGCGCATGCCGTTGGGAAAATCCAGTTGCAGATCATACTTCTCGGCGACATCAAGCAAGGCGTCGAAGTGGCCCGCGTGAACATTGACCAGCTCGTCCAGCACCACCCACCGGCGTACCCCAAACGATTCGCGCAGCAGCTTGGCGTGGGCGTCGAGTTGCTCGGGGCTGTGGCGGCGGTAGGCCTTGCCTTGCTCGCCTGCGCGACTCCACGGGTTGGAGGTGCAAAAGTTGCACTTGTAGACACAGCCGCGGCTGGTCTTGACCGCCATCAGCGGCGGGTCCAGCGCAAAAATCTCTTGTTTATGGCGGGCCTTAGCGACGCGGCCCACAAATTTCTGAAAACTGGCGATGTCCACCAAGTCGTAGGCGGGCAACGGCGTGTCGTGCAAACTTTCGGCCTGCGGCGCGCCGATGGTCAAGCGCTCGGCCGGCTGGGAGCCCGCCGCCAACTGCGCCACCAACTGCGGCAAGGCGTCGTCGGACTCGTACTTGCAGCCCCAATCGAGGTGCAGATCGTCGAGCTCGGGCACGCCCCATTCGATGTAGTGCATCCCGCCGACGTCGCAATCGGCCAACACCAGCGGCACGGTCGGATAGCGCAGGCGCAGGTGATCGGCGAGCTTGCGCAGTTCGGCGGCAGCCGGTCGAGCGCGCAGCCACGGGCTGTGGCCGATAACCACCACCTCCGGCGCCACTTCTGGCAGCTTGGCGAGCAGACCAGACAGGGGGATCCCCAGTCGAATCATGCCGTTGGACTCAGAAATCAGCCCGGACGACGGCTGGCACAAGGCGTCGAGCACCTGCACACTGTGACCGGCGGCGCGCAAACAGGCGGCGGCTTGCCACAGACCCAGCGAGGCAAAGTAGGGATAGTCAATGAAATCGCCGTGCAAAAGCAGGGGCGGCTGCACGAGCAGGACTTGTGGCACGAAATCCTTGCAGGCGGCGACCGCAGGGGCGAGACGGGCGCGCGAAAGTCAGTATCCGCACCAAGGGCGGTGGGGGCAAGCGCGCAGTGCAAATGCGACTCGTTTTCCGGTGTTTATCGGCGACGGCCGCCATTGTGATTAGTTGACTTCGCCGCGCTCCGGCTTGTAGGCCAGCAAGGCCAAAGCGACCAATTTAGCGCGCTCGACCACGCTATGACGCTGGATTCGCTCGTCAAACGTATGCGGCTTTTCGCCGACTGGTCCTAAGCCATCGATGGTCGGGATGCCTAGTGCCGCGGTAAAATTGGCGTCGGAACCGCCGCCGGTGTCTTCGGCGCCTAGCGCTATGCCATGATCGTCAGCGATGCGCTGAAAATGGGCAATCAGCTTGTCGCAGACTGGGTTGCGTGGCCACGGTGGCCGACCGACCCCGCCAATGACTTCGACTGCGGCACCGACGACGGGCGGTTGCGAGCAGATGCTGGCCACTGCGGACTCGATGCGCGCGCCTTCGTCGACGGTCAGCACCCGCACGTCGATCTCCGCTTTGGCATGGTCTGGGACAATGTTGCGCTTGGTGCCGCCCTTGACCACCCCGACGTTGACGGTGGTGCCCTTGGCCGGGTCGCCCAATGCCGAAATTTCCAAAATAATCTTGGCCAAACCGACGATCGCATTGACCCCTGAGCTGTGGTCCATGCCGGCGTGGGCGCTTTTGCCGTGGACGGTGACGAAAAAGCGGCCAACGCCAGCCCGCGATCGCACCACGGCGCCAGAGCGGCGGCCAATTTCGAAGTCGAGGCAAATGTCGCGGCCGACTGCGCAGGTTTCGATCAGATCGCGCGACGTCGGCGACTGGATTTCCTCGTCAGCGTTGTGGCAGCACAACCAATCGAAATCGCCCAGTTTGCCGACATGCAAAAGAGCGTCCAACGCGGCCTGCACCACCACCAAGCCGCCCTTCATGTCGCCAACGCCGGGACCGCACAAGTAGGGCCCTTGTTCGCTAAAGGTCTGAAATTCACTAGTAGAATCGTAAACGGTGTCAAAATGACCCAAAATCAGGATCCTGGGCGCATCCGCCTTGTGAGCCGGGCGGCGCGCCACCAAGTGAGTCATGGCCCCGGCGCAGGCGATGCGCTCGCAGGCGAACCCCAGCGACTTGTAGGTAGTCTCAAGTAATTCTAAGACTTTGTCGCGACCGGCTGGGTTATCCAGGCCACTGTTGATGTCGACCAGCGTGCGCAGGCGCTGCAGGTAGGTCGCCTCGCGGCGTTCTAGAAAGAACACGATTTCGTTCACAGCAGCTCCGGTGGGTGCGTTTGCACCAGGGCCAAGCCAAAAGTGGGTGCCGAGGCCGTCACTGCAGCGCAATACGCTCCAGCACACACTGCTCAGTATGCCCGTCGCAATCCAAATACAGGGTGCCGTCACTGAGCGTCGCCGACCAGTCCATGTTGCGGCGACCATGGCCTTCCAGCCAACCGACAAAGGCCGGATCGACGCAGTAGACTTCGATGAGTTCCAGATGGCGCGGACGCTCGGCCAGCACCTGTTTGCGAAAGGTCTGCGCCTCGCTTGGATCAGCAAACAAGGCGATAAAGCGCGCCGTTTTCGACCGACCCAACGCCTTGCACAAGCGTTTGAGCGGAGGCAAGCCGCATTCGATCCACAGCGCCAATTGCCCAGTCAGGTCCAGCGCCAGCAGATCTGGCTGGTTTTGATCGAGCCAACCTTGGCCGTCGCGCAGCAGTTCGTCGTAAAACCACACCCACGCCAAAAACCGCAGCAGCACATGCTGGTCCGGTTCGTCGGGAAACTGGGCCATCGCCACGGTGCGCTGGGCGTAGACCCCACGGTCCAGATCGCTTAGCGACAGGCGAATTTGGCAGCGAAAAGGTGTGGACACGGCAAGAACCTGCATCGGGGTAAAGACCTGCACGCGGACTGGGCGAGCCAAAATCAGGATCGCCGCGAGTCCTCTGCGGGGTCGCGGTCCTGCAATCGCCACCAGACTCTGGCGCGCGCGCGATGGTAGCAGATTGGTGTGGTTTAAGCAGCCTTTTAGTAGGTTGGGGGAGATCAGGGAGCAAGGCGACGGCTGGGTTGGTGGCCTCATTGCAGCGAAAAAATCGACAAGCGACCCGCCCGCGGCACAATGGCGGCCATGGACGCTACACCCTCCCCAGCCATTCAACCTCGCGAAATCCAAGGCATCTCCACCAAGAAAACCGCCCAACGTGATGCGGTGGCGGCGTTCTTGGAAGCGCTGGTGGTCGAGCGCCACCTGAGCGAACACTCGGTGCGGGCCTACCGGATTGACCTGTCCCATTTTGCCGATTTCATGAAACAGCGGCACATCGCGGCCGAAAACGCCCAACGCGACGACCTGCACGACTACGCCGAATCGCTGTACGACGCGCTGGCGCCCAGTTCAGTGGCACGGCGGCTGAGCGCTTTGCGGACATTTTATAAGTTTTTGATGCAGTTGGGCTGGGCACCCAGCAGTCCACTCGAAGGCCTCAAGGGTCCGCGCCAGCGCAAGTCGCTGCCGAAAATGCTTAGTGTCGATGAAATTATTATGTTGTTGTCTAAACCGCTGCAAGGAGACGACGGCGACCCGCTGCTGCAACTGCGCGACGTGGCGATTTTGGAACTGATGTACGGCGCGGGGCTGCGCGTCTCAGAACTCGTTGATCTCGATGTGATCCATGCCCGCGACGGCGAGCGGCTGTTGCGGGTGCGCGGCAAGGGCAAGAAGACCCGCATCGTCCCGTACGGCACCAAGGCGCAGGCGGCGCTGCACATCTGGCTGCCGGCGCGGCGGCAATTGCTGGAGCGCGGGGTGCAAAGCGGTTCGCTGCCGGCGCCCAAACGCGGCGATGCCGAGCGGGCGTTGTTCTTGAACTGGCGCGGTTCACGGTTGTCGACGCGCTCAGTGGCGCGGATGCTGGAAAAACGCTGTCTTATGGCTGGTTTGCACAAGACCATCAATCCCCATGCGCTGCGCCATTCTTTTGCCACCCACTTGCTGGACGCTGGCAGCGATGTGCGCGAAGTGCAAGAATTGCTTGGCCATGCTCGCCTTTCGACCACCCAGCGCTATACCCACGCCTCGACAGCGCACTTGATGCGGGTCTACGACAAGGCCCATCCGCACGCCAAGCTGCCCACAACCTCAAGTAATCCATGAGTTGCACTCCATATCAGCCAGCCACGGCGGCTTGGGCTCTGGCGTGCGCAGTGCTGGCGCTGCCCGCTGCTGGCTACGCCGACACCCACGGCTGGCGCCTGTCGAGCGGTGTCGATGTCGGCACCACTTGGCTGGGCGCCGACGGTTTTGTCGACACCAGCCCGTGGCTAGCGTTTGCCGGTGGGCCGATTCAATGGGGAGTGGGCGCGCCGTTGCGCTTTCGGGTGCTCGATGGTCAACCCGCTGACAGCTGCCATACCCCCGGCTTGCGCTGCGAAGACTGGGACGAACCCGGCGATTTTGGCCGCCTGTTGCGTTACCTTGACTGGGACGGTTGGTCCGGCGATGTTAAGGTTCATCTAGGCGATATTACCGGTGTTTCGCTTGGGCATGGCGAACTCATCTACCGGTACTACAATAACCTGCTGCTCGATTCGTGGCAGACCGGGGCGGTGATCGATGTGCAGCGGCCGGACTGGGGCCTGAGTGCACTGGTGGGCGACGTGATGCGCTGGGATCTGGTGGGTCTGCGGGCTTGGGGTCGGCCGGTGCCCAGCGGCTACTGGAGGCGTCTGCGCTTTGGCCTGCAGGCCGCCATGGACCGCGCAATCACGGCCAGCACTGGTCAACAGGGCCCAACGACCCGCAGTGAGGGCCCGTGGCAGGTGGACGCGCCCTTGCTCGCCACGGATCTGTCGCTGGTGGCGTGGGGCGACGACCAGCGCGCCCTTACGCTGTTCGTATCGCTGTCGGGCCACCTGCCCGACAGTTTGGCCGTCCACAGCGGGATGGGCTGGCATCGGCGCGGCGATCTAGCGGTCGCTCTGCAGCTCGAAGGCCGACTGCTGGCGCCCCTCGCTAGCGGTGGTTCGCTGTACGTCCCCGGCTGGTTTGGACCGCTGTACGAATTGGACAGCCGCAGCCTGCGCAGCGATGTCGCGGGCAACGCGGCCCTGCGCACCGCCGCCACCTTGGGCGCGCGGGGATCGCTGGACGTGACCCGCGCCCGCAAATTTCGGCTGGTGATGGTCGCTGATTGGTTGGCCGACCGGCGGCTGGACACGCTAGTGTGGCTGCAAACCGACGCTGAGCGATCGCTGACTTTGCACGCCATGCTGGCCAACCGCTGGACCGCTCAGGCTGCCGATCAACCCCTGCGGTGGACGGGCAGTGTGATGGCGCGGTTGCGCGTTCAGGGCCCGTGGTATGCGTCACTGTCCGCCGGCCGCAAGTGGCGGGTGCGCCAACCGAACGAAACCGACCACTCACCGCTGTACACCGAAGCGGAATTTCGGCTGGCGGTAGGGGCAAATTGGCAATTCTAGTGAAATTGGCCCGCCGATACCCCAAGCGCGGAACTGACCACGACTGTTGAGCCAGTCAGGGTCCTGCGCTATTCTGCGCGCCCGTAGCGGCCATTGGCCAGCGGATTGCGTCGCAACTATGCTCGCTGACTCCACTTTCACTGCCGATAGCGATTCCGTTCTGGAATTGTCGCGCCTGAGCAAGACGTTTCGGGTTGGATTTTGGGCGCGCCAAGTGCCGGCGGTGCGCGACGTCTCGCTGGTCATGCGTCGCGGCGAGTCGTTGGGCTATCTGGGACCCAACGGCAGCGGCAAAACCACGTCGATCAAATGCCTTTTGGCGCTGATTGCCCCCTCGAGTGGCACGGCGCGCATCTTTGGCCGCCCGACGTCGGACCCCTTGGCGCGGGCCCGCATTGGCTATTTGCCCGAATCGCCGTACTTTTACGACTACCTTACACCGTCAGAAGTGCTTGATTACGTTGGAAAGCTCTACGGGCTTGACGCCGCGACCCGCAAGCAGCGCAGCCGTCTGTTGCTCGGGCTGGTCGGCCTTGACCTGGACGCCAAGCGACCGTTGCGCGGGTTTTCCAAAGGCATGCTGCAGCGCGTCGGCATTGCCCAAAGTCTGGTCGCCGATCCCGATTTGTTGATTTGGGATGAACCGCTCTCCGGTCTTGACCCGATGGGCCGCAAAGAAATTCGCGAACTGATGGCCGAACTGCGCCGGCAGGGCAAAAGCCTGTTTTTCAGCTCGCATGTGCTGACCGATATCGAAGCCCTGTGCGATGCGGTGTGTATTTTGGACCGCGGCGAAGCGGTAGCCCAAGGAAAGCTTAGTGAATTGCTGGCTAAAGACGCGCTAGAGTCGGAAGCCGTGCTCGATCTGCCGACCGACCCAGCGCCGGCCATCACGGCTTTGCAAGCGATTGCCAGCGCATTGGTGACGACAACGGCTAGCGGTCTGCGGGTGGTGTTGCCCACCGCATCCATCGGGCATCTGTGTAAAATTACCTTGGACAATCAGCTGTCTCTGCGTGAAATCAGCCCCCGGCGCGATTCGCTGGAAGAACTTTTTCTGCGCAAAGCGCTCGCCACCCGCGTCGACGGGCCCGGCGCTGGCGGCGCAGCATGAAAATTACGACCAGCAATGGCTTGCAGTTGCGCGTTCAAGGACCATGGGCGGCGCTGGTGCGGGTGGCGGCCGTGGCAGCCAATACGTTGCGGGAGGCGGGTCGGGCCAAGCTTTTTTACGGGGTGCTGGGCGCTGCCGTCCTGTTGCTGGCGTTTTCGCTGGTGCTGAGCGACTTGGCTCTGGTCGACCAAAAAGCGCGGCTAGTGCAATCCTTTGGCATGGTTGTCATTCCGCTGGTCTGCCTGGTGACGGCGACGTTGCTCGGAGTCGAATTGCTCCACAAGGAAATCGACAAGAAGACGCTGTATGCCATTTTGCCCAAGCCGGTGCGGCGCAGTGAGTTCCTGATTGGCAAGTACTTGGGTCTGCTGACCTTATTGACTGGGCAGTTAGCGGTGCTGGTGGTGTGCTGGTGGTCGGTGTTGGTGCTGCGCGGCGGCCAGCTGACGGGGCCGTTGGTGCGCACGTTTGCGCTGGCTCTAGTCGAATTGGTGGTGGTGACCGCGGTGGCGATGTTTTTTTCGGCGCTGACCCGACCGGTGCTGTCGGGCGTGTTCACGTTGGGCATGGTGCTGGTCGGCCGTTCCAACTACGTGATTGCCGACCTGTTGGGCGCCAACAAGGGTGTGTTTGCCGAAGTGCCGGCGATGCGCACGCTGGGCAAGCTGCTGGTGGCGGCGGTGCCGGATCTGTCGACCTTTGCGGTGGCCGATCCGGTGTTGCACGGCTGGGTGGTGCCGTGGCACTACTTGCTGACCGCCTGCCTGTACGGGGGCAGTTGGGCCTGTGTGTTTCTGGTCGGGGCGGTGATTCTGTTTGAGCGCCGGGATTTCACGTGACAGAACCTGCAACGCAAGCCGATGTGGCGGGGCGGGGCTGGCCCAGTTGGCTGTGGCCGGCGCTTGCCGTGACCGTAATTCTGGCCTCCCTTGCCGTGCGGTCCACGATCGAGCAACGCCAAAGCTATGCGCGCGCGGTCGCCTTGGAGACCGCCGGCGACCTGTGGCGCGCCGTCGATGAATACCGATGGGCGCTGCGCTGGTATACGCCGTGGGGCCCCGATCACGGCGACGCCGCCCAAGCACTGCGCGATCTGGGTCACCGCCACGCCGCCGCCGACCCGGAACTGGCGGTGCAAGCCTTGGACAATCTGCGCTCGGGTCTGATCGCCGGGCGCTCGCTGTGGCAGCCGCGCGCCGATTTGGTGGCGATGTGCAGCGAACAACTGCCGCCCTTGTTGTTGCGAGTGGCCGAGCGGCGCGGCGATCCGCGGGCGGTGGGGCCAGCTAAAACGGCGTTCTTGGCCCAACTGACGGCGGCCTACGCGCGGCCGGTCGGGGTCGGGCCGTTGACCTCCGCGGCGGTGGCCTTGGGCTTTGTGCTGTGGATCACTGGGATTGTGCTCGCCGTGCGCCGCGGAGTCGACGCTGCCGGCCGCTGGCTACCAAGCGGTTGGCGCTGGCTGGGCGCTTCGACCACGGGATTTGCGGTTTGGGCGCTGGCGATGTGGTTAGGTTGAGGAACTGGTCCCAGAATAAGTCATGCTGGGACCGGTTCCGAGTGCTTGCTGGGTGGGTCGCTAGCGTGCGCCCAGGGCGCCACACCGCTCCGTGGTGTGCGTAGACCGAAATTGAGTTGTTTTTGCATGCGCCCTTAGGAATTGTCCCAGAATAAGTCATTCTGTGACTGGTTCCCTTTGCTTGCTTTGTGGGTCGCTAAGCTCGCGTCCTGAAAGGCCGACTCGCCGCTCCAGTGGTGCGCAAGTCGATCGAGTTATTTGAGGACAGATCCTGAGTTGAGGACAGTTCCTCACGCTGGCAAGCAAGTGACTTGCCGGTTTGCCGACCGGTTGGCTGGGTGGCTGGATCTTTAGGTGCCCTCGATTCGGCCCAGTCGCGCCATGGACCCCAATCGGCAGGCGCCTGTCATTTCACCGGGGATTGAGGCGACTGAGCATGCCCCCAAGCCCAACCGACAGCTTGCAGTCTTATCGCGGCGGCGTCGGCTGGCGTGAACCGGTATTGCATGATCGGCAAGAAGAAATCGCCCAGCTAGAAGCTTTCTTAGCCGGGCCGGCAGGCCGCTTGTTGTGGGTGGTCGGGCCTGCGGGCAGCGGAAAACGCTCGCTGGTGGCGCATGTGCTCGGTCAGCAGCCGTGGCCGGCGTGTGCGGATGGATTGCTGTGGCTCGATGTGGGCGAAACGCGTCGCCGCGCCAACTTACGCCAGGCGGCCGCGCACATGCAGGCCTCCGAGCACAGGCAGGCCTCCGAGCACAGGCAGGCCTCCGAGCACAGGCAGGCCTCCGAGCACAGGCAGGCCTCCGAGCACGGGCAAGCCTCCGAGCACGGGCAAGCCTCCGAGCACGGGCAGGCGCGCTCCAGCACTGAACAGACCCCGGCCCTGCAAGGCGGGGGCCCGGTGGTCAATCTGGCCCGCATCATCGGCAGCGCGCGGGCCGTGGTGGTCCTAGACGGCGCGACTTGGGCCACGGTGGCGGGCGGCGAGCTGCCGATTGGGTTGCGGCACGCGCGCACGATCGTGCTCAGCGAAGGCGATCCGCACCCAGACGTCGGGACTGCGACAGGCGAGGAACCGATCCCGACTGTCGATGCTGTGATCCGCCTTGGCGGCTGGCGCATGCCGCCCACTTTGGATTTGTGGTGGGTGGCACCTGCCGAAACGACAGCGCATTGGCGCTCGCTACTGCGGGCAGCCGGCGACCTGCCCTGGACCGCGACGGTACTGGCAGCCCAATTGCGGGCGGTGGGCGAGCAAGAAGGGCCAGCGGGCATCGCGCGCTTGGGAGACTGCCTGGGTGCCGCCAAGAGCTCAGCCGGTGAGCTCGCGCTTTTACAGTGGTGTTGGCAACGGTTGAGTGACAACGCGCGCAGTGTGTTGCACTTGATGGTGGCCGCTGGCGGCGACGACCGCAGCGGCTGGGTCGGGCAAGTCTGCGGCGAACAGACAGCAGGCGAGGCCCACGTCGAATTGAACCACGCAGGTCTGGTCCAAGTCCGAGCCTGCATCGACAGGCCGTTCGTCGTCCAGCCGGTGGCGGCGTTTGTGCGCCAGCAAGAGGGCCATGACCTTGCGGCTGCGGTGGTCACGGCTGCGATCACCATCGCCTTAGCGCGCAGTCTGGAAACGCCGGCGCAGCGCCCGCCGCTAGAGGCGGCACTTGCGCAAATTTCGATTGTGTTTGAAGACTTGCAGCGCCGACGCAATTGGACCCTGTGGTCCGCCGTTCTCGACGCCTTTTCAGGCCCATTAGTCCAGTTTGGCCGCTGGGCCGAGGTCGAAGACGCAGGCCAACAGGGCGTTTTGGCGGGCGAGCCCGAGATCGCGGCGACCGCCAACCGCGCACTCGGAGTGGCCTGCTTGGCCCAAGGGCAACTGCAAATGGCGCATGCCTGGCTGACGACGGCAGTGCACAGTCCGCGGGCCAAGGGGCGGGCGGGTGTGGCGCCGGCGCAGCCCTGTGTCTCGCGCTTTGCGGACCCAACAGCGTGCCCGGCGCCCAGTTTGGACACTTGGTTGCAGAGCGGATCGGCGCAGCCGCCGACCGCGCCGACCTCAGCCGCGCAATGCGACGCCCAGCTACTCAAGGCCTTGGACGCGCTGTTTCCGGTGCTCAGTTTACGGCTGTGGCGGGCGATCCTACACGCTGAAGTCGCCAGAGCTCAGGTTTGGGACGACGTGCCGCTCGCTTGGACCCAGATGTCGCGTCAATATGAACTGCTGGGCGCACTGCCGCGCCGCGATACCCAAGCGCACTACCTGCAAGAGTTGGGGCAGTTAGCCGCCCGCGCCGGTCACCTGCAACAAGCCGACGATGCCTTTGCCGCCGCCGCCGCCCGCCACCGCGCCGCGCGCAATTGGCTGGGCGAGCGCGATGCCCTGTATTTGCAGACGTTGATCGTGGCGGCCTCCAACAAGCCGCGGGCGCTGGAGTTGGTTCGCCAAATTGCAGAATTGACCAAGCACATCGCCGCTAACGGGGATCCCTACGCCGTGCAACAACAAGCGCTGCAATGGCTCAGTCAGGCCCGCCACAACAAGGCGGCTGGCGAGGTCGATCAGGCGCGGTTGCTTCTGCAACAGGCGGCGGCGGCGTGCCGGCAACTGGGCATGCAGGACGATGAGGCGCCGCTGCATGAAACCCTACGGATTTTAGCGGAATTAGCTGATGCTTGAGCCGGTTGGGCCAATTTGGGCGAGGTTTGCGCGACTCATTGAGGCTATGGAATCGAGACGGGCGCCGGTTCGCAAGCAAGAATCACCAAGACGCCAGACGGCCTATTGCGCTGGACCCGCAGCGACCGCTCACGGTGGCGATTAGGCATAGACACATCGGCGCGGATGCGCAGAGCGGGCGCGCATTCTACTTGCGGGCCGAACCGGAATTCGCCAGCCCCGGCGCCTGCAGCAGTCTTGGCCTACCTAGAGAGCCGATCAAATAAGGTTTGCTCGGCGTCTCAGTGCTTGCTTTGGGGGTCGCGAGCCTGCGGCACTTATTCAGTGGCCTGCGGGTTGGCGTCAGGCCGCTCCGTTTTGTTTGGGAATTCTTTGAGGTTCGGCGTCAATCGGTCGGGTCTCTAGGGCCGGATGGCGGCGGCGCCCAACACCGCCGCGAGGTGCGGTCGCGGTCATTTTTCTAGGCCACGCCCTCTTACTTCGCCCCTTTCTTTGCGACCTGAATATGAAAGTGTGGACCGCTGGCCCCTGTGCTTCGGTCTGTGTACTCGTCCAAATACCCCGCAATGTTCGCAGCCCACGGGATGCCACCCTTGCCGAGGAGGGGTAAATGTTGGTTGATGATCTTCGTAGCCAAGGCAAAGGTTGGGTATTTGATGGGATTTGGTTTCTCCGGCACCGGGTCCTCCCCCTCCAAACAGAAGTCCAATGCTCTGCCAGCACGGTGGCAGTCGCCCGAACCGTGGGCTAAATCATTGCCTCCAGTGACCCTAATCGCCAACTTGGGCGCAAGCTCTCCGGTTTCTGTGTCGACCTTTTCTTGGTGATCTGCATCCGAATTCTGCTTGTTTTTTAGAGTTTTCTCATTGACGTAAAGGTTGGATGCAGTCCGGATTGCGGCGAAGATGGTACTGGAGAGAGTGGCCAGCTCACTGGTGATCTGGCCACCGCAGGTGATCTCTCCGCCTTCGTCGTGCTTGTGCTTATGCTCGTCGCGATCGAGGTTGAATTTTTCCTTGTAGTCGCAGCTATCTTTTTCGTCGTAGCCCAAGCCCTTCAAGTTCTTCCTCAACCGAGTAGCGGGTCGAGTAGCGGGTCGCGTAGCGTCCCCCGACGCAGTCTCCTCCTCGTCGGCTTTGAGGATCCAGTTGGCAGTCTCCTCCTCGTCGGCTTTGTGGATCCAGTTGGCCCGCTCGCTTTGGGGCAGCTTGCCGATAATTTCGTATGCCTTGTCCAGCGTTGCAACGGGCATCTTGCCCTTGGTGGACTCGTTGAAGACCTTATTGAGCTCGGCGGTTTTGCACCAGATGAGATAGGCAGACACGAACCCGATGCTGTCGGCGCCGTATTTTTTCGCGGCCGCCTTGAGGATTACCGGGTCGACCTCGGTCGCAGTCGCCGCCATCAGCGCCATCGCGCGTAACAAATTGGCCGTTTTTGGATCGAGACTAGCTTCGAAGTTGAGAAATTGCTCCTTGGTGGGAACGACCTTGGAGATCACGGCCCCGCCCTTAGTGTCGTCCTTCAAGTGCTGAACCGCGCCAGCTGTCGCCGTGCCAGCCGCGACGCTCTGCGTTTCGCCCTTGGCCGCCCCAGCGCCCGCCGCTTCGGCCTGCACTTCCCCCGCTGCACCATCGGTCGAAGGGGCGGCCCCCGCACGGTCGGCTGGCTCATCGCTGGGCCCACTGCCACCCGGCGCGGCCGCGCTGGCGCCCTGCTGAGCGGAGGGCTTGGTGTGACCGTCATCGGCGCCAGACGCTGCGCCGCCCGCTCCCGCGTCTGCAGGCGCGCAACCGGCTGCCGACGGCAGGTCGGCGTTCTGCTGCACCACGTGGGTCAACTCATGCCCGAGCAGCTCGCCGCCCTGCGCCGAGTCGAGCTTGGGAGCCGCATCGGCGACGTAAATGCGTTTGCCTTGGGTAAACGCCTGCGCGCCCTGCTTTTCGGGCAAGCCGGTGCCGTAATGAATGCAGACTTGGCTGAAATCGTGGCCAAACAACCGCTCAAACTTCTTGGGCACCGGCTCAGTGCGCGGCTTGCATGGTTGCGTCGCCTGTTTAATCTTGTCGTAGTTTTGGCCAGCGGCCGCAGGGCTCTGGCGCTCGCCGGCGTCTGGGTAGCGGTCGTTCTGGGCGGGCTCGCTCATGGCCTCTTGGGTCTGCTGGCCGGCGCCTTTGCGTTTGCCACCATCGCCGCCAACTTGCGGTGCGCGTGGCGCTTGCTGGCGACCGATGTCGGCTGCCGCGGTGCCGGCGCCAGCGGCCTGACTGGGAGCGTGCGGTTCAGAATTCATCGCCATGGCGAGTCTCCCGCGCATTTCGAACAGCAATTCGTGACGATAGCTAGACAGCCTCTCAAACGCAGTCCATGGCTATGGCAGAATAGTCGGAGTCGCGGGCTAGCCTGTCAATGAACACACAGGGCCGAGGCGCTGGCAGCGGGGTCCGGCGGTTCGAGTACCAGCAACGCCAAGATCGCGCCAATGCGCACTTTCCGCGTCGTCTGCGGTCGACTCAGTGGCTGCTGGCGGCGGTTTCAGGGTGGGCTGGCACCAGCAGTTGCCAAATCGACGAACCTTTGTGAGGCTTGCGCTGCGGCGCCTCACGGTCGGACAGCGGCGACAGGCTCAGCGGTCGAGTCTGCTCGCGGACCACGGACTGCTGACTGCTGACGATCTGGCGTTGGCGATTGCCCTCTTGTTTGCGATGGAACGCCCCATGCCCTTTGACCTAGATCGCACATTGACCAAACTGCAGCAACGCCACGCCGACCCGTTTTCCATGCGATTTGCCTTGCTGGACTTGATGTTTGCCGTCGGCTGCGGTGTGCGCGAACAGGCCATCGCCTTGCCGTGGGGCGATGCGTTGTGCCTGCGCACCGCAGGTCCACCCGCGCCGACGGACGGGCCGCGATTGGTGATTGTGGCGCTCGACCTGGAACTGCCCGGGGCGCACAGCGCCGATCCGGCCGGGCGTTGGCCCAAGAAATACGCCAACTTAGGCGGGCCAGCCGCGGCCATGGCGTGGGCGACAGCATTGCACGCACTGCTCAGCGGTGCCCGTAAAACGCCGTGGGAACTGGTGCTGGTGCGCTCGCCCGCGATGGGCGCGGCCGAATTTCTGTCGGCTCTGTGTATTGATCTGGGGGCGACCAACTTGGCGCTGCTGCAACCGACGGCTGCGACGGACGGCGGCGATCTCGACATGGTGCGGGTCCAGCTGCAGCGGTCGCGCAATATTTGGCGTTTTCCGGCTTGTGATCATACCGTTGCCCTGTCCGGCACCGCGGCCTTTGGCGGCGCGCTCGGTGCCATGCGGCAGGTGATTGGGGGTCTGGGTCCAGCGGCGGCGTGGACTTTGCACGATGTTAAGATTGCGGCCGGCGATCCGAGTACCTATTCGGCAATCCTGCGCGCTTCGGTGGCGCCCAAGGCGACCGCGGGGACGGCAGTGGCGGCGGTCGACGGCGATTTGCGGCTGCTGTTTCCGATCAACGACGCCCTGGCCGGTCTGCAAGCGCTGGGCGAGCGGCTGCCGCCAACGTGGCAACAGGCCTTGCAAGAGCCGATCGCCGCCCACACCGCGCCTGACGGCCTGGGGCTGCACGCGATTGGCCCGCAGTTGGCGATGGACATCGAGCTGCCCGAACGCACCGCGCAACTCAACGTGGTGTGGGATGTGGAGCCGCTGTGCCGGCGGTGGTCGGGAGCGACCCGGCCGCTGGCAGTCACCAAGAGCCAAGCCCGCGGCACGGTGCCGGCCGGCCTGCCCGCTCATGCCCAAGTGTGGTTTGTGCCGGACTTTTCGGACAGCAACGACGCGGTCTCGCTGCAGCGCGCCGTGACGGCTGCCGTGGGCTGACTTGGGGTGACTTGGGCTGACTTGGGGTGACTTGGGCTGACTTGGGCTGAATTCGGCTGGCCACGGGGAATGCGCGCGGCCAGCACGGCGATAAGATTGACGCAGACGCACTGTCGATTATCGTCCACCTTCGCTGCGCACAGTGCTCCTTGGCCGCCGCCCATTGTGGATTTAGCATGAGTATTTTAGTTAATCCAAGCAATTGGCGGCTTTTGGCCGCTCTGACCGTGCTGACGGTGCTGACGGTGCTGACCACCGCCTGCGATTCGGCCCGCGAGCCCAAGCCCAAACCGGCGGCTGCCGAGGCTGAGGCCATTGAGGAAGTGCCGTCCGCTGCGGCAAACCAGCCCGAAAAAGTACCGACATGGGCAGAAGTGACGGCGCGCGTCGCCGAACAGGCCAAGTTGGCCCAAGCGGCAGAACTGGCGGCGTTGGCGCGTGAACTCAAGGCCGCCGGCGCCGACGGCAAGGCACTCAAGGCGCTGTCGCCGGCCAGTGCTTTGCGATTTTATGACCGCAACGGCCAACTCAACAGCGACGGCGCGGAGTTGCTGGCCGAGTTGGGCCAGTTGGATCGCCACGGCATGGATCGCAACGGCTATCGAATCAAGGGCATCGATGAGGCGACGCTGGCCGTCAACACCGCGTTTGCCGCCGAGCGGCAGGTGTGGCTGGGGCTCGATCGGCAACCGCGGGCAGCCTTGGTCGCGGCTCAGGCGGCGCTCTGGCTGCGCGGTGGCGACAGCAGTGCGGTGGATCTGGCGCGAGCAGGTGGCGACCAACTGGGCAGCGCTGGCTTGCGGGCTCTGGACCGCGCCTTGCCGCAGGTGGTTCTCACCGCAACGGCCAGCCGCTTGGCGTTGCTGCACGCCGACGTGGAACTGACGCGCGCGGCGCTGCGCTACGTCATCGACTGCGATCACGCCCTGCCCACTCACCCCTTCAAATACACGCCGCCGGGCGACGTCAAACGCTTCAGTGACAAGCATGCCGATGCGCTGACCAAGTTTTTGGACGGTGCCAAGGGCCGCATGGGCGCGGAACTGCGGGCCAAACAGCCGACCCATCCGCAATATCCGCTGCTGCTCGGCGCCTATGCCACGTACAAAGAGCTGGTCGACGCCGGTGGCTGGCAACCGCTGCCCAAGCTGGCGGCCAAGCAACTCAAGAAAGGCGAGACTAATCCACTTGTTGGGGCGATTCGCACCCGCCTGACAGCGGAGGGCTACTCGGCTGGCGATGGCGGCGATCTTTTTGACGAGCCTTTAGAAACCGCGATCAAGGACTTCGCCGGCCGCCACCAGCTCGATCAAGACGGCATTGTCACCAAGACGGTACTGAACGAAATGGACGTACCGGCCGAAAAACGCCTGCGCCAAATCCAGTTGGCGCTGCAGAGGTATCGTGAATCCGAGGGTCGCGATCCGGGGGATGATTTTTACATCTTTGTTAACATTGCGTTTCAGAAGTTGTGGGTGTTCGACAAGGGCGCGCCGATCGACAAGCACCGGGTCATCGTCGGCAACAACGACATCGACGTCGACCAATTGACCGCCATGAAAGGCAAAATCAATCGCACCAAGATGTTTTCGCACAAGATGACCCGGGTGATCATCGCGCCCAAGTGGTTTCCGACTTCGCGGGTGGTTGAGTTGGAATTGCAACCTAAGTTGGCAAAAGACCCCAGTTTTATGGAAAAAGAGGGCTATGTTCGCGAGATGCAGGCCGACGGAACCGAGGTGTGGTTCCAAAAAGCCGGCAAGAGCAATTTGCTGGGCGACGTCAAGTTTCAAGGACCCAACAAGTTCAATATTTACCTGCACGATACCCCGTTTCGGGCGCTGTTTTCCAAGGCGCGGCGGCCGTTTAGCCACGGCTGTGTGCGCGTCGACAAGCCCGTCGATCTGGCCGAGCTGGTGTTGGGCCGCGACCGCGGGATGAGCGCGAGGGAAATCAAGGATATTATCAAGGAACGCCAGGAAAAAGAGGTCAAGCTCAAGACCCCGATTGCGGTGCACATCGACTATGTCAGCGCCGGCGTCGACGAAGAGGGCCGGGCGGTATTCGGCTACGACATCTATGGCTACGATCAGGCCTACTATGATGGGGTGCTGCCCGTGGAAGAAGCCAAAGAATACAAGGCTGGCTCGACCCGCGGCTTGTGAGGAACTGGCCCAGAATACGGCATTCTGGGACCGGTTCTGGTGCTTGCTCTGCCGCGATTCCCCGCTTTCGGCGCAACTCTGCGTCGGCGCTACAGTCCGATGCTCAACGGTCGCGAAGGCCGTTTCCGTGGCGCGGGAAATCAGTTCGCAGGACTGATTTCTTGATCCGCGCCCATTGGGCTTCACTTTTCCTTGATTTGCATCCCAAATCGGGGGCCGCGGGGAATTTCGGTGGTGAATTTCGAGGCCGCTCCTAGGTTGCGCAAACAGATCGAGTAACTTAGGGACAGACCCTAAGCTGAGGCATACTGAGCAGAATGCCAAAAAATCTCTTTGACATTCATATTTTACCAGACGGCACCGTCGTTTTTGGCGACTTGCCGGCCCCACTAGCCGAAGTCGCGGACCTATTGGCGGGCAGTCGCCAAATAGGCGGGTTGTCGCATACAATGGCAAATCCGCAGGCTGAAACGGCCGTCGAACGGATCGACGCCGGCGGGCCAGGATGCTCGGCGCCTGTCACGAACTCGGCGCCTGTCACGAACTCGGCGCCTGTCACGAACTCGGCGCCTGTCACGAACTCGGCGCCTGTCACGAACTCGGCGCCTGTCACGAACTCGGCGCCTGTCACGAACTCGGCACCTGTCACGAATTCGGCATCAGGTCAGCCAACCGCGCAACTGCCACTCTAGCCCAGCGGACGACGACTAGAACCCATGCGCCTGTGCCCCAAATGCGGCAAGAAGACCCAAGAAGCGCGATGCCCGGACGACGGCACCGCGACCTTGGTGTTGGCGCAAAACCCCGACGCCAAACTGGTTGAGGGCACCGAAGTCAACGGCCGCTACCGCATCGACAAGGTCATCGGTCAGGGCGGCTTTGGCGCCGTATACAAAGCCAAAAACATGGCGACCGATCAGGATATCGCCATCAAATTGCTGGCTGTATCGCTCGATTCGGATGACTCCGACATGATCCAGCGCTTTTTTGCCGAAGCGCAAGTGACCGCCAGTCTTAAACACCCTAATACTATTCGCGTTTTCGATTTCGGCCAGACTGAGGGCGGCGCGCTGTACATCGCGATGGAGCTGCTCTACGGGCGGCCGCTGAACGAAGAATTGCGCGATCGCGTGGCGATAGGTCAGGTTTTTAGCGAAGAAGAGATCATCGTCATTGGTTCGCAAGTGCTGCGCAGCTTGGCTGAAGCGCACACGGCCAATCTGGTCCACCGCGATCTCAAGCCGCACAACATCTTTATGCATCAAGTAGAGGGCGACGACTCGGTGATCAAGGTTCTTGATTTCGGGATCGCCAAGAAACTGGGCACCAACATGACGGGCACCGGCAAGGCCTTTGGTACCCCGACCTACATGAGCCCGGAGCAAGCGCAAAACCGGGCCGTCGACCGTCGATCTGATTTGTATTCGCTGGGTTGCGTCTTTTACCAGCTGGCAGCAGGGCGTCCGCCCTTTGACGGCGAAAATCCGTTGTCGGTCTTGCTGAGCCACGTCGCCGATGCCCCGCCGGACTTGCGCCAGACGGCGCGCACGCCAGTGTCGGAGCTGTTTGTGCGTCTGGTCGAGCGGGCGCTGTCCAAGTCTGCCGAAGAACGCTTTGCCACTGCCATGGAGATGCGGCAGGCGCTCGAAGCGTGTCGCGGTGCGGACCGCTCAGAAAGTGCCCGCCAGCAGGCGATCTCCGCCGGTCAGCCCGCCACCAACGACAACCCCGATGCGGCGACCAACGGCTACGATGCCGTAGCCGAGCCCGCGCGGACGCTGGCCTATCAGGTCAAGGCGACGCCTCGGGCGGGCGAAAAGCCGATTCCCGCTCCGCCGTTGGGTCGCGCGCCCGAGGCGGTCGGGTTGTCGCCCTCCATCATCGCGCCAACCGCCTTATCGGGTACCGTCGCCACCATCGGTCCGGCGCGGCCCGTTTCCAATGTGGCGGTGCCCAAGATCGATTTCTCGCCGACAGAGCGGGAAGAGGAATTCGCCGAGCCCTCGTCGCCAGCAACGGGGTCGGCAACGAACAAAGGCAGCAAGGCGCCGCTCGTCTTGGTGGTCGCTGGGGTCGTTGTTGCCCTGGTGATCGCAGTGGTGTTGATGACCGGCGGCACTGAGGATCCCCAAGACACGGTGGCACTTGTGACGACGCCGACAACTGCAGATCCGGTGCCGACGACTGCAGATCCGGTGCCGACGACTGCAGATCCGGTGCCGACGACTGCAGATCCGGTGCCGACACCCGCGGTCGCCGCAGTCGCCGCACCGGTGCCGCCCCAAGCTGTGGCCAAGGTTGCCGAGGGGCCTGCCGCTGGCCCGGTCATCCCCGCCGGTCCCATCATGGTCGAACTGACCACCGAACCGGAGGGCGCCGACGTCCTGGTCAATGGCAAGGTCATCGGTCAAACCCCGTTTGGCTTGCGGGTGACTGCCGAAGAGACGGTGACCGCTTCGTTGCACTTGGAGGGTTTTGCCGACAAGGACGTCGAAGTACAGCGGCGCAACTTTCCAAAACTAAAGGCGTCTTTGCGCAAATTGAGCGACGATGAAGCCAAGGCTGCCGCAGCCAAGAAAAGAGAAGCCCGGCCCAAGACTGGCCCCAAAAAGCCGGTTGACAAGCCGAGCGGTGAAAACAACATCTTGGAAGAACGCCTGAATTGACGTTTGAGCCGGCTTCGTTTGGAGAAGCGGGCTCGACGCGGCCGTTTTTGCCGCCCAACTCTTGATCAGGCCGATGGCAACAGAAGACTCCCGCACGCCGGCCGCTATTTTGGCCAGCCTGAGCATCGTCGTGCCAGCTTACAATGAAGCTGAGCGCATCGAAGCGTCGCTGCGGGCGCTGCTGGCTTGGCGCGACCAGAATGCGGCCACGGCGGAAATCATTGTGGTGGACGATGGTTCGCGCGATGACACGGTGGCGGTGGCGCAGGCTGTTCTGCGCGGGCACAGTCAGGTACAGGTGGCCGCCTTGGGGCGCAATCGCGGCAAGGGCGCGGCAGTGCGGCGCGGAGTCGAGTTGGCCACCCGCCAGTGGATCCTATTTACCGACGCTGACTTGTCCACGCCGATGTCCGAGCTTGCCAAGTTGCTTGCAGCCGTCCAAGCCGGTGCCGATATCGCCATTGCCTCGCGCGACACCACAGGTAGCGCGATTGATCGCCATCAACCGGCCTACCGCGAGGCCATGGGCCGCACCTTCAACGCCCTAGTGCGCGCCTTGGCGGTGGGCGGGATTGCCGATACCCAGTGTGGATTCAAGCTGTTTGCCGCGGTGGCGGCGCGTCGGTGTTTTTCGCGGATGACGATTGAGCGTTTTGCTTTTGATGTTGAGGTGTTATACATCGCACGCCAGCTTGGCTATCCGATTTGTGAAGTCGGCGTGCGCTGGATCAATGACGAACGCTCGACTGTGCACCCGATCAAGGATGCGGCGGTCATGCTGGCCGATGTGGTGCGCATTCGCTGGCGGCATCGCGGAAACTAGCGGCGTTATCAGGATCGGAGTTGAAGACAAGCTGAGAGACGCGATCAACTCCGCAGTGGCTCGGGTTGTGTGCGTGCTGGGGTTGTGTGCGTGCTGGGGCCTGCGGGCTTGCTTGCGCGGCGTTGTGATCCCGAGCACCGCGAGCACACGCCGGTTTATTTCGCGGGGCTACGCCCGGCAATCCGATGAATACACAAACGAAGATCGGCGGTGCAAGCCAGCTTGGTGCCGTGATCGCCGAGCGCGCGGTCGATCAGATGGCGTGGCGGCTCCGGCAACACCACCAGCGCCGCGCGGTGGGCCGCAAAGAATCCGGGCACTTTGACAGCCGGCAGCGCGGCCTTGAGCGCCGTTGCCAAGGACGCACCACCCGCTCGCGCCGGGAGCACCGCCGTGGGCTGGTCAAAATGCTGAAGCAAGGCGATATCGGCCGGCCTGAGCACCGCCGGTTGGAACGGCTCAGCTTGGGTGAACAAGCCGGGCAGCCGACCGATGAGATTACGGCGATCGGTTTGCAGCATACGGACTTCGGCGGCAAACGCCGCTGCCACCGCCAACGACCACAGCGCCGTCGCTAGCCACCGCCGTTCTGAGAGCAGGGCCAACAGGCGCCGCGCCACAGCGGTGCCGATGAGCACGCAAAACAGCGGCGCCAGGGCGCGCAGTGGATCGATCAGGCCGACCGTGGGCACGCCGATGACCGCCAAGCCGGTGGTCAGCGCCAGCAGAATGCCCATCGGCGCGGCCAGGGCGGTCGTCAATTCGTAGGTCAGTGCGCGCTTGAGCGAATGCAGTCCAAGAATAGCCGCAATAATCGGCAGTTGCAGCAACAACGCCAATACCGTGCCGCCAACGGGCAGTTTGGAACAAAGACCAAAGTCCGACGCATCAGTCGGCGCCCGCAACGCCGCCAATTGGTGGGCGCCCCAAGTTTTGAGCGATTGGCCGTGCAAAGCCACCAAGACCAATCCCATCGCCAAGGCCACCGCGCCAGACCACGCCAGCCAGCGATTGCCGGCGGGCAAGTCCGGGCGGCCCGATTCATGCTCTAGGCTGTCGGGCGCGGTCGCCGTCGGCAAACACAACGCCGCCAACAGGCACAAGGGTGCCAGCACTAACCCAGCCGGCGTCGCCACCGCCAGCAGCGCTGCGCAGACAGCCAACACCAATCCACCGCGCAAGGGCTGGTCCGGCACGTGCAGGGCGCCCCAAGCCGCCCACACCCCGGCGACGGCTACCACGGCTTCAGCGGACACCGTGGTCAGGCCCTCGCGCGCGTCCGGCCACGCCAAGGCGACGACCGCCGCAGCACAACCCGCCCACAGCCCGGCCGCGGCACGAGCCAGCGAAAAAACACCAAAAAATCCGAGACCTGCGATGAAGATCTGCAACCACTGCAGCGCCCAGCTGACTTCGGCGCGCACTTGGGCTGGCAACTTAGAGACGGCGCGGGCCAACAGCCACGCCAGCGGGGCGGCGTCCACTGTCGGGTCCGCAATCGGCCCCAGCCAGCCGGCGGCTGAAGCGGCGACTGGAGCACCAGAGTGCAGGACCACGGCGGCAAACAGCCACGCGGCGAGCGCGGCTCCGGCCGTGATGGCATAGCGCGACCAGTCAGTGGCCCGGCCCGAGAAGTCAAAGGCGCGGCGCGGCGTGGACGCGGGACCATCGGCAGATCCGCTGGTGGCGGCGGCCGGCAACTCGGCGTCTTCTTGCAGGTCAGCAGCTTCGCTTGCGGTCGCCTCTGTCATCGGGCGCGACCGGTATCGATGGCTTCGGTGGGCGTCCGCTCTCCATACATGCGCACGTCGATGCAGGCCATGCGCAGCGTGTGGTCCGGCGTGCGCACCTGAATGCGCAACGGCGCAATGGCGGGTCCAGGGGGCAGTTTGGCCTCCTTGGTGTCCAGTTCTCGCGAATCGGAGCTGCGCAAGGTCGCCAACACCGTGGCGCCGCTGGCGATGGTCATCTCGACCGGGCTGCCAGGGCCGGCATCGTCGACTAAGCCGATACTGGCGACCAACCGGGCTCCCAACGGCTGCTTGGGCCACACCAGTTCTGTCGGGGCGCCGCCGGCCAGCGGATGAATCCAGATGCAGCGGCGCGCTTTGCCGGCAGTATGGCTGCCATACGGGCCGACAAAGGCCCACGGCTGTGCATCACAGCTGAAGCGGTGGTCGTCGGTCCAGGTGCAGGGGGTTGCGCGGTCGCCGCGAACGACGCTGACCTGAGCCAATTGCAGGTCGCGCTCCAGATCAAAGGTGGCATGGGAGGCGCGTCCGGCCGGCTCGGCAACGGCGAACCATGCCGAGAGGCAGCCCACTACCACCGACAAAGCGAGCCACCGGCCGACCCGCGGCGGCGCCACAGCAATGCTGTGATCGACTTCGGGTCGGGTGCGCAGTTGTTCTGAAAACTTGGGTCCAGCCAGCGAGTGCCTCCGGCGGCGTTGGTAGCGCAGATGCGGCGGATGTGCAACCGCCTCCGCCGGCCGCGATTCCCCGCTTTCGGCGCAACTGTGCGTCGGCACTCCAGTCCGATGCTCAACGGCCTCAAGGCCGTTTCCGCTTCGGGCTTCGCTTCTCCTTGATTTGCATCCGAAATCGGGGCTCGCGGAAATTTTGGTGGTGAGTTTGGGCCGACCGGTCGACCGCTAGCTGAGGGGAAGTCGGTCGGGACCCAACACCACCGTGGGCTGCTGAGCACCGCAAATGCTCGACGGTCGAGTCCCCCACAGGGCGTAGGCCGGCAAGAACAACTCAACGTAAGCACGGATTTCCCCAGCGCTTAGCCCTGCGTGCCCGGCCATGACCCGCGCCGCTTCGGCTTGCATGCGCCACGCGATCACACTGTGGGGATCGGCCATGCGCCACAGTAACAGCGCATCCAACTGGGCGTGCCACTGGCTGTAATCGCTCAGTAAATTGTTGATTTCAGTCAAACTGGCATCCAAGTGCTCGACCGCCTGCAGCGGCTCAAAGCCGAGCAGCCAGCCTTCTAGCAGCACCACATCAAGCCGGCCGTGCACCCGCGGCCACTGGCTGCTTGGCATGCGGTCGCCCAAGCCGGCCAGCGCCGATTTGGCGTAACTAGGCACCAAGCAGTCACTTTGATCCGACAGGTGCGCGAGCGTGTGCAAGGTCTGGGTGCCCAAGACCAGGTCATGGGTCCCCGGGTAGCCGCGCTGCTGCAGATAGGGATTGTGCGGATGGCGGCGGGCCAAGGCCTCTTGATCGCGGCGCGGCCAATAGAAGTCGTCGATGGAAACGGCTACCGCCCGCAGGCCAATGTCGGCAAACCACTGCACGGCGTAGCCAGCAAACGTCGACTTGCCGGCTCCTTGAGGCGCCCCCAACCCCAGCACTACTGCGCGATGGGGCTGGCGCAGTTGGTGGTACTGAGCAACCAGCCACTCAAAGGTCTGGCGATGGTGGGCGTGGCTGCGCTGTTGATGCGATCCTTCGGTCATTTTTTCCATTGCCCCGCGTCGTGGAGCTTCGAGCGTAATTGGCTGTAGGTGCCTGTCAATGAAACGCTAAGTCCTTGAGTCCTTGACGATCCAGTTTTCCGGTTGGATCGGGCGCAATCTGCGGTTTGCCTGGCCGAAGCTTCGGTCGGCTCCGCGGCAACGGGATCGAATAATTTACGCACAGTTCGTGAGGTCGCGACCAAGACTGGCACGCCCTCCAAACTGCGCTACACTGGCGCCGATGGCGCGCCCACTGACCGCAATTGGCTGTGTCTTGACCGCGTGGGTGGCCTTGCTCGGGCCGCGGCCGCTGTGGGCTGATTGGCGCTCGATCAACCAAGTGGCGCTCGGCACGGCCCAGACGATGGAACAGAGCACGTTTTCGATTGGCATTGTGGCGCCGTTGCTGGCCGGCTTGACCAACCGCCTGACCATTCAAACTCATCCCATTTTGGACTTGCTGCTGGTGCCCAACTTGGCGCTGCGCTACCGCATTGTCGACCAAACCCGTTTTGTGGTGTCGGCCACCAGTAGTTTCAAGCGCTCGTTTGGCCAAGGGCCGACCACCGAGCAGCAAGAGAAAGCGCCGGGCGAACTGGTGATGGGCGGCATCGTCTCGTTTTGGCTGGGTCAGCAATGGTCTTTGACGGGCGGCGCCTATTACGCCAATCACTTCGACGAATTGATTAACAATAAAATTAAGGGGTTTTCTCAAGGAATCGCGGCCAGTCTGGGCGTGCATTTTTTGCCAAGGACGACCGACCTGCTGCAATTTTCCACCTATGTGCGCTTTGGGTTTGCTGTGGGTGGCTTTGACGATCCGGTGCTGGCGGCAACCTGGACTCATTCGCTCGGAAGCTGGCTGGGCGGCGCCCACACGGTCATCCATTTGACCGTCAACGATCGACTCAAAGGGGCTCCAAAGGGCTTCAGTGTCCTTGAGGGCTGGCCGGTAGTGCCGACGGTCGATTTGTGGTGGCGGTTGTAGGCGATGACCCGTGAACTAATAAGTGAATTTGAAGCGCGACGGGTCGAGCGCATGGTGAACGGTTGGTGGCTGGGGCTGTTGCGCAACGATGAAACGCTGCGGGTGCTGGGCGGTGACCTGCAGGCGGGCTGGCTGGCGGTGCGCTGGGAACTGGCCAACACGACTCGGACGTGGGTATACCGCGTCGAGGTGCGTGCCGATCTCAAAGTCCAGGACCTGCGCGAACGCCAAGCCATTGATCTAATTTACGATTTCTTGGGCGCGCAGTTTGACGATTTCTTGCGTCAGGGCCGCGAGCAGTTCACCGGGCCCGACTGGGAACAAGTCGATTTCGCCGACAAGCAGTTGTTTACCCGCGGTCAGATAGAGAGTGAAGCGGCGGAGGCGGCGGGCACCCGGCTTTTGCACCAGCCGGCCATCACGGAGTCCTCCGACGACAACTAGTGCTCTAGGGCCCAGTGGCGCGGCGTGGCTCTACAGACCGAGCCAGTTCAGGCCTTATCGGGGAGAATTCCCCAACAAGACTGGAGCGGCCTGACGCCCTGGGCGCAGGCTCGCGACCGACGAAACAAGCACTGAGACGCCGGGCAAATCTCACGTCATCGGCTAACTAGAAACTCGGGGCGCGCCGCCCCGAACCCCCGCGGTGGGCCGCAGCTGCGGCCCACATTCCACATGCCGCTCAAGGAGTTTCATGCATCGTGGCTGCCGATTTGGCGGCATGCGGAACTCTCACGCTTCTAGGAGCCTGTCGGAAATCAATCGGTTATGAAATATCTTTGCGGTTATACACAATGAATCTATTGCGATCCGACAGTCTCCTAGCTTCACAGATATTCTCAACTGTCCAAGAACTGCCCGGAGTGAATCCGTGCAGTTTCGGACAG
>SHZD01000026.1 GCA_009692465.1 Myxococcales bacterium
CTGTCCGAAACTGCACGGATTCACTCCGGGCAGTTCTTGGACAGTTGAGAATATCTGTGAAGCTAGGAGACTGTCGGATCGCAATAGATTCATTGTGTATAACCGCAAAGATATTTCATAACCGATTGATTTCCGACAGGCTCCTAGGTCCGGCTAACCGCGGTATGCTGGAGGCTAGCGGGCAAACTTGCAACAGGGGCGGCGCTGGCAGCTAAAATGGCGACTATTGTCAAAAATCGTAAATAATAGCAGCATGTTGTGAAATCGGTGGCTGCTAGTCTGGCGGGTCTGACTGATCTGACTGATCTGACTGATCTGACTGATCTGGACTGGCGATCGATCAGGATCTAGCGAATCGCGGTCCACGCCCCCGACCGCAGCGGCTGTGCCGCCATGTGCACCCAGCCCTGCGGCGCGCGCGGGATCCGCAGCACCCGGGCGTTGAGGGCCACATTGGCCAGCGAGCGCATTCCCACTAGCGCGCTGTGCACCCCCGGCACCGAGCGGGCAAACTGCAGCGCGGTGACCGCCGGGTCCTCATCCGGCCCGCAGCTATAGCCTTGCGGCAGCGGCGGCACGTGGCCCAAAGTCGCCTTGCCCAGCCGCCCCGAGTTGAGCGCCGACGACGCAAACACCGCCAACCCCAAGTGGTCAGCTGCCTGCAATGCCGTCAACGGTTGGCCGCGCAATTGGTGATTGCGGCGCAAGTGCGCCTCCGGCATGGCCAAATTGACCGGTAGTTGCACGGCTTTGAAACGATGTCGCGATCCGGCCACCTGCTCGGCAACGGCCACCGCATCGAAAAGCGACAAGAAATCGCGCTCGGTGCTGCGGGCGCGCAAACTGGACCAGGTGGCCAGCCCGTAGGCGCGAATCCAGCCGCGATCGGCAGCGGCTTCCAGACTGACAAACGCCCGGCGTAAGCGCTCGAGCAGCGTCGGTCGATCGCAGGTTTGCAGTTGCGTGTCCGGATTGTGCAAAAAGTAGACGTCGATTGTTTCCAAGCCCAAGTTGGTCAAACTCTGTTGCAAGGTCGCGGCAATGAAATCCGGGGCCAAACAGTGGCAATTACTAACTAATTCATCTGGATCGCACAAACCAGCGCCGACCGTTTGCTGGTGAATAAACCCCAGTGGATCGGCGGGGCGCTGGCCGTCGAACGCCACAAAGCCGGCTTTGGAGGCGATCAGGATTTCGCTGCGGAAGATCTCGCCGCGGGCGATCAGACCGGCAATCGCGGCGCCGATCGCCCGTTCACTGCGCTGATGGCGGTAGTTGCTGGCGGTGTCAAAGACGTTGATGCCGCGGCGGACGGCGTCAGTCACGGCTTGGGTGTAGTCGGCATCGCCATTGTCGTCGGCTGGGCCGGTATAGGTGCCCAAGCCTATAGAAGACAACAGCATTTTTCCGACAGTCGAATAGGCGTCGGCCGCCGTGTGGGCGCCATGGCGCTGGACAAAGCGGGCGGTGCCGGCTTGGGTGGCGTAAGGGCGGTCGCTGACGAGTTCTGAGACCATGGTGCGCAAGATACGACGCCCCACGCCAGAGTAAAGTTTGGTGCAAAGTTTGATCGCAACGGCCCACAGCGTGAATGCATCAGGGCAACTCCAAATGCACTGACCCGAAAAAAGGCCTTGACTACCGACTGTTTTGGGCCAAAACTACGGCCGCGAAAATAGGCGACGGCCGCGAAAATAGGCGACGGCCGCGAAAATAGGCGACGGCCGCGAAAATAGGCGACGGCCGCGAAAATAGGCGACGGCCCCAAAAATGGGTAAGGGCCCCCCAAATGGGTAACCGCCGCTGTCGGCTGCAAGCATGGAGTTCTCAATGAACAAGAGCCAAATGACGATGGATACTAGGCATCTCGTGGTTGTGCGCTGGATTGCGCCGCTGGTGTTTGCCCTGGCGGTGCCGGCCTGCGAACAGCCGCCGACTGCCGAAACTGGTGACGATCAGGAACTCGTAAGCGTGACCGCCCTCGAACGCGATTTGTCGTTCGAAGGCATGGTGTATGTCAGCGAAACAGCGTCGGAACAGACGATCCTGTCGGCTGTCCAACAGCAAACGCGCACCCTATTCGGCCCGTTGCGCATTGCCAATGTCGGCGTGGCCAAAAAGGAGCTGGCCGACATCAAGATCGCCGCCACTACCAAAGAAGCGGTAACGGTGGTCAATCCCAAGGCGGGCAGCAACGCGAAAATGGTCCGCGTGCGCTACAAGTTCACCGACAAGGGCATTGTGCCCAAGACCATGGCGCGCAAAAGTTCGCTGGCGTTGGGGGTGCTGTGCGGCAACTATTCTGCTCAGGCCGATCGCGTGCTCAAAGAGTGTACGGCCAACGATAAAGACGCCCAAGAGATGCGCAGCGACCTGTGGTACGTGTTTGACCCCTCGCGCAGTGCCTGCCGTACCGCCATGAACGGCGAACAAAAAGCCATCGACAGCGTGGGCAAGGCCAAGGCGGTGAAAGCCGGCCAAGTGGTACAAGAGGAACTCGACCGCCTGTACCAACCGCTGACGGTGCGCTTGGCCCCCGGCAAGTCGACCAACGGGCAAATTTGGCCAGAATACAGCCGGTTGTGGGCTGGCGGTATCGAAAAAGATAAGGTCATCATCGCGTTGGTCAACGGCGAGATCGATCATCCGGAGCCCGGCCAAGCCCATCACGTGATCGACGACTCCGGGTATCTGGAAATGATGGAGCAAATGGACGTGCTCTTGGTAGCGCGGCCCAACTTGAAGATCACGGCCACCGATCCGCCGACCGATCTCAGCAAGTTCACCGTCAACGGCAAAAGTGTGGTGGGCGCGACGTTTGGGCAGTTTATTCAATGGCAGCTTGCCGATAGCGGCTATCCGTCAGGCTTTACCGCTGCCGACAAATTGGCGCTGCGCAAGGCCGTCGGCGAGGCGCTGTTCAAGCGCTGGGTGACGTTGGAAGAGTCCGTCATGGTCAAGATTGGCTCAGCTGCCGCGCGCAAAGTCACGATTCGCATTAACCAATTTTTTGGCGCTGGCGAAACCAACACGCCGCATAAGCGCGCGATCGGCAAGTCGGACGTGATTTTGTACAACGGCCACAGCTACATCGGTTCGGGGCCGTGGGATCCGGAGTTGTACACTGCGGCCAACTTCCCCAAAAGCTACCAGATTTTCTTTATCGACTCGTGCATCAGCTACAACTACTACAATCAGGACTACTTCAAGCTCAAGGCCAACGGCAGCCAGGATCTGGAGACGATTACCAATGGTTTGGAGTCGTTCGCCGGCGGGTCGGGCGCGGGCTTAGGTCGCTTTCTGGTCGCGCTTTTGGGTGGCAAGCAACCCAGCTACTTAGATTTGCTCAAAGTCTCTGGCACGCAGGGTCCGGCCTACGACTGGGGCAAAGATGCGCTGCGGGTCGTCGATGGCGAAGCGGACAACAGCTACAAGCCGACCACGACGCCGATTGTGGTGACCGGGCCCTAGGAGCGTGTCGGAGTATTCCGACTCGCTCCTAGCGCCGTCTGGCTAGACGGCGGCAACTGTCCGAAACTGCACGGATTTGCTCCGGGCAGTTCTTGGACAGTTGAGAATATCTGAGAAGCTAGGAGACTGTCGGATCGCAATAGATTCATTGTGTATAACCGCAAAGACATTTCATAACCGATTGATTTCCGACAGGCTCCTAGAGAGCCGATCAAATAAGATTTGCTCGGCGTCTCAGTGCTTGCTTTGTGGGTCGCGAGCCTGCGGCACTCATTCAATTGCCTGCGGGTTGGCGTCAGGCCGCTCCGTTTTGTTTGGGAATTCTTTGAGGTTCGGCGTTAATTGGTCGGGTCTCTAGCCCCCATCCGGTGCTTTCGGCGCATGACGGCGCCGCCGCGAACGCGCTATGCTCGCCGTTCGGAGGCGCTCGCCGTTCGGAGGCGCTCGCCGTTCGGAGGTGCTCGTGCGAACCGGTTTTGCCTGTATTTATCCTGTGTTGACCTTGGCCTTGCTGTTGGCAGCCACGCTGCCCCAATCAGCGGCGGCCCGCTCGGCGGCGCTCAAGCCATCGATTCTGGCCAACCCAACACAGCAAGCTCCGGCGTCGACCGCCGTCCAACGCGAAGCTCAGGGCTTTTTGGACCTGTACACCTCTGTTTTTCAAGGGTTGTACACCGTTACTTCGGAAGCGGAATGGGCGGCATCCACCGATGTCGGCGACGGCAATGACGGCAAGCGCACCGCCGCCAACCAAGCTTTGGCGGCTTTTCGCGGCGACAAGACCATTATTGCCCGCACCAAGGCCTTTTTGGCCAAAAAAGCCGAACTGACCCCGCTGCAAGTGCGCCAACTGGACAAGATCATGCTGGCGGCGGCCAGTTGTCCGGGCACCATCGTGGACGTTGTCAACGCCCGCATCGCCGCCGAAAGCAAGCAGGCCTCGGTCCAAGACGCCTTCAGCTACTGTTTGACGGCGGTGGCCAATGACGGCAAGTGTCCCAAGCCGGTGAGCGCCAACGACCTGGACGACCAGCTGCGCACCAGCAAGGACGTGGCCGAGCGGTTGGTGGTGTGGAATGCCAGTAAGCAGATTGGCCGACCGCTCAAGGCGGGCTTGCAAGAACTGGCGCGCTTGCGCAATCAAGTGGCCCGAGAAATGGGCTATTCGTCGTTTTTTGCGTTGCAAGTCGCCGACTACGGTATGACCGTGCCCGAAATGATGAGCCTACTGGACGGTTTTGTGGCCGACAGTGCGCCCTTGTACACGGCGTTGCATCGCTGGACGGCCCGCGATCTGGCCAAACGCTACAACCAACCGGCACCCGCTGGCGCTATCCCCGCCCACTGGCTGACCAATCGCTGGGCGCAAAACTGGGTGGGACTGGCTCCGGGAGTCGACATGGACCCGTGGTTTGCGGCCAAGACGCCGCAGTGGATCGTGCAAACCGCCGAGCAGTTTTACGTTTCGATGGGGTTTTCCAAGCTGCCCAAGGTGTTTTGGGACAAGAGCGACTTGTATCCAGTGGCCGCCGGTCAGACCCGCAAGAAAAACTCGCACGCTTCGGCGTGGCACTTGGACGTGCAGCAAGATGTGCGCTCGCTGATGAGCGTACAGGCCGACAGCCAGTGGTTTTCGACCGCGCACCACGAACTGGGGCACATCTACTACTACATCAGCTACAGTCAGCCGCAGGTGCCGGTGTTGCTGCGCGAAGGCGCCAATCGCGCTTTTCACGAAGGCATCGGTGAACTGATCAGCATTGCCAGCACCCAACTGCCCTATTTGCGCCAGCAAGGGATCGCGCCCAAAGACAGCCAAATTGACGCGACAGCGTGGCTGCTCAACGAGGCGCTAGAGCACTCGGTGGCGTTCATGCCGTGGTCGGCGGGGGTGATGAGCCACTTTGAGCACGACTTGTACGAACAAAATCTGCCGCCCGACCAGTGGCAAGCGCGGTGGTGGAAGTACGTGCAGCACTACCAGCGGGTGGCGCCACCGACGGCCGATCGGCTGACCGATCCCAGTGCCTGCGACGCCTGCACCAAGACCCACATCAACGACGATCCGGCGCAGTACTACGATTATGCCATCGCCACCGTGCTCAAGTACCAGTTGCACGAGCACATCGCCCGCAAGATCCTCAAGCAGGACCCCCACGCGTGTAATTATTATGGAAGTCCAGAAGTTGGGGCGTTTTTGCGCGAGATTTTAGAAAAGGGCGCGGTTCAGGATTGGCGGCAAGTGCTGCAGCAAGCCACCGGCGAACCACTGTCGACGCGGGCGATGATCGCCTATTTTGCCCCGCTGCAGACGTGGTTGGATGCCCAAAATGGCAAGGCAAGTCCGTAGTTCAAGACGGTCCGAGGGTAGCGGATGGCAACCGCACATGTAGTCACCGACATCGGCTACGGCGACGCTGGCAAGGGAGCGCTGGTCGATTTTTTGGCGTTTCGCCACCAGTGTCGGCTGGTGGTGCGGGTGCACGGCGGGGCTCAGGCCGGCCACAATGTGGTGACGCCATCTGGTCAACAGCACACGTTCTCGCAGTTTGGCGCCGCCTGTCTGCAGCCTGATGTCCACACTCTGCACGCCGGCGACATGGTGGTGGCGCCGCTGGCATTGGCCAGTGAAGCCGCACACGTGCTGGCGGTAGGCGGTCAAGATCCGCGCGATCGTTTGCATATTGACCGCAATTGCCGGGTCAGCACACCGTTGCACCAAGCCGCCAATCGGCTGCGCGAAGCGGCGCGCGGTGCAAATCGCCATGGCTCGTGCGGCATTGGTTTTGGCGAGACGGTACGCGATGGCTTGCTCGCTGGCGATCAGGCGTTGGTGGCTGGCGATCTGCGCAACCCCAAAGTAGTCTTGGACAAACTCACCAGCTTGCGGCGCCGCCTGTTGGCCGATGTCAGCGCTGAACTAGGCCCCATCGATCGCAGCGGCAGCGATGACGGCTGGATGTTGGCGGCGGCGCCTGTGCAAAGCGTGGCCGACATGCTGTGCGCCGCGGTGGCGGCAGTTGCGCTGGTGGACACGGCCCAAGCGTGTCAATTAGTACAGCACCATCGCGATTTGGTGATCGAAGGTGCGCAAGGGGTGTTGCTCGACGAATGGGCCGGCTTTCACCCGCACACCACCTGGAGCACTTGCACAACTGCCGGCGCTAATCGCTTTTTGCTGCAGGTTGGCTGGCAAGGCCAAGTGGTCCGCCACGGTGTGCTGCGCTGTTTCATGGTGCGCCACGGCGCCGGACCGTTGCCCGGTGAGGACCCCCAGCTGGGCCAACTGTTGCCTGAAGGCCACAACACCGGCCATCCGTGGCAAGGACAGGTGCGCAAGGCGCCGCTCGATGCAGTGGCGTTGCGCTATGCGCTCGACGTCTGCGGTGACATCGACGAGCTTGCAGTGACGCATTTAGACCAAGCGCACTTGATGCCCCGTGCGCCGTGGACAGTCGGTTGGCGCCCCGCCGCGGTGGTGCCTGATTGGCAGGGTCAAACGCAGGGTGGCACGATCACCCGATTGGCTCTGCCGACCCCACCGGACCTGCAGCGGCAAGCCCGGTTGACCCACTTGGCGCGCCAAGTCACCGTGGTGGCTGGTGGGCCGTCGCCGCCCGCACGTGGAAATATAGACAATCAAAACGAGTGGTTGCTGCAGCTGGGCACTGCCTTAGGGGTGCCAGTGGGGCGATGTGCCGCCGGGCCGACGCGCGCTCACTGGCGGCAATTGAGTTAAGGGCACCCACCAAACGGGGTCGATCTTGTGGGTGCTCATTTGCCTGCTCATTTGCCTGCTCATTTGCCTGCTCATTTGCCTGCTCATTTGCCTGCTCATTTGCCTGCTCATTTGCCTGCTCATTTGCCTGCTCAGTGTGTCGCTAAGCTCGCGACTACTGGGCCGACTCCCAGCTCCAATCCATGCCGATGCCGTCGAAAATGAGTGCGCCGGGTTCCTAGCCAATTGCCACAACTGCACCCCTAATTGCCCAGTGGCGACTGCAAAACAGCGCCAAACTGATCGCGAATATTTGCTGCCTATGTCACATGGATTAGGATAGCGTTTCGCTCGGCGCGGCAGTCGCTCGCTGGCGGCAACCCCGCAATAGAATGAAGGTGCCAGCAGTTTTGAGGCAAGACCGGTACAAGCAGACACCACCTGTGGCAGCGCTGTTGGCGTTGGCGGTCGCCGTGCAACTGGTGGCTACTGCTGGATTGGCTCAACAAAGGGTCCAAGTCGAACTCGAAGTCGAAAAGCCCAAACCGGCCAAACCGGACGGCACGACCGCGGTGGAAGTAGCGGTGCCGGCGACGTCAGTTCGTGAATTAATTCAAAAAGGTCACCTCGATGAGGCCCTGCTCCTGATTGAACAACAGTTGGAGCTCAACGCCAGTGACGACGAACTGCGGGTCCAGCGCGCGCGGTTGTTGTACTGGAAAGGCCGGTGGCCGCAGGCTCTGGAGCAAGCCGAGATGGTGCTGCAGCGCCACCCAGCCGATATTGAAGTGCTTGAACTGGTCGGGCAAATCCGGCTGGCCATGGGTGATTTGTCCAAGGCGCTAGAGTGCTTTATGGGGATGCAGGCGGTCGGCGACAATCGGCCGCAAGTCCACCAGCGGGTGATCGATTTATTGTTGCGAATGGAAGACTTATTGGGTCTGGAGGTCGCGCTGGCTCGGGGCGGCCAATTGAGCGACGAACAAGAACACCAACTGGCCAAGATCAAGCATCCGTGGTCGGTCGACGCGGTGGCTGGCCTGACGTTGTACAACAGCAACCAGTGGCCGCGCATCGAAGTCAGCGGTGGACGGCGGATTAGCAGTCAATGGACTCTGGTCGGCGGCGGACTGGTTGAACAGCGCACTCAAGGCGGCGTTGGCAAGGTGGCGTGGTCGCCCAAACTGGAATTGTACGCCAATAGCGGGCGCTTTGCTTCGATGGTGCACTTGTCCGGTTCGCCGTCGCGGGCCTTTTTGCCCCAGGTCGATGCCCGCGCCGATCTCAGTGTGGCGGTGCTGCCAATCTTCGGTCTGGGGCTGTGGCTGCGCTTTGCCCGCTATGCCTCGATCGACGCCGCCCCGCTGTCGAGCTTGACCATCGGCCCGCATGTGCCCATCCACGTCGGTCGCCTGACGGTGACCCCCGGCTACATCGGCGTGGTGCTGATGCCCGGCGATATCGCCAATAGTTTGATGCTCAGACTGCGTTTTCAGGTCACGGCCTCCCAAGCGTGGTTCGCTTGGTTCTATGCCGGCGACGACCCCAATTTCATCGACCGCCAAAGCGCCAAACCGGCGCGCGGGCTGACAGCGCTGGTCGGCCTTGAGCACTGGTTCAGCGGTCGCGTCGGCTTGCGGGCTTCGGTGACGCGCATTGAGCCGTTTGGCAACTTCCACCCGTTCACTGAGTTCAGCTTGGGCTTGCGGAGTCGCTTGTGAGCTTCAATTGGCGACTGCTGACATTTAGCGAACTGATGATCATGCTGTTTGTGGTCATTGAGTTGGTGGTGGTCTTGGTGGCTTTGGTCGCCATGTCGTGGATCCGGACCACGACCATGCGGCGGCAGATGACCTACAATGCCGTTCGCACCAAACTCATTGAGACGATAAGTCAAATTGGTCCAGACGGCGATCCGTTGCTCACTAAGCAGTGTCTGGCGGCGTTGGCGACCCTCAATCGCGATCAACAACGCCGGTTGCTGACGGAGATGGCCGAGTACGCCGGTTCGGGCGGTACCACGACTGACCCCATTTTTGCCCAACTCTTTGCCACTTCAGGGCTCAATGCCGACGCCCGTTCCAACGCAGCGGCGCGGCCGTGGGAGCGTCTACGGGCGATACGCGAAGCCCGTGCCATGGCCGATCCGGCCCACTTGCTGGCTCGTCTAGTGCGCGACGAGGTGCCCGATGTGCGGTTGGGTGCCTTTGAAGCGCTGTGCAGTCTGGGCCGCGCCGATGAGTCGCTGGTGGCGCTGCCGCTGATCTGCCAAGACGGGCGCCTCAATCGCCTGCGCATCATCGATTCGCTGGCGGCCTCGCGGCCGTTTCCGGTCCAAGAATTGATCAATCTGTGCCAGAGCGAAGCCGCTGACGTGCGCCAAGTATGCATTGCTGCGCTGGGTCAGGCCCGCCAACGGCCGGCGCTGGACACGATCATCACCGCCGCCACCGACACCGACACCGAAGTGCGCATCAATGCGCTGCGCGCGCTGGCCGAATTGCGCGAAAATTCAACGCTGGCTGTATGCATGCACGCGCTTACGGACGATCGGTGGGAGGTGCGCTCTGAGGGCGCCAAAGCGCTCGGGGTGCTGGCGTTGCCGGCGGCCGCTGAAGAACTGGGCGAAGCCCTCAAAGACGACGTCGAATGGGTGCGCCACAACGCCGCTTTGGCGCTGGTTAAATGCGGACCGACGGGCATTGCGGTGCTGCGGGCTGCCGCGGCCCAAGGCATTAGCGCGGCGCAGTCCGCCTTGGCCGAGGCGCGCTTGGCACCGCCCGAACTAGCGCAGTCAGCGGCCGCCGCATGAAAAACTGGGCAAAATCCAGCCGATCTCGCGTCCGCGGCAGCCAGACTCACCGTTGTTCCAGCCTGTTCAAGGAGATCGCCAGTAGCGCACAGTGGTAGATATACTCAATATTTTGGTATTGCTGTACTTTGTTTCCCTGACCGCGGGCTATATCGCCCTTTTTGTGGCGGCGGTGGTCGGGGTCATTCATGTGCGCCGCGATCTCGAAGGCAGTGCGCCGGAGAGCATTTCCGCGCGCGGTCGCGCCACCTTGCCGATCTCGATCTTGTGTCCAGCCTTCAACGAAGAAAAGACCGTGGTCGAATCGGTGCGGGCGCTACTGCAACTGCGCTATCCTCAACACGAAGTCGTGGTCGTCAACGATGGCAGCAAAGACAAGACCATGCATGTGCTGCGCCAAGCCTTTGCGCTGGAGCCGGTGCCGTTCGATATTCGCTTTGACTTGCCGTGCAAACCGATTCGCACGGTGTACCGGTCTGGGCTGTACAAGAAGTTGGTGGTCATCGACAAGGAAAACGGCGGCAAATCCGACGGCTTGAACTGCGGAGTCAACGCCGCGCGCTACCCGCTGGTGTGCGCCATCGATGCCGACACCCTGATTTTGCCCGATGCGCTGTTGCGCTTGGTCCGCCCGTTCTTGAGCGATGTCGACGTGGTTGGCGTCGGCGGCACCATTTGCCTAGCCAATGGCTGCAAGATCGAAAAGGGCGAGCTGGTCGAAATGGCCCTGCCCAAGTCGTGGCTGGCCCGCTACCAAGTGGTCGAATACCTGCGCGCGTTCCTTGTTGGCCGCCTCGGCTGGGACCGCATGGGCGGAAACCTGATTATTTCAGGAGCGTTCGGTCTGTTTCGCCGCAACGCGATTGTAGCCGCCGGCGGTTATGCCCACGACAGCATCGGCGAGGACATGGAGTTGGTCACCCGGCTGCGCCACCAAGTGCCGTCGTGGCTGCAAGGTCGGGCGATCCAGCATCTGCCCGATCCGGTGTCGTTTACTGAAGCGCCCGAGACCGTCAAGATCTTGGGCAATCAACGCGATCGCTGGCAGCGCGGCCTGGCCGACACCCTGTGGCGTCACCGGCGCATGGCCTTCAATCCTCGCTATGGCGCAGTCGGCGTCGTGGTCATGCCGTTCTATTTCCTGTTCGAGCTCGTTGGCCCGCTGGTCGAAATGCTCGGCTACCTTTGGTTTTTCGTCACCGCGCTGGCTGGCGTCATCGACCCGTGGTTCGCCGGGATTTTTCTGTTACTAGCGGTATTAATTGGATTTTTGCTGTCACTGGGTTCGATTTTTCTCGAAGAACTCACGCTGTCGTTTTACCGCAACCGCGGCGACTTGATGCGCCTGATTTTTATCGCCTTAGTCGAAAACGTCGGCTACCGGCAGATGGTGCTGTGGTTTCGCTTGCGCGGCCTGTACAAATACTTGCGCGGCGAAAAGAAATGGGGCCGCATGACCCGAATGGGCTTTGGCGGCGCCGCGGCCCAGGTCCGCCAATCGCGGCTGCTGCCCATTTTGGTCACCGGCTTGATTGCGGCGCTGGTGGCGATGCCCGTGGTGTGGTTGGTCAAGCCGCGGCCCGAAGCCAAAGCCGTGGTGCTAAGCAAGACGGTGCCTTTTGAGAACAGCCGCGAACATGGGTGGATCATGTGGTTGCTTTCGCAGGCTAAGGCGCAGCCGATGGTGTCCAAGCTGCTGTGGGATAACGCCAGCGACTACATCGGCTATGATCCGGTTACCCGCAAATACCGGCAGTTGGCTGCCGCCGACCTGAGCAACAAGAATCTGCTGCTGATCGCCGATAGCTACGGCGTTTACCGCGACGATTTTGATGCCTTTCCGCGGCCGGTCGCCCACTTGGAATTCTCGCAGCGCATCCATGGCGGCATGTATCCCCAAGAGGTGGAGGCCATTGAGGCGTTTGTGCGCGGCGGCGGGCGCTTGTACGGCGAATTCAACACCTACGCCACCCCGACGCCGTACCCTGTGCGACTGCGGCTGGAAAAACTGTTCAATCTCAAGTGGACTGGCTGGGCCGGTCGCCGCGTCGACAATTTTGCTGACAACCGCGAAATCGCTCAGTGGGTACAAAAACGCTGGGCGGAGCAGACCCGCAGGCCCTACGACTTAGCCGGCCCCGGCATTTTGCTCATTCACGAAGACGGTCGGGTGATTTGTTTGCAGCAAGATCTCGATATCACGGCCAATCCACTGACCTTGCATATTGACCAGCGCCAAATCCCGTTTGCCTACTGGTTTGACATCAACTTGCCGACTGAAGTGACCGAAGTGCGAGCCGAGTTCACCATCAACACTTTGCCCAGTGGCGACAGCCTGTTGCGGCAGTTTGGGGTGGTCAAGCACTTTCCGGCGATTGTGTATGACGACGCGTTTTCGCACATGTATATCGCTGGCGACATGGCCGACGGCCCAGAAGCCCTGGGGCCGCCGTGGCTGTGGGGTCTGCCGACGCTGCGTCAGGGCATGGCCTCCGTAGGGGTGATGCCCGAAGAGGCCAGATTGCTGTGGCAAGTCTACGCTCCGCTGCTGCTCAAGATGATCGAAGCGCGCAAGGTGCAATAGTTGAGTTGCCCGTCGAGCAGGCGCCCGCTGAGCAAGTGCCCGGCGCTTTCGTGGCTTGCGCGGCCTGTGTGGCTTGCGCGGCCTGTGCGGCTTGCGCGGCCTGTGCGGCTTGCGCGGCCTGTGCGGCTTGCGCGGCCTGTGCGGCTTGCGCGGCCTGTGCGGCTTGCGCGGCCTGTGCGGCTTGTGTGGATGACTTGGTGCTTGCTGGTCTGTTCGCTGCCTGCGTGCGCCACTGTTCTGCAACGCCCGCTGACCGGGCCGTGCGTGGAGCCCGACCCGCAGGTGTGGCTGGCAAAAGCCGCAAAAAGTCTCGTGTTTGCCGCATTTTCGCCGCGCGGGCCCATCTACGACCAGCATCGCCGACAGGCCGTGCCGGTGGGCATTGGGCCAGTCGATCCGCTCGCGCAAGCCGTGATTTCGTATCCGTTTCCCCAGCGTTTCGCCGGAGGCGACGCCGGGTTTATCGACCTTAAACGGCGCAGCTTCGTCTACGACGACGCCCTAGCAGTGGTGTGGTTGGCCGCGAGCGGCGACTTGGCGCGCGCGCAAGGCCTTTGTTTTGCGCTCAGGGCTCTGCAACTTCCTGATGGCGCTTGGGGTTTTTCGTTTGCCGCCCAGGACGATGGCTTCTACAATGCCGGCTATGTGCGCGCTGGCACGGTGGCGTGGGTCGTCTACGCGTTCGCTCGCTATCAACAAGCCAGCGGCGATCGCCAGTTTGTCGACACATTGGAGCGCGGTTTGCTGTGGCTACAGGGCCAAACCGATGCCCGCGGGCTGGTGCGCGCCGGTCGCGGTCGCTGGATCGACGGCGACACCTTTGACCCGGACTTCGACGCGCACTTTTCGGCAACCGAGCATCAGATCGACATCTGGTTTGCCTACGCGGCGGCCGGGCAGGCGGACCCCGATCTGGCCGCCCGTTTGCAGCTGCCGGCGGCCAGCGCCAAGCTGCTGGCGGCGCTGGACGCGCATTTGTGGCTCGACGGCTCCGAACGCTACGCCCAAGGCATTGACGCCGACGCCCGCGACGACACCAGCGCCTTGGATGCGGCGGGGACGTGGGCGGCATTGCTCGACCTTGCCCGCGCCAAACCCGCTCGCGCCAAAGCGGCCCTAGCTTGGGTGCAGCGCCACCACGCCGTGCAAGTAGGCGGATGGCAAGGACTTCGCCCGTACATGCCCGACCCACCTGCGACTTGGTTCGTCGAAGGCTCGCTGGCCTTGGCGTTGGGCTGGTGGCGCTTGGGCGAGCAGCAAACGGCGAGGCAGGCGTTTGCTCCTGCCATCCAATTGGCCTGCGCGGGAGAGGTTCCGCTAGTCTATGCACCGGATTGGAATGTGGATTTTCCGTTGTCGCCTGCTGCGGCGCCGACGCTGTGGTTCTTATTGACGGGCAGTGAACTGCATGGTGGCAAAGCTCTGGTGTGGACAGAGCGAGCGCACTGAGCCATGCCCACGCCGTTGCCGCCTCCTCGCCGTGCCATCGCCACCCCAGCGGCCGTGTTCGTTGGGCTGGTGCCGCTGCTAGTGTGCCAGTGTATTGGCCTGTCCGCAGCGCGCACGCGCTCTGAAGTCGTCGTTGGCGATCGGCAGCCGCTGGCCGAGTCCACGCTGCTGGACTCCGACGGTCCGCGCCGCAAGATTTATTTAGATGTCAATGGTTTACTGGCCAAAGTTGCGGTAGTCGACGAAACGCTGTGCGTCCAGCGTACCGGCACGAAGATCTCGCGCAGCTTGCAACAAACGACAGATTACGGGCCGTTGGCCTACGCAGCCACCGCGGTCCAAGCTGCAATTGGCTTGGCAGCCGCCACCTTAGCCGTAACCCAGACCGATGGCGAAAATCCTGCTCAACGAATCGGCCTTGCCGCTTTGGCGGGGTGGTGGCTGGTGGACGCGGCTGCCAGCGCGGCGATCATCTGGCGTGGCTGGCCGCGCCATGCTGCCGTCGAATTGCCAAGCGAACTGGAGATGAAAACGCCCCAACTCGTTGTATGTGCCACGGATTTGCCTGCAGGAGTGACGATTGCCGCGCACAGCAGTCGCAACCTGATCGCCGCCACTACCGATGAACTGGGCCGGGTGCAATGGGATGTCGGCAGCTGGCCTGCCCACCAGTTTCCCTATACCTCACCGATTGCGACCGTGCACTGCCCCAGCTGTCAGCCCGTGGATGTGTTCCTCGACGCCACCCCAGCGGCGCAGTTGGTGGTGGCTCGCCAGGACCTCGATGATCTGTCCAATTGGTTGCGCAACCACCGCGGGGCGCCGGATACCGCCCGGGTGACCCAAGCCCACCAGCGCCTGTTGCGCCGCGTTCGCGATCAGCAAGAAGACGGGCTACGGCGCGCCCGCAAAGCCTTGGAGGAGGGTGATTTGGTGCAGGCCGCCACCCACGCGCGCCAGTGTACCCAGCTGGCGCGGCTGCCGGCGCCGGCCTGCGAGCGGTTGCTGCAGCAGATCGACGACCAGTTTGTGCAGGTCCAATTGACGCTTGCTAAGGCCGCGATCGCCAAGGAACAGTGGCAACTCGCCCGCGACGCCCACTACCGCTGCCGCCTAGTCGATCGCGACCGCCCCAGTTGCCTTGAGCTGGGCAAGCGCATCGACAGCTGGCAACAACAGTCGATTGCGGCTGAATTTACCCGCGCCGTGGTGCGCAAGGACTTGGCAACGGCGCAGCAGGCCCTGCTGGCGTATTTGCAAATCTCAACAAATGAAGGGGTCACCGAAGAGATGCAAGCGCGCCTTGGGCAATTGCGGCAGCAGCTGGCTCAAGATCGGGTTGAGCAGTTGGTCCGGCGCGCCGGCCAGTGGATTCGCAAGCGCAAATGGGCGCGCGCGCTGGTCGTGCTCGAGGCGTGCCTGGCGACCGCTGACGCCAAGACTGCAGCCTGTGCGGCGCTGTGGACGAAATTGCCGCCCGCACTGACTAAATCGCGGTTGAGCCCCGATCGGTGACCGCTTGGGCAGCCCTGGATGCGTGCTTGGCTGCGATAACGAGCGCCAGATCTTCAATAGCCAGCGGGTTGGCGGCGGGCTGGCACCTTGGTGGGGGATTTTCGCGATCGTCAGCCACGGGCCAAGCCCCTGATGGCACAGGCAGCGTCGTTTGCCCCAAACTCGCCATACTGCTAGCATCGCTGGCCCTGAGTCAGGGTGGAGGTTCGCGTGTGCCAGCAACAAGTTGATTCGCCCGCGGCAAGCAGGTCGAATTCGGCCGTCGTACCCGTAAGGTTTGGCGCTGGACACCTCGTTTTTCGCCAGTTGTTGGGTGCGCTGACGATGGCAGCGGTGGTCGGCGTGCTCACCGGGCCGTGTGCTGGCCTGTGGCAGGCGCGCTCAGCCTATGCCGACGACGCCAAGATCGCCGCCAAGCAAAAAGTCCTGATTCTGCGGACCGACGGGGCCACCGTTACCGATATTCAGCGGCAGGCTGCTTCGAAAGAGTTACAAAATCAGGCGCTTCGATACCGCCAGCTCGATATTGTGTTTGCCGCTGGCGATCTGACCGAGGAAATGTTCGAGTTTGAGTGTACCGACCCCGGCGTCGAGTGTCTTGGAAAAATAGCCAACAAATACAAAGCACAACTGGTTGTCTACAGCGAGTTGATCAAGAATCCATCGGGACAGCTGCAGCTGAACATGCGCGTCATCGATGCGTCGCAAAACCGGGTGGCCCAGTCGACGGTGCAGCCGCTGGAATCCTTGGACAAGCCCACTTCGGCCGTGCAGCGCGGGCTGGTGGTGTTGTTGGGGCCAGTGGACTTGCCCAGCGACGCTGCAGAGGCCATCGGCACCGTTCAGGTGGTGCTGTTCGGCGGCGGGGTGGCGTTGGTGTACATCGACGACAAGTTGGTCGGCCGCACTTCGGTGACCGGCCTCAAGGTGCAGGTGTCAGCCGGCAGCCACACCTTGCGGGTCGTGCGCGCTGGGTTCAAAGAGTGGACGGCCAAAGTCAACGTCAATGCCGGCGCCGTTGTGGAGCAGGCCGTGCAACTTGAGCAACAAGCACAGGTGCAGGATCCAACCGGCCTCGGCGGTCTGCCGGGCAAGCCGGTGGAGACGCCGCTGGTCCAAAAAGGCTGGTTCTGGGGCGCAATCGGGGTGGGCGTGGTCGCGATAGGCGTCGCGACTTGGCTGCTGCTGCGCGGCGATGACGCGCCCAAAACGGGTTCGGTGGCGGTGTCACTGGACCATGCTGACGCTTACCTCGACCCCGTCTTTGGCGGCGCGACCGGCAAATGAGGATGGCGATGGCATACTTTTGGTCAAAGGGCCCGTGCAAAATCAAGTCGATTTTCCACCTCGGCCCATTGCTTGTGTGGTGGGTCGCTACCTCGCGGCTTTTCAAGCCGTCTGCACGCTCCGTTCCCACCACGGTTCGCTTGAGTAATTCTTGCAAGGGCCCTAAGGCAACGTCTGGTCACCGCGGTTTACCCAGCTACCAGCGCCGCGCTGGCTGGGTGCTGGCGGCGATGTGCGCGGCCGTTTCTGGCAGTTGCGCGGGCCCGCCCGACGCACAACCTGACCCAGGTTATGGCGAATTGCGGTTGGCGCTCAGCGGCAATTTGCCCAACGTTAAGGCGACCAAGATTCGCATCTTCCGTGGCCCGGTGCTCAGCCTGACCCAAGCGGCCACTTTTGCCTTTGGTTGTGCGAGCTACGGTGGGTCCAAAGATAATGAACCTGTTATCAAAGACTTGGAGGTCGCCAACGACTACTCTGTCTTGATCGATGGCTTTGCCGATGCCGCCTGCACCATTCCATCGATTCGAGCCTACCGCGGCAATATCGCAGTCCAACCGGGCACGTCGGACACCGCCGCTGCCGCCAACCCGTATTGGTTGCCCACCGTTGAAATCGGCAAGTTCACCGCTTTGGCGCTGGTCAATCCGGGCTTGCAAGACACCGCCTCCAAGAAAGTGTGCTCGACCGAATCCGATTGTCGCGCCGTCCATGCCAACGCCACCTGCGGCAACAACAATCGCTGTAAAGTGGATCACTTATTCCCGCTCAATGGCGCCGCTCGCCGCGGTTTGCCGACGGCGATCGCGCTCGAAGACGGCAGAGTGGCGTTGATCGGCGGACTGGGCGTCCAGGACAAGGACGGCTTTTGGAAGGCAGCGGCCGAACAGGTTGAAGTGTTCGACCCCAAGGGCGCCATTTTCCAAAGCCGCTTGGTCGGCAATGCGGGTGCGGCGGTCGGCATGGCTCAAGCGGTCACCGTTACCGGTGGCGCGTTTGCCTACGCCAGCGGCGCGGCGTCGATCAAGCTGGGTATCGCCGCTGGCAAGTTGACAGCGCAGTTGGACACCCGCGAGTGCTCCGGAGCGCCGTCGACCTTGTGCTCTGTTGCGGATCAGCTGGGGCGCTGGACGGTGACCGATGCGGCCGCTGGCAGTTCGGCCCAGCAGTTTGCCCTCGGCTTGCCGCTCGCGTTTCCCATGATTGCCAGAGTGCAGACACCGATTGGCGAGCGGGTGCTGGTTGCTGGCGGCTCCGAACTGCCACTGGTCGCCAATTTTGACAAGCGCCGCGGCAAGACCCAGCTGTGCAAAGTAGATGCCGGCAACGTCGACTGCCCGGCGCAGGCCGGTGCAACCATGACCGCCGGGCGGGCGATGGCGGCGCTGACGTGTGCCCAACGCGACACGGTCACTGGCGGCTGCCTAAAGCTGTTGTTGGTCGGTGGCCGCAAGACCGTGGGCAGTGTGCTCAGTGAAATCTATGACGCGAGCGCCAACAAGTTTGTGGCGGCAGCGGACGTCGGCGCGGTGCCCAAAGACTTGCACGGCGGCACGTTTTATCCCATTGGCGACAAAGCTTGGTTGTTGGTGGGCGCCACGGCTAAGAAATTATTCATGGAAGACAATGAAGCCGCCAACGGCGGCGATCTGGCCGCCCTCAAGGTGACCGTGGATATCCCTCTGGATCCCAACAAACAACCAGTGGTGGCGTGGACTGCGGTAGACATGGCCGCTGCTGCCCCGGATACCGGCAAGCGGCTGTTGCCAGCGACCGCCCAGTTGGCTGACGGCTCAGTTTTGGTGATCGGCGGCCTCAATGAGGGCCTCAAGGTCGCCGCAGATGCCCTGCTCCTGGGTGCAGACGGCAAGGCCAAAGGTCGGTTGCCTTTGAAAATCGCGCGCTTTGGGGCGGCAGCGGCGCGCATTGGCGGCACTGGCCCCTTTGGTGGTTGCGTCGTGCTGGCCGGTGGCTTTGCGGTGACCCCTGATGGTGCGTTAGAGCCGCAGAATCAAGTCGAACTTTTCTGCCCGTAGCCACTGCTGCTGTGACAGCCCCTGTGACAGCCCCTGTGACAGCCCCTGTGACAGACCCGGTGACAGACCCGGTGACAGACCCGGTGACAGACCCGGTGACTGCCTCTGTGTCTCGCACAGTGACTGGCCCGGCGACTGCCTCCATGGCAGACTCGGCCCAACCTCGCCCAACTCCTACAGGTTCCAGCAACAGGGCCCAAATATGGCTGGCGATGGCAGCCGTCGGTGCGACTGGCGCGTGGTTGGTTGCGCCGTCCGTAGCTTGGTTTGACTCGGGCGAATTGGCTGCCGCCGCCGTTCAACTTGGCGTGCCCCATCCCACTGGTTTTCCAGGCTATTGCCTAGCTGGCCATGCATTGGCCCGCCTGCCGATGGCATCTTCGGCCCTGCGCGTTCATCTGCTCGGGGTGGTCTGCGCCACCGCCGCCATGGCTTTGTGGTTGCAAGCCGCGCAGTTGCCGTTGCGCGCTGCCGGAAGCCGCTTTGCCGCCACCTTGACGATCTGCGTGCTGCCGTGGGGGGTACCCGCCTTGGCCATGCACGTGCGCAGCGCTGAGGTGTATCCGCCGGTGTGGTTGACGGCTGCTGCCGCGGTTTGGGCCCATACCTGCCTGGCGGCACCACAGCGACTGTGGGTGTTGGCTGCGCTGGCTGGGGTGGGCGCTGGCCTGCATGTTGAAGCCGTGCTGCTGCCGGCTCTGCTGTGGCTGGTCGCCGCGGCGGCGTGCTACAGGTTGCCGCGGCCACTGCTCGGCAGTCTGGCGTTGGCGCTGCTGGTGGCGTTGGCGGCAGTGGCCTACCTGCCCTTGGCGGCCCAGCGGCAACCCTTGTTGCAGTGGGGCGACACCACCAGTTTGGGGGGCCTGTGGGATCATTTGACGGCGGCCAGTATTCGGCAAGCGTTTGGCGACCGCATCGGTGGCGACCGCAGCGGTGCCGCGGCACTTGGGCACTTGGTTTGGCACAACGGTAAGTGGTTGTTGGCGCCCGCGGCCTTGGGGTTGGCGGCCGCGTGGCACCCACAGCGGCGCTGGGCGGCGGCTACGCTGGTCGTAGTGCTCGCTGACGCCGTCTATTCTGCCGTCCTCAATCCGATGGGCTTGCGCGACAATCAGGCTGGTTTGGTGGCGCTATGCGGGCTGTGTGCCCTCGCCGGCCGCGGCTTGCTGGCGCTGTCGGCTGCGTTTGGGCCGCGCCATCCGGTGATGCCTGCCGTGGTTGCGGTGATGGCTATCGCCTTTGCCGTCGCCGGTCTATCGACCCAGCCCGCCTGTGGACAAACCGATCTGGCAGTGGGTGGCCGCTGGGCCGATCGGCTCCTGCAGCGCGCCGCTCCTGCGCAAGTGCTGGTCACCGCCAGCGACCATGGCGGCTCGGCTTGCGCTTGGCTGCAAACCGGCGAAAATGTGCGCCCTGATGTGGCCTGCGTGCCAGGGGTGTTCTTTCGCCAAGACCGGCAGTTACTCCAACTGGCGCGCTCACGGCAGCGCCCGCAGTGGCTGGCCGCGGCAGGCCAACCGCAGTCGGCGCGGCGTTTGCAGCAGTGGCTCCAGCCAGAACTGCGCACCGCCGCCGTGGGCTGGCAGCCGGGGTTGGCCGCAGAAGACGCTTGGATTGCCGGGGCCATGGTCCCGGGGTTGCCGTGGGCGCAGTTGGCGCTGCCCGGCCCGACCGCCGAACGCGCACGCGAGGCGGCCGCGAATTTGCCATCGGCGGCGACCAAGCTATGTGCACTGCTCGATGCGGGCGCAGATTGCGCTCAGACTCCGACCCTCTCGGCGGCACTGAGCGCAGAATTGGCCGTCTATGCGGCGAGTTGGGCGCGCCGCGACCCGCTCATGGCGCTCGCATTGGCGCGGGCGGCAGTCGGCAGGCACGCCAGCGCCAAAGCCCTGCACAACCTGGCGATTTTGCTCGTGCCGGTTGACCCCGCGGGCGCACTGCAGTTGGCATTGCGCGCTTTGGCAACCGAACCCGATTATGTGCGCGCTCATCGGGTGGCGGCTCGAGCTTGCCTCGCCACTGGCGATCTAGTGGCTGCGGCCGATCACGCCCGCCAAGCCGCACAGGCGATTGCCGATCCAGCCGAGCGAGCGCTGTGGCTGCAAACGCTGGCGGCGGAGGCGCAACCCGCCCTGAGATCTGCGTTTGCGGCGATGATCGGGCTGTAGCGTTCCGCATCGCGACTCCCCGCTTTTCGGCACGCCAATTTTCACGATCACCCGCTGTTGGCCGCCGTTTCGAGCTGAGCTTGACGGCCGCACGGCGACGCTTGAGCCCAAGGATCGGCCAAAACCCGACACTACCCAATCAAACTATTTACTTTATCGGCACCAGCTCGCCCTACCGCCACCAGTCTCGGGCTGAATGCGCGACCGACGGTCCATTTCAGAAGAAATTTGTAATTAAGTAAAAACTTGTAAACTGTATTCGTGACGGCGCACATGTTGCCGCGGGCAAGCCATGAATACCGATGAATCCAGACGGCGCAACGCTCTACCCAACAGTGGCAGTTACCGGACCGCCATGCTCGGCCAGCCCACCTACCGCTCCGAGTCGGGCCACGGCGCCAATTTGACCCCAGCGGCCGCCGTGCCCATGGCTCCCCTTGCCCGTCCGTCCGCCGTCGGCACGCATCGCGGTGGTTCTGGATCGATGACAGCAGCACCTGCGAGCCCCACTTTGCCGGTCAACCGCGAACCGATTCCCGAGTTCGAAGTGCCGCCGATGGTCCAGGCCAACCACACCGATTTTCTCAATCTGGTCGATCAACTGGGCCTGCGGCCGCCGCCATCCGCCGTCGATTTGGAAGCGCTGGCGGGGGCGCTGTATCGCTGCTCAGCGCTGGAGGGCCAACTGATGGTCGCCGAGGGCCATCCCGCCAACACCATGTTTGTGCTCATTGTCGGTTGGGCCCAAGTGGCCCGTGGCATGCACGAACGCTATGAAGCGGTCGGCACGGCACAATCCGGCGATATGTTTGGTGAAATGGTGATAGTGGGCGGAGACATCGAACCGTTTACCGTGGTGGCCGGCTGCAATTGTGTGCTTTTCGCTATGGGCGGGGCCCAGTTTGCCCACCTGTGGCGCTTGCACCAGGCGTTGGCCCTGCGTCTGCGCAATGCGCTGTCTACGCAGCAGTTCTTGCGTCGGCGCAGTCACGGCTGGTAAGCACCTATCTTGGATTGAGTCAATCATGGCCAGGTCGCATTGGCTTGCTTGGTGAGTCGCAAGCCCGCGTCTGAAAGGCCGATTCGCCGCTCCTTGTAAGTGTAAGTGATCGGGTAGTTTCTTAACTATTCCTAACTGTTGAACGGTAGTTCCGCTCGACCGCCGCCGCGATTTGCGCCGCCCCGTTGCGCCACCACCGACCCAGTTGCGCCACCGCCGACCCAGTTGCGCCACCGCCGACCCAGTTGCGCCACCGCCCACGCCGTCGCACTGGTGCATCTGCACCCCATGCCGCAATCGGCGTCGGCGGGCCCCGTTGCCCGCAATGCCAAAAATCGCCACCCTGCGCGCCCTATCGAGGTCGCCATGCCGTCCATTTCAGCTCTGACCCTGTCTGTTTTCGCTGCTGTTTTTGCTGTCGCCGTCCTTGCTTTGCCAGCCGCCGCCGACGAGCCATGGGCAGTCCCCGCCGATCACCAACGACCCAGTTTGACCGCCGACCAAGAGCAGGGCTGGTTGCAAGCGCTGGTCGCTGCTTCGCCGCATCGTTTGGCGATGGAGTCGGCTCCGCCGCACCGCCCGCAGGCCGCGGAGCCTCTCGCCGCAGCCGCCGATGGCTATCACCAGAAATTCGGAGCGCTAGCGGGTGCTCAGCCGAAAAAAACCGGCCGCATCGTGTTCGGCTATTTGCCGTACTGGACCAAGAAAACCGCCATTATTCCATGGCAAACCATGACCACCCTTGCATGGTTTTCGGTCGGTTTGTCCACTACCGGGGTGTCGAACGCGAGCGGCTGGAATACGGCAGAGTCTAAGGCGCTCATCGCAAAGGCTCACAGCAACGGCGTGCAACTGGTGCTGTGTTTTACTCAATTCAGTCCCGCGACCATCTCTGCGCTGTTGGCTACTCCGGCGTCGCGGACCAAAGCGGTCAATGACATCACCACGGCGGTGCTGGCAGGCGGTGGCGACGGGGCCAATATCGACTTCGAAGGCTTGGCCAAGGCCGACCGCGACAAGATGAGCGCGTTTATCGACGAGCTCAATACCACGCTCAAGGCCAAGCTGCCGGGCGCAGATGTGACGATGGCGACCCCGTGCGTGGATTGGACAGATGCGTGGAATTATCAGTTCTTGGCCGAGCATTCCGACGGCTTGTTTGTGATGGCCTACGCGATTCACTGGGGTGGCGGCGCGCCGGGCCCGCAGTTGCCGATGGCGGCCAAGGCGCCGTGGACGCATAAGACTCTGCAGTGGGTCGTCGATGACTACGTGTTGTACGGCAAGGCCAAGAATAAGGCCAAGATTATTCTGGGCTTGCCCTTGTATGGCTACGGATGGCCAGCGCAAACGGACAAGATCGGCAGCAAGTCCGCCGGTGCCGGCAAGGCCATCACCTTTTCGCCAGCCCAAGACGCCGCCGCTAAAGCCGGTGGTTTTATTTGGGATTCAGCTTCGGAATCGACGTACTTTGTCACTAAAGACGCCAACGGCGGCTGGGTGCAAACGTGGTGCGATAATCAAAAAGCCCTGCAAATGCGCGTCGATTATCTGCACACCCACGACCTGATGTTGGGTCTGTGGGCGATGGGCTATTCCGATGGCGACCCAGCGGTGATGGCCTACATTGCGGCATGGCAAAAGCTCAAGCCCGCTACCGGTGGCGCTGGCGACACCGGCCCCGCTGATGCTGGTGGCGGGGACAGCGGCACGGCCGATGCGGGCCCCACCGACGGCGGCAGCGCGGATGCGGCCAAACCTGATGTTGTGGGCGCTGAAGTCGCGATCGCCGATGCGGCCAAGGCCGATAGCGGTGCCGCGGATACCGCCAAGGTCGAGACTGCGGCCGCCGATGTGCCAGCACAGGTCGCCGACTTGCCGCCGCCCGACAGCGCTGGTGTCGACGTTGCCTTCTCTGAACCGCAGGCTGCCGACGCCGTCACAGCCGCCGAAGCGACCGCCAATCGCCGCACTGAAACCACACCGGCAGCCAACGAGGACACTGCCTACCAGCGCGGCGCCGACCCGGACGGCGGCCATCTGGGCGGCAACGGCGCGGGTCAACCTGAAGATACGGCAGCGGTTACCGCCAATGTCGCCAGCGGCGGCGCCAATTCCGGTTGTGCCGCGGCAGGTTCTGGCCGCTCGACCCCGGCGTGGATTTTAGGCCTTGGGACCGCAATTGCCGTGGCTGCCGCCCGGCGGCGGTCGTGGCGACGGGTCGCGGAGGCTGCGTGAGCGTCCGCCATCCCCTGATCGTAGCTGCGGAGCCAGCAGAAATCGCGGCCAAACCGCAGCCACCGGCCCCAATCTGGTGGCAAGGCGGCAGCTTGGCTTGCGGTCCGCGCGGGTTGACGATCGGCGGCGCTGCGGTGGTTGATTGGGTTGCCCAGCACCAGACCCCGCTGTACATCTACGATCGGGCCCGCATCGACGAGCATCTGCACACTTTGCGGACGGCGTTGACCCAGACCGGTAAGCAGTTTTCGATTTACTACGCGATTAAGGCCAATCGTTTCGAGCCGTTGCTGGCCCATTTGCGCCACACTGGCCTAGTTGGCATCGACGCCTGTTCGCCGCGCGAGGTGCAACTGGCTTTGGACGCGGGCTTTACTGCGGACCAGATTTCGGTGACGGCGTCCGCGCTTGCCGATCGCGATCTGGCGGCGTTTGTGCGCCACGGCGCGCACTGCAATTTGGATAGTGCGGATGGCGTGCGGCGCTATGCTCGGCTGGCGCCGGCCGGGACGGCGATCGGCTTGCGCCTCGATCCCGAAACCCAGTTGGGCTACGGTGACGCCACCAAGCTCAACTACAGCGGTGGCAAACTGGGGCTGGCCGTCGAAGATCTGATGGAAGTTGCCCAGCTAGCTCAGAGTCTGGGGTTGGTCGTCGACACGTTGCATCTGCATTTGGGCTGGGGCATTCGCAGCAACGACGTCGACGCAATGGGCCAAGCACTTGGGCAAATAGCTGATTTTGCTCGCCAACTGCCCACAGTGACGGTACTCAATGTCGGCGGCGGGCTCGGCGGGCGCTTGCAACCGGACGACCACCCGCTGCCGCCAGCTCAATGGGCAGCGCTGCTGGCCGCGGCGTTTGCCGATCTGCCGATCACCATTGCCTGCGAGCCGGGCACCTTGTTGGTGAGCCACGCCGGGCTGCTGGTGACCCAAGTGACCAGCACTTTTGTCAAAAAGGGTCAGCACTGGGCGGGTGTCGATGCGGGACTGGGCGTTAATGTCTACGCCGCCCACTACGCCGCGCCGTTGTCGGTGATCCATGTCGAGCGTCCCCTGCAGGGGGCGGTGCACCGCTGGCATATTGCCGGCCACATCAACGAAGCCGCCGACGTGATGGCGCGCAATGTGCAGGCTGGGGACTGCCAAAATGGCGACTTGCTGGCATTTTTCCCCGCCGGGGCCTATGGCAGCTCGATGGCCAGCGACCATTGCTTGCGCGGGCAGTTTTCGGAGCTATTGGTCTAATCGCTCGTGAATAGCCGATTTTTTCGAGTCCATCGCGGCGGCTACCCGCTGCAAGTTCGTTGTTTGCCGCTTGTTCGGGCCTTGCCCCGCGCCCAGTCTGGGCTAACTTGATCGCCGCGGCACCCAATAGGCCCCAAGCCCTGTCGTCGAAATTCCAACGGAGTCCACATGTTGTCTCGCCTCGGCCTGCTGGCCGCGCTCACCTGCTCCCTGTCGGCGGCCGCCAGTGCCGGCTGTGCTAGCGACCCCGCGCCCACTGCCGCTCGGCCCAACTGGCAGGCAGACATCAAGCCCATTGTCGACGCCCACTGCAATGACTGTCACACCAAGGGCGGAATCGCGCCGTTTGAACTGGGCAGTCGTGAGCAAGTTGTCGCGATGAAAGCTTCTATTCTTAGCGACTTGCACGGCAAGCGCATGCCGCCGTTTGCTGCAGATCCCAAGGTGCGCCAGTACCGTTTCGACGATTCGCTGACGCCGGCGCAAGTCGCGCTGTTTGAAAAGTGGTTTGCCAACGGCGCTACAGCCGGAACGCTCGCCCAAGCCGGTCCAGCGATTGTGCTCGAGCGACCGACGCTGTCCAAGGTCGACTTCAAGTTCAAGATGCCCAACGTGTACAAACCGGCCAAAGCGCCCGATGACTACCGCTGCCTGGTCGTCGATTGGCCCTACACGACGGACAAATACGTCACCGGCTTTGGAGTCACCCCTGGCAACGCCAAAATCGCCCACCATGCGATTATTTTTTCCATTCCACCTAGCGACGCCGACCAAATCGACAAGTTCGACAAGGATGACCCCGGTGAAGGCTACGAGTGTTATGGCGCGCCTTTTCCAGCCAAGGCGAACATTCAAATGGCGTTTGTCGGCGAATGGGCGCCGGGCACCCAAGGGGTCGATTACCCTAAGGGCACCGGGATCAAGGTCACCCCGGGCACCCGATTGGTGTTGCAAATGCACTACAATACCGCCGCCGATCCCGGTGGTAGCGACCAAACCGAAATTTCGATGGCCTTGGCCGACAGCGTCGAACGCGAGGCGTGGTTTCTGCCGTGGTTCAACATGGCGTGGTTCTTCGATTCTACCACAATGAAAGTGACCGCCGGTGATGCCAAAGCCGAGCAAGAATTTGAAGCCGTGCCGCACGGATCGCAGGTGGCCACGCTTACGCTTAGTGGCGCCGACCTGAGCGCCGGCTTTCTCGTTCACGCCGTGTTGCCGCATATGCACACCCGCGGCCGCACCATCGACTTGACCGCGCTGCCTGCGGTCGGCGCGCCCGACATCTTGATTCGAATTTTGAACTGGGACTTCAACTGGCAGCGTCTCTACTTTCTGGCGCAGCCGGCCAAGGTCCATCAGGGTGACAAAGTGCGGGTGCGCTGCCAGTGGGACAACTCGGCGGCCAACCAACCAATTGTCGACGGCAAGAAATTGCCACCCAAGGAACTCCATTGGGGCGAAGGCACTTACGATGAAATGTGCTTGGCATTCATGTACATCACCATCAAGTAGCCCAGTGCGCCACACCAAGAGTTGCCATCGACGCGGGTGGGTGACCACGGCGCTGGTGGCCGCGCTGCTGCAGGTGGCTGCGGTTCCGGCGCTGGGGTGGTCGGCGCGCAAGCCGCCCTCATCTGCCAGTAAGCCTACAAAACCTCAGAATAAACACCCAAGTGACTCGGCTCGGCCGCCGCGGACCGCAGACGCGCCGCTGGAAACTCGGATTGCCGACGCCCTGACTGCCAAAACGCTGGCGGTACGCCCGGCTGTGGCGTTGCTCAAGCTGGCCGTCGCGGCGCGCGAACCGGCGTTGGCTCAGCGGGTGGCGGCCGCCATCGAAGTGCTGACCACGGTGCCGCTGGACCTGTTGGTGGACGCAGCACAAGCCTTGGGGAGCGAGAGCGCCGCCGGTCGGCGGCTGTGGCAAAAGGCTTGGCAGCAAGGCGGTCGGCATCCGCAGTTTGGCTCGGTGATTGCCCTGGGGCTGGCCGATGCGGCACTCGCTGGTGCCGATGTCGAGGCCGCACGGCAAATTGTCACCACAGCTTTGCTGCGCGCCCGCAGTGGTCAGCGCCGCGGCTTGTACGAGCGGTTGGCGGCGATCGCGCGTCTTTCGCATGAAGTAGCTGAAATAGCGTATGAATTGGCGCAGCGTGCTGATCCGGATGCGCTAGTGGTGGCCGCGGCCCTGCATGGCGAGTCCGGTGGTGACGAAGCGGCGCTGCAGACACTCGACAAGGGCTGGCAGCGTTACCCAGGTCACCGCGCGCTGCAGGCGGCCCTAGTTCAGCTGCTGAGCCGGATGGGGCGGCGCGAAGAGTTGCGGGCCGTCATCGATCAGGTGCTGCGCTTGGCGCCCGCCGATCCCATGCCTTACATGGTGCTGCTCGATGCCCACATCGCGGCCCGCGACGCTTATGGGGCGCGCAAGCTGATCGACGAACTGAGCCGTCGCTATCCGCGCCACGACCTGCTGCTGGAGGGGTTGGTCGATCGCGAGCAGCGCCTAGGCCAAGAGGCTGCGCGGATTCGCAAGCTGTACGAGCAGTTGGTCAGCGCCGCGCCCACTCAAGCCCAGTACGTCGAGGCGTTTGCCGAATGGCTGTTGTCGCGCGGCAAAAGCGATGAAGCGATGGAGGTTTTGGCCAAGCTGGGTCAAGGCGGCAACAGCCACGCCGGCTTGTTCAAGCAAGCGCACACTTTAATCGGGCACCGCATGGCCAAACCGGCGCAGCTGGTCGTCGCCAAACTGGTGCAAGCGCTGGGCGCCGACCCCAAAGTGGTGCGCTTGCAAGCTCAACTAGCCGAGCTGGAGGGCAACCAGCGCGAGGCGCTGCAGTTTTGGCTGCAACTGTGCAAGCTGCCGGCTGCCCCAGCTGTGAGTGACCGCCGCCGCGCCGCCGATGGACGGCAAGCCTATGCCGCTTTGTTGCGCCGCGATCACTCGCTCAGCATTCACAGGTCCGCGCTGCAACGGCAACTAGAAGAGGCCGCCACCCAGTTGTGGCAGGCGCTACTGTACCTCGATTTGGCCAGTCATGACGATGGCGATTTGGCCGTCGATCAGGCGCTGTGGCTCAGTTTGGTGCAGCGATTCTTGAGTCAATGGCCGGCAGATACCGAGTTACTGGCCGCCGCGGCGACCGGCTACCTCAACCGCGAGCACAACGAATTGGCGGTGGCGGTCGCAGTGGCGTTGCAGCGCCTAGACGCCGACGCCGCCGAACCGCTGCTGCAACAGTTGCTCGATCAGGCTCTGGCGCGCGGACGCCGCGAGCTGGCCACTAGCGTGGAAAAGGCGATCGTTGGCCGGGCGGACACCTTGACGACTACGGTGCTGTTGCGGCTGGGTGACCTGCATTTGCGCTACGGTGACCTGCCCGGCGCCGCTGAACTGTACAAGCGGGCGGCGACGGTGCGCGGCGACCATCGGGCCACCGCCAAGCTGGCGGCGCTGTATCGGCAATTGGGCCAACCGGCGCTGGAGGACGCCGCTCTGCGCGAAGTGGTGCAGGGCACGACCGATCCCGACGAGTTGGAAGCCGCCGGCCAACGGCTGGTGACAGTGGCGTTGGTGCGCGGCCGGTCGGCGGAGTTGGTGCGCTGGTTGGACGCCATCACTCCCCAGCACGCCCGGCGTGATGCGGTGGCGCGGTTGCGTTCGGCGGCCTACGACATGTGGCTGCGCGCTCAGGCCGTGCAAGACGCGACCGCAGACCATCAGGCGCCTACGGCCGGGCCGCTGGGCGACGCGCTGGGCAGCAACGATTTGGCGCAACAAATTCGAGCCTTGAGGCACATGGCCGCCGCTAAACGGCTGCCTCCGCCCGCCTTGGCCCGCCAGTTGGGTCAAAGTGCCAATCCGTCGATTCGGCGCGACGTGGCTTTGGTGCTCGGCGCGGTCGGTTCGGTGGCGGCCGCTGACATCTTGCGCGATTTGATGCTGGAGGGCATCGATGGCGACGAAAACGTGCGCACGGCGCAGGCTTTGGCGTGGGCCCACTTGCCCACCGTACCCGGTTTGGATCAAGTACTGGACCGCACACACACCCGTGGCGACCACTCGCTGGAAGTGCTGATCACGGGGATTCACGGTTCGGCCGTTCTGGCCGATGCCCTGCTGCGCTGGTATCGCGGTGCCACCAAAGAGATGGTGGTGCCGGCGTTGCTGGCGATGGGCGCCATGGCGGGTCGCCTAGAATTATCAAGCGATAAAACTGAGTTACAACGCACCATCGCCATTGAAGTGGCCCAGATTGGCGCCGACATGCAGGAGTTGCCGCGCGCCGCCGCTGCTCTGTGGGCGCTGCGGGCCAGCGGTCACATGCGCGCCGCGGCCGAGCTAGTGCGCATCGCTTGCACGACGCCTCTTGCAGCGCTGCGTCACTTGGCGCTCAACTTGCTGGCCGCCGCTCAACCGCCGCTGCTCACGCTGGAGTTGCCCGCTGTCGGCCGTCTGGATGACTTGCTGATCGCCCGTGAATCACCGTTGCGTCAAGTGTTGGCGCCGTGGTTGCTGCAGGACCGGGCCGCCGTGCTGCGGGCGGTACAGGTGCATCAGGCTAGTTTTGAGCAAGTTTTGCAGCACTTGCGCACTGATGATGCCGCCGGTTGGCAGCAGGGTCAGCAGTTGTGCGCCGAGCTGGCGCTGGCTGGCGCCGACCTGGCGGCGTGTCACTAGCGCTGGAGAGCCGATCAAATCGAATTTGCTTGGTGTTTCCTTGCTTGTTTCGTGGGTCGCGAGCGATCGCCGAGGGCGTTTCGCCGCTGCATTCGGTACCAGAATAGTCGGCTCAATTGTGCTGGACCCCTAACTATCCGCTACAATGCGCCGCGCCCGCCACACTGCAGCGCGTTAGCCCAAGCCAAATCATGAATGCCAAACCGGTTTACCCACCGGCCACATCCGTGCCGACCAAGGCTGCCACCGCCAAAGGCGCAACTGCCAAGGGCGCAGTTCGGCCGATCGCTACCAATCGCAAGGCGTTTTTCAATTTGGATGTGGAGTACACCTTGGAAGCCGGCCTGTCGTTGGTGGGTACCGAGGTCAAGAGCCTGCGCGGCGGCCACTGCTTGCTGCAAGGCGCCCATGTCCGCGTCATCGACGAACAGGCCTTTCTGTTTGGCTTGACTATTCGCGAGTATGCGTGGGCCCATCAGTTTAATCACCAAGCCGGTCGGCCGCGACGGCTGCTGTTGCACGCCAAAGAAATCGAACAATTGGCCCACGATCTGCGCTCCAAGGGTACCACCGCCGTGCTGGCGAAAGTGTACTGGTCCGGCAGTCGGGTCAAGGCTGAGATTGCGGTAGGGGTCGGCAGAAAGGAACACGACAAGCGCGATGCCATCAAGGACCGCGAAACTAAGCGTGATTTGGCACGAGTCAAGCGCTAGATGGGCCGCGCTGCTGGCTGGAACTGGGCGCGCCGCATAGGTTCGCTGCGCCGTTTGCCGGCCGCCTTGGCCGCCTTGACCGCCTTGCTGGTTGCACAGGCCTGCAGTTCATCGATTGCCCAGCGCCGCGCCGATGACCCGTACGAAGAAGAGGCGCCCAGCAACGCCGTGTACGGCGAACTGTTTGGCAATGGGCTGCTGGCGACGCTCAACTACGAAAAAATCATCGACGGCAAGATTTTTGCCCGCTTTGGGGCGTTTTGCGTGCCCGACAAGACGGTGGCCTGTCCGTTGTTGGCGCCGATCATGGTCGGCTATTTCTTGGGGCGCGGCCACAACAAGCTCGAGATGGGAATTGGCCAATTGTGGATTTGGAATCTGCCGTTGCAAGGCTGGAATGTGGCGCAAACGGCCACCTTGGGCTGGCGCTACCAACCGTCGCGCGCGGGGATGATGTGGAAAGTGGCGTGGACGCCGATCTTGGGCGCTGGTCCGGGGCAGAACGAGTCGGCGCCGATTTGGCTGGGCGTTGCCAGCGGATTTACCTGGTAGATGGCGCCAGCGCAACCGCGCTTACTGATACCAAATCGCCAAATTATCCGCCCCAAACGCTTCGTCGGTGGCCCCTTGATCCAGCGTCGAGGTGATCACAAACTTGGCTGTCGGCACAGAGTGCCCGCCGACGACACTAAACCCAAACACTGGATCGGCGTAGCTGGCCTGGCCGCAAGTTGATGGCGGTCCTAGCTGTAAAATCGCTGTAAATTTATAGGGTTGCTGCCAGATGATCTTGTCGTCGAGCTTGATGATGCCGGCTTCGCCTTCCCACGAATCGATGGCGAAATAGCCACCGCTAATGCGCAGCGCGCTGTGTGCAGGCAAGTCGCTCAGCTGCAAGGTAAATGCCGCGCCGACTCCGGTAATCCCGTAGCCACCTAAAATCGACCCCATGCTACCGCAGGCCGTCACTTGGGCCGGCGTCCATTTGCCAGTCGCGTTGGCGCTGTCGAAGGTGTCGAGCGACAACCGCGTCCAGCCATATTCGCAATAGGCTTGCGTCGCTTGGGTAGCGCCCGCCGCTTTGACCCAGTACAACCCAGGTTGCGCATTGGGGCTCGCCTGTTGCAGGGCGATACACGAAGCGACCGCGAATTCTGCGCTTGAACCGGGCGCGCCACACTTTTTACCATCGCCAATCAGGCCGGCATCGCACTTGCAGGTGTAAGCGCCCACCGAGTTGGTGCACGCCGCGGCGACATCGCACACGCCGGTATGCGGAATCACTTTGACATTGAAGATCTTGACCCCCGGCAGCGCGTTGCCGCCGAGATCATAGGTGTCAAAGTTAAACTGGATTTGCGCGGTCTTGCCAGCGTAGCCCACTAGCGGCACCCCAATGGTCTGCGTGACCCCCATCTGATTGTTAAACTTGGCTTTATCCCACACTGCGACCGGCGTGGTGCCAATAAGCAGCACTACGCTCAGGCGGTCGTACTGGGTGCCGCCCTCGGTCTGCAAGTTGAGGTCAAACACCAGACGGTGGGCAGGTGCCGCGCCAAAAGTCAGGGTCGGGCCGGTGGCAGTGCCCTTGTTGGCGGCATTGGGCGTATCAAAACTGGTGCCGGTGGCGTTGCCGTAGTACAGCACTCCGCCGAGGTTTTTCCAGCCGACGGTACTGCCTGCCACCGATGGTGGCGACAAGTTCCAGCCGGCAAAGCCGTCCTTGGCGAAGTCCCAGCCCCATTGGGCGACCGGGCACTCGTCGATATCTTCGCATTTGACCTTGGGATCGCCCTTGAACCCGCTCTTGCACGTGCAGGTAAAGCTGCCCACTGCGTTGGTGCACAGGGCATTGTCGACACAGCCGCCGTTGGCGGTCGCACACTCGTCGACGTCGGCACAGGTCTTGCCATCACCGCTGTAGCCGGGCTTGCAGGTGCATTTGTGGCTGCCGGGGCTGTTGGCGCAGGTGGCGTTGACGCTGCAGGTGGTGGACGACGAGCACTCATTGATGTCGATGCAGGTCTTGCCGTCGCCGCTAAAGCCGGTCATGCAGGCACACGTCACCCCGCCGGCGGCGTTGGTGCACACGGCGTCGACGGCGCAACCGCCATTGCCGGCGGTGCATTCGTTGATGTCGGCGCAGGTCTTGCCGTCGCCGGTGTAGCCAGCGTTGCACTTGCAGCTAAAAGCGCCGGCACTGTTGGTGCAAGCGGCGTAGGGCGAGCAGCCGCCGTTGTTGGCCGCGCACTCGTTGATATCGGTGCAGGCCTTGCCGTCGCCGGCGAAGCCCGTTTTGCAGCTACAGGCAAAGGATCCCGGCGCATTGGCGCAGGTCGCAAAGATCGAGCAGCCAGCGCTGCCGTTGGTGCACTCGTTGAGGTCGGTGCAGACTTTGCCGTCACCGTTAAAACCAGACTTGCACTTGCACACCGCTGCGCCGAACGCCACCGTGCACAGTGCGTCCTTGGCGCAGCCGCCGTTGTTGGTCACGCACGGATCGGTGCTCTTGTAACAGGCCTGATAGGGATCGCCGGTGACAAAACCCTTGCCGCTGTCGCACTTGCAAATGTCGGGGCCAGGCTGATTGATGCACACCGCGCCGTTGCCGCACTTGAGCGCCCCGGTGGCGCACTGGTCCACGTCGTTGCAAGCGACTTTGCCATCGCCACTGTAGCCCGGCTTGCATTCGCATTTGGCGCTGCCTTGGCTGTTGAGGCACGAGCCCTGCGAGTGGCACTTGAGTGCCGCGGTGGCACATTCATCGATGTCAGCGCAGTTTTTGCCGTCACCGACAAACCCAGCTTTGCAGGCGCAGTTGAAACCGCCGGGCTTGTTGGTGCACACAGCCTCGGCATCACATTTGTTGAGCGTGGTGCTGGAACACTCGTCCAAATCGCTGCAAGTTTCGCCGCTGCCGGTGTAGCCGGGCTTGCAGATGCAAAAGCGGCCGCCCTCAAAGTTCTGGCAGTCGGCAGTGGGCGAACAGCCGCCGTTGTCGGTGGCGCACTCGTTGACATCGCCGCAGGTCTTGCCGTCGCCCTCGTAGCCTTTCTTGCAGGTGCAGCTGACTCCGCCCACCGTGTTGCTGCACGCGGCCGCCAAATCGCAGCCCGCGGTCCCGGCGCCGCACTCGTCAAAGTCGCTGCAGCCAAAGCCAAAGGTTTCGCCGCAGCCGCTCGAGCCCATGCACGCGGCAAAGTTATTGAAGGTGGTGCTGGCCTTTTGCTTGGTGCAGCTGTTCCAACAGGCTTTGTCGCTGCAGGTGCCCAGACAGCCCAACACGAAATCGCAATCGGTGTCGGCTTTGCAGGTGGCCAGCGCGTCGGGGCACAGGGCCTTGCCGCACTTGAGGGTGCCCGCCACACTGTCGATTTTGCCGTAACCGGCCTTGCAGGCGCAGACGTAGGCGCCGGCGGTGTTGCTGCATTCGCTGGATAAGTCGCAGCCGTTGCCGCTGGTGGCTTTGCACTCGTCGACATCGGTGCACACCGCGCCGTCGCCCAAGAACCCCGGCTTGCATTTGCAGGCGTAGCCGCCCGGCGAATTGGTGCACAGTGAATCGGCGCTGCATTTGCCGCCAGCCAAGCACTCGTCGGTGTCGAAACACACTTTGCCGTCGCCAAAATAGCCTTTCGGGCAGGTGCAGATGGGGTTCAAGCTGGTGGTGTTTTCGCACTTGGCGGCGTCGTCGCACGGGTTGAACGGGCTGCCGCAGATGTCGAAACTGGCGATGCTGACTTGCGGGCTCTCGACCTTGGCGGTGGCTTCCGCTTCGCCATCCGACACAGTCACCGCACACTTGAGCAAGTCGCCGGCCTTGACCGCCTGTTTGGGTCCTGACAGCAAGTCCTTGACGCTGACCGTTTGCTCTAAGGCGCTTGGGGTGCTGTAGTCGCCGACTGTCCAGGACCACGTATAGCTCAGCTTGTCGCCGTCGGCATCGACGGCCGCTTGCACGGTGGTGCACGAGACATCACTCAACAAATCCACAGCAGTAGGCGAAATGGCCAGCGCCGGGGCCATTGGAGCCGCGTTGCCAATCTTGACCGTGGCGGTCACTTCGGGTCCGGCGATCTTGGGGTCGTTGGCCTTGACGCTGACCTTCCAGCTGTCGCCCTTGGCGGTCAGGCCGTTGGCGATGGTTTTGCCGTTTTCAGCGGTCAGCGTGCCGTTTTTGGACCAAGCGTAGGTGTAGGTCAAGTCTTTGGCGGTGCGGTCGGGGTCCGAAGCCGGGGTCACGATGCTGACCGTCAGGTCGTCGGTGGTGGTCGGGGTGGCCGGCAAGATCTCGATGGCCGGGGCGCCCGGCGGCGAGTTGATGAGCAAACTCAGCTGCGCCTTGCCAATCTCTCCTTTAGTATCCGTGACTTCACAGATAATGGTCTGCGCACCGCCGGGCAAATTGGTGCTGTCAAACTCAGACAACCCTGAGGCGTCGACTTTGCCCGCGTGAATCACATTGCCCTTGTCGGTTCTCCATTGCACTTTGAGCAGATCGGGCGAATCGTTGTCGTCAAAAATTGTGGCCACGAAATGGATGGCCTGGCCCGGGCTGAACACCGCATTGGCCGCCGGGCTGTTGATTTTGACCGTTGGCGCCTTGTTGCCGCCACTGGTGGTGTCGGCATTGGCGGTGGTTTCGCTGCCGCCGGAGCCGGTGTCGGTGCCGCCCGCTCCGCCACTGAAGCTGGCGTCGACGTTGGCGACTGTAACTTCGCCGCAGGAAGTGACCGCTCCTAGCAGTGTTGCGGCGACCGTCACGACCAGTCGAAACCGGCTAAAAATGCTACTGTTATGCATGAATATCGCCTTGTTGCGGCTGTCGCCTGCCTAGGACCACCACTCACTGCCGGCAGACCCAAAGTGCCTGCGCGGTGACAACCAGTAGCTGCCGAGCCACAGATGCCGCGCGTCGCCGAATCGTGTAGTGTCGCGGTTGCGCGGACGCATTGCAACTGTGCGTCGATCGGCGGCGCCCAAGATATGCCGACTGAATTGGGAGACAATAGCATGTTCTGGTTTCGATTTTCCCCGATCTTGGCCCCTCGGCTGCCTGCGGGCTGCAGTGCAGTCTTCGTTTTCATTTTGGCCGCTTGCGCCACGCCGCCGCCAGCCACACCGGCAGCGACCGATACGGCACAAGTCAAACAGGTCGATGCGACTGCGGTCGAGACTAGCGCTGACACCAGTGCGCGCGTCCAGTACTACGCCGCCAAGCTCAGCTTTCACGGCGGGCCGTGGAACGGGTTTGTCCACGAGTGGGAACGCGACCTGACCCAAATCGACAGCGTGCTCATCTACGGCAACACCCACCTGACGCCGCCGGCGGTGGCATTTGCCATGCAGGATCACATGTCGCTGCCCGCCACCTCCAAAACTGGCAAGCCGACGCTGGTGCCGCTCGATTTTCAGCTGCGCTTTGGCATCTTGATCGAGGCTGTCGGCTTCCCTGTCCACACCGGCAAAACCGGCAGCTTTCCAATTAGCTGCAAGTCCCCAATGGTTCAAGTTAATTTTGACACATGGAGCTACCGCAGCACCTGCCCCAGCGCCACCGGTTCCTTTGAAATCGACCAATGGTCGGCGTCGCCCGGCGGAAAATTCAGCGGCACCACCAAGGGCAGGGCGCCGATGTATTTTTTCGACTCCCTGCACAACGACGACTGCAAAGCCGCCGATACCGCGCTCACCTGCAAAGCCACCGACAAGTGGGTCGATTTCGAAGCGTCCTTCGATTTTGTGGTCCCCGATCTGAACAAGAACAGCGCCCCAGACGCTTTTCCGTAGAATCTAAGTGGACTTATCCCAGTCGTGGCATCCACAGGGGCGCTTTCACGAGCTGCCCGCGCTCGGGCGCCTGCATGTTGTTTCGCTCGGCCAAGAGCAGGCGGCGCGCGGACATCTCCTGCTTTTGCATGGTTTTGTTCAGGCCAGCTGGGCGTGGCGCTTCAACGTCGAAGCATTGGCCGAACACTTCGCCGTGCATGCCATTTGCTTGCCCGGTTTTGGCTGGAGCTGCAAGCCGCGCGCGACGTCGTACCGGCTGGTAGCCCAAGCCGAGCGCATCGTGCAGTTGTGCGACCTGTTGGGCATCGCCTCTGCCCATGTGGTCGGCAATTCCTTGGGCGGATCTCTGGCACTGCAGCTGGCGCTGCTGCAACCCCAGCGTTTCGACCGGCTGGTGTTGGTGAATCCAGCTGGCAGTGATCTTGGTGTTCTTAATGCGCTTTTGGCCATTCAGACCGCGGCGTGGGAGCCGTTGTTGCATCTGCCGGGGATCAAGCCGCTGCTCGGCTTGGGTTTGCGCCACCTCGCCTATGCCGGGGTGACCGTCGATCAGCAGTTCGTGCAGTCCTTTTTTGCACCGATGGACGCGGCTGGCGCCAAGTACGCGGCCCTGCAGGTGGCCGGGCATTTTGGTCGGGATTTGGCCGCCTTGGAGGCGCGACTGGGGGATATTGCCCATCCGACGCTGGTGTGCTGGGGCCAAAGTGATGGCATTGTGCCGCGAGCAACGGTGGAACGAACGGTGCGCGGGCTGTGTCAGGCTCGGTTGGAAGTGTTTGATTGTTCAGGTCATTGTCCGATGGAGGAGGAGCCGCGCCGCTTCAATCGCGAGATCGTGCAGTTTTTGAGTGCCAGCGCCGACGCCGGAAAGTAGCGCCGAAAGTAAGGAGGTACCCATTGTTCAACATCCTAAAATACATGGATAAATCTGGGGCAACTGCCAAAAAGCCGCCGGAATTTTCGCCTCTTGAGGTCTACTGTGAACTCGCTCGCCGGTAAATCGGTTCTGGTCACAGGCGGCCACAAGCGCCTCGGGCGCGCCATCGCGTTGCATCTGGCTCGCCACGGCGCAGACATTGTCATCAGTTGGCGCCGCGATCCCGATCAAGCGCAGGAAACTCTTGCGCTTTTGCACCAAACTGGGGTGCGGGCCAGCGCTTTTGCCTGCGACCTGACCGCTAGCGCGCAGATCGAGGCGCTGGTCGCCAACGCGGTGGCCTTTTTAGGGCGGCTGGACGGGGTGGTCGCCAGCGCCGCCAGCTTTGTGCCGACAGGTGTGGACGCTACTAGTCTTGCGCAGTTGCCGATGATTATGGCCGCCAATGCCACTGGGCCGCTCCAGTTGGCCCTCGCTGCCAGCACGCAGTTGACTCGCTGCGGCGACGGGCGCTTGGTGCTGGTGGGCGACATGGCGGGCACCCGGCCGTTGCGCGGATATCTGGGTCATTCGATGGCCAAGGCGGCGCTGCACAACGCGGTGATGGGCTTGGCCGCCGAACTGGCGCCCTCGATTGTGGTCAATTGCGTCGCTCCGGGCGCGGTGCTGCGGCCAGTCGAGCATAGCGAGGAGCAATGGCGCAAGCTGGTGGCCCGCAACCCGTTGGGAGCATTGGCGTTGCGCGATGAGCAGTTGCCCATTGCGGCGGTGGCGGCGGCCGTGGAGTTTTTCTTGGCTTGCCCGCCGTATATCACCGGCCAAACGCTGCACGTGGATGGCGGGCGCACCGCGGTTTGGTAGCTGGGCCTGCGCCACGATTTGGTAGCTGTGGCTACACTGGGATCCAAGTCCGGCTCAGCCGAAATAACGCACACACTTTCAGCGAGTTGTGCCACGCACTTTTGCCGCACCGCCACATGACCTACGCTTGCCGCGACTTTGGGGCACAGGGGCAGAACATGGCCAATTCAGACGACAAAAAACCACCAGCCCCTGCTGCCTCAGCGCCGACCCCGGCGGGGATCCGCCGCCGCGACAAATTTTCGTCGACGTTGCACCTGACCCCCGGCACCTTGGACTTGCCGCCCGAGATGCAAGCCCGATTGCAGCCGCCCAAGCCGGGAGTGCCGCTGCCGACCGCTGAACACGACGCCGCCGCCCGGGTAGCTCGCGAACTCGACCGGCTGGACCTGGCCGCCAAGCGCAAACTGCACTGGCGGCGTTGGGGGCCGTATGTGTCGGAGCGGCAGTGGGGCACCGTGCGCGAGGACTATTCGGCGACTGGCGACGCCTGGAACTATTTTCCGTTTGACCACTCGCACTTGCGCACCTACCGCTGGGGCGAGGACGGCATCGGCGGCATCTGCGACAACCGCCAACGGCTGTGCTGGGCGCTGGCGTTATGGAATGGCAAAGACCCGATTCTCAAAGAGCGCATGTTCGGGCTGGCCGGCCCCGAGGGCAATCACGGCGAGGATCCCAAAGAACTGTATTGGTACACCGACGCTCTGCCCAGCCACAGCTACGGCAAAATGGTCTACAAATACCCGGTGGCCCGCTATCCATATGAAGACTTGCGCCACAAAAACCGCCGCCGCAGCAAAGCTGAGCCAGAGTACGAACTGCAAGACACCGGCGTGTTGGAGCACGGCTATTTTGATACGGTGATCGAGCACGCCAAGGCCGATGTCGACGACGTGTTGCTGCGCGTCACGGTGACCAATCGCTCGCCGAGCGCCCAAACGCTGCACCTGTTGCCGACCGTGTGGTTTCGCAATACGTGGTCGTGGGACCACGACGCCCCCAAGCCGAGCATCGAGCGTGCGGCGGGCGGGCCAGACCATGGCGCCCTGCATCTGCGCCACCAAAGCTTGGGCGAGCGCTTCTATTACGCCCAAAACCACGGCCAATGGCTGGTGACCGAAAACGAATCCAACGGCGAGCGGCTGGGCTGGTGGCCGCAAAGGACCCCGCGCGGGCACTACAAAGATGCTTTTGCCGACGCGGTGATCGCCGGCGACGCTGGGGCCGCTCAGGCCGTTACCGGCACCAAAGCGGCGTCGTGGCACACATTGACCTTGGCAGCAGGCGAAACGGCCGTCGTGCGCCTGCGCTTGACCAACAAGGCCAGCAGCGCGCCATTTGCTGATTTTGAGGCGGTGTATGCCGAGCGCCTGCTCGACTTGGAGGCGTTTTACGCGGCCGTCGGTTCACCGGCCATGACCCCAGACGAAACGCGGGTCTACCGTCAAGCGCTGGCGGGCTTGCTGTTTACCAAGCAATACTATGGCTTTGACTTGCGGCGCTGGTTTGAGGGCGATCCGGCCCAGCCCAAGCCGCCTGCCGCCCGTCTTTTAGGCCGCAACGCGCATTGGCAGCATCTGCACCACGACGACGTGCTGACCATGCCCGACAAGTGGGAGTATCCGTGGTACGCGGCGTGGGATTCGGCCTTTCATTGCGTGGCGTTTGCGCTGATCGACCCCGATTATGCCAAGCGTCAACTGCGGCTGCTGTTGCGCGAATGGTACATGCACCCCAATGGCCAAATCCCCGCCTACGAGTGGAATTTTGGCGACGTCAATCCGCCGGTCCACGCGTGGGCGGCGTGGCGGGTCTACAAGATCGACCAGCGCGCCACCGGCAAGGGCGATCTGAACTTTTTAGAGAAGATTTTTCACAAGTTGCTGATCAACTTTACTTGGTGGGTCAACCGCAAGGACACCGAGGGCAACAACGTTTTTGAGGGCGGGTTCTTGGGTCTGGACAATATCGGCGTGTTCGACCGCTCGGCGCCGCTGCCCAACGGCGGCAAGATTGAGCAAAGTGACGCCACCTCGTGGATGGCCATGTATTCGCTCAATTTGTTGGCGATTGCCATGGAGTTGGCCAGCAACAACCAAAACTACGAGGACGTCGCCAGTAAGTTCTTTGAACACTTCATGTATATCGCCAATGCGATGCACACGACCCACCTGTGGGATCCCGCCGACGGCTTTTTTTACGACGTGCTGACCCTGCCCGGCCATCAGAAAATGCCGATGCGGGTGCGCTCGATGGTCGGCCTGATTCCGCTGTTTGCGGTCGAGACCATTAGCGAAGAGGTGCTGGCCAAGCTGCCGCGGTTTCGCACCCGTTTGCAGTGGTTTTTGGAGAATCGCCCCGATTTGCACGAGACGGTGACCCAGATCGCCCAAGTGTCGCCGCAGGGTCGGCGCCTGCTCAGCGTGCTCGACGAGCCGCGCTTGCGGCGCATTGTCCAAGTCATGCTCGACGAGACCGAGTTTTTGTCGCCGTACGGGGTGCGCAGCTTGTCGCGGGCGCATTTGGACCAGCCGTATTCGCTAGTTCTGGACGGCTCGCGCCACGAGGTGCGCTACGATCCGGCCGAGTCGTCGACCGGCATGTTTGGCGGCAATAGCAATTGGCGAGGGCCGGTGTGGTTTCCGGTTAATTTCTTGGTGATTGAGGCGTTGCAGCGGTTTGACTACTTTTACGGCGAGCGGATTCAGGTCGAAATGCCCACCGGTTCAGGGCACATGGTGACACTGGGCCAAGCCGCAGCCGAATTGGGTCGGCGTTTGGAGCTGCTGTTTGTCCGCGACGACACCGGTCGCCGAGCCTGCAATGGCGGCGACGATCGCTTCGATTTTGACCCCCACTTCAAGGATCTTGTGTTTTTTCACGAGTATTTTCATGGAGATACGGGAGCTGGTCTGGGCGCTATGCATCAGACCGGCTGGACGGCGCTGGTGGCCAAGTTGCTCAAACAAACCCAGCATTAGGCCGCCACCTAGAGAGCCGATCAAATAAGATTTGCTCGGCGTCTCAGTGCTTGCTTTGGGGGTCGCGAGCCTGCGGCACTTATTCAGTGGCCTGCGGGTTGGCGTCAGGCCGCTCCGTTTTGTTTGGCAATTCTTTGAGGTTCGGCGTGAATTGGTCGGGTCTGTAGCGCATCGGCTGCCACCGCCAGCGTCATTCAGCGCAGCTGCACTCGCCACAAGCTCCAGCACGGCGCCGCCGGCCACGCCCGCACCTGCGCCGTCGGCAGCGCAAAACGGGCGATCTCCTCTAACTCCGCTTCGCTGTAGAACTTGCGCGCGCTGGTCACCGCATCGTGCAGCACCCATGGCCGCAGCACCACCGCCCCGCCGACCGCGAGCATGGCCAGCATGCGCGCACTGCGGCGACCATCGATCCCTAGCACCAATTGCGCGCCATGTCGGTGCGCTGATTGCACAATTGCCGCCAACTGGTTGGCCGAAAAGTGGTGCAAGCTGCCGGCGCACACCAAGATGTCCCACGGCGGCTCGCGCGGCGGCAGCTGCAGAGCGTCGACGACCTCAAACTGCACCGGCAACCCCGCCGCTCGGGCAGCTGCCTGCGCTTGGGTCACATAGGTGGGGACAATATCGGAGCCGATCACCTCGATCGGCCAATTGTGGGCCACCTGCAGGCGGCCCAAGCGCAGCGTGCACTGCCCAGAACCGCAGGCCAGCTCCAAAATACGCACCCGCCGTCCGAGCAGTTGGTGCAGGCGCTCCACCTCGGGCTGCAGCGTCTTCGCCAACGCCCGGTAGACCCCGGCGACCAGGTTGAAGTAGTGCAAGTATTGAATCAAAAAGACTTTGCGTCGATCGGGGAAGGTCGGATCGTCCAAGAACTCACTGGCGTCGGTGCGCACCGCGCTGTCGAGCAGTGTGTGCCAATGGGCCCAAGGCCCGCGCTGGCGGGCAAGCTGTTGCCGCAACCGGCGCAGGTGGGTGACAAACGCATCGGCGTCGGCCACCTCAATTGCCGGATCCGCGCGGACGGCCAGGGTGGCTTGATGTGTAAGTTCACGCAGTTGTAACATCAGAGCCTGCCTTGCAAATTCCGCCGCTGTCGCCTTTAAGTTATTCAGCAACAATTCTTGATTTTCCTTCACTTGCAGCAGGTAATCCGCTTCGGCCGCGCGTATGACCTTGGCAATTTCGGGCTGACAGCCCATTGCATCGATGGTAACTGTCGCACCACGCAGATTCAACGACCGGATGAGGTCAGGAATTGCCGTGATTTCGTTGGTTTTCTCATCCACACGCAGCGACCCCAGCGTCACACCTTCGCCCGTCAAAAACGCCGACACCATGTGCACGCCGCTTAACCGCAACCGCCGATTCGCACTGCCGCGCAAAGTTTGGCCGTCGAACGCCACGTGCCCACCGTCCGTGGTCAGCGCCCCAGGCTCGCACAAAGCAGCCATCCAAGCGCGCACCGTTTCCTCAACGGCGATCGGATCAACCAGAGCCGTGATGTTCAAAATCGTGTCATGCGACGGCACGCCGTGCTTCAACGTCAAAAATGTCCGCAGCCATAGGATGTTGTGCTTCGCGAAAGCGGCGATGTCCTCGGCAT
>SHZD01000027.1 GCA_009692465.1 Myxococcales bacterium
CAAACCGCGCTGAGGTAGCCGCGGCGAGCATGGCACAAACGCCACCGTGGTGGCACACTTTTACCGCGGCGGGCGACTAGGAGCCTGTCGGAGTATTCCGACTCGCTCCTAACGCCGTCTGGCTAGACGGCGGCAACTGTCCGAAACTGAACGAATTTGATTGGGCCAGTTCTCCGGGCAGTTCTCGGACAGTTGAGAATAGTTGACGGGCTAGGAGCCTGTCGGTTCGCAATAGATTCATTGTGTATAACCTGATAGACATTTCACAATCGATTGATTTCCGACAGGCTCCTAGGCCAAGCGGACCGCGCCTGCAAGAGCCTGCCAACCATGCGCATTATCGCCGGAACTGCCAAACGCTGCCGCCTCGAGACGCCCGCAGGTCTACATACGCGACCGACTACCGACGGGGTCCGCGGCGCCGCCATGAGTCAACTCGGTGGCTTTTTTGCCGGCGGCCGGGTTTTGGACCTGTGCGCCGGCAGTGGCGCGGTGGCGCTGGAGTTCTTGTCGCGCGGGTGCACGGCGGCGGTGGCGATCGACAACGATGCGGCCGCAGTGGCCTGTATGCGGGCCAACGCTGAACGCAGTCGTCTGGGGCCGCGCTTGCGCATTTGTCAGGCTGAGGTCTTGCTCGAGTTGGCGCGACTGGTCGCGACTCAGCAGCGCTTTGAGTACGTGTGGTTGGACCCGCCGTGGGAATCACCGGTGTATGCTGAGGTGCTGCAAGCGCTGGCTGCCGGTCATCTGATCACCCAAGACGGTGATTTGTTTGTTGAAAGTCGCAAGCCCCTGCCTGCAAGTCTGTACGACGCCCACTGGCAGTTGTGCGACGGCCGTCGCTATGGTGCAGGTTGGCTACAACGCCTTGAACCCAAAGGCGAACAATGACAACGACCCCACCACCAACAGCGGCACCGCTCGATCTGGTCGACTTTGAGCTGGCCGCCTACGCCTTTGACCTACCGACAACGCACATTGCCCAGTTTGCGGTCGAACCGCGCCACGCTGCGCGCCTACTGGTCGCTGACCGCCACGACCGAGTGGCCGATGCGACTATGTGGCAGTTGCCTGAACTGCTGCTGGAAAACTATGGCCAACCGCCGCTGCTGGTCGTCAACGACACCAAGGTGGTAGCGGCGCGCTTGCAGGGCATCAAAGCGAGCGGCGGTCGGGTGCAATTGCTGCTCGAAAGCCCGTTTGGCCGCGCCGGCGACGCGCTCAGTGGCCAAGCCGTCCTGTACAAGGCGTCCAAACCGTTGCGAGTGGGCCAAACGCTCGATCTGGGCGACAACTGCGCAGCGACGGTGCGAGCGGTGACGGGCGGTGGCCGCGCGCTAGTCGATTTGAGCGGGGCGGCGTGCCTAGCCGGTCTGCTCGATCGCGTGGGCCATGTGCCGTTGCCGCCGTATATTCGAGCGGGTGTGGATCAGCCGCTGATTGACCGACCGCGCTACCAATGCACCTGGGCAGAGCACGCTGGTGCGGTGGCGGCCCCAACCGCCGGCTTGCATTTTTCTGCACAACTGCTTGAAAAACTTTCTGAAATGCACATCGAATGTGTCGCGGTGACGCTGCATGTCGGCCCGGGGACGTTCCTGCCGGTGCGCGCGGCCCAGTTGCAGGATCACCGCGTGGCCGGCGAGCGCTACGAAGTTTCGGCGTCTACAGCGCAACGACTGGCTAAGGCCCGCCGCGACGGTCAGCCCATTGTGGCAGTCGGCACCACGACCACCCGAACTGTGGAACACGCGGCGGCAGTGGCCGGGCTTGAGCCCATCGCCGCGGGCTTTGGCAGTGCCGATTTGACCATCTTGCCGGGGCACCGGTTTAGGGTCATCCAAGGCATGGTCACCAATTTTCACCTGCCGCAGTCGAGTCTGTTGGTGCTGGTGAGTGCCTTTTTGGGTCGGGCACGGGTGTTGCGGGCCTACCAGCACGCCATTGGCCACGGCTACCGCTTTTATTCGTATGGCGATGCTTGTTTGCTAGTGAACTAAGGCGATCCCATTGCGGAGCGGCGTCGATCCAGGCCTTGGCCTTGGTGATCAACCCGCAGGACCTTGCGCTGACCGTGCCTGCGCCTCTGCAAAAAAATCCAACAGCATAGTGTTGATCGCTATGGCATTTTGGCGAATTGCGCCGTGGCCAGCATCCGCAAAGCCAACCAACTTCGAACCCGCGATCGCTTGATGCAAGTGGTCCGAATGGGACGGTTCGATCAGGATGTCCAGATCAGGCCGCATCACCAGCACCGGCAGGACGCTCAATTGCGCAAGCCGGGCACCGGTGTCGTGGCCGCGCATGGCCCGCAGTGTCTTGGAAATGGTTTGACTGGGTTGGCCGCCGCCGTAATCGCGGTCCAGTTCTTGGGCCAGATCGGCCATCGCGCCACCGGCGCGCGCCGCTGCCGGAAACAGCAACCGCGCCATCGCCGCGACACGCGCCCTGCGCAGCGGCACGCTTTGCAGCAGCAACCACGGCAGGGCCCTCAGCGGCGGATTGCGGGCACTCGGGCCGCCGGCATGGGTGGCTAGCAGGGCCAAGCTGGCGATGCGCTGTGGCGCTTGCAGGGCCACATGCTGGGCAATCATGCCACCCATCGACTGGCCGACCACGTGGGCCCGAGCATGCCCCAAGTGATCGAGCAACGCGAGGGCATCGGCGGCGAAATCTGCCATCAGCCACGGCCCGGCCGGCGATCCCGAACCACTGACCCCACGGTTATCAAAGGCGATGACTTGATGTCGGTGTTGCAAGCCCTCGAGTTGATGCGACCAGGCCGAGGCCGGAGTGGCAAAACCCATGATCAGCAAGACCGGGGTGCCGCTGCCGGCACATTCATAGGTGATCTGGTGGCCTTGCGGCGCAGTAAACGATGGCATGATCCTCCGCCCGCCGAATAAAAGCGGGGCCGAAAATGGGTTAGGAACTGCCCTGAAATAACTCGGTCGATCTGGGCAACACAGGAGCGGCGAGTCGGCCTTTCAGGACGCGAGCTTAGCGAACAACAAAGCAAGCAAACGGAACCAGTCCCACAATGACTTATTGTGGGACAGTTCCTTCGTGCTGGGCCACCAAGCACCGCGCCCAATCGGTCGCCGCCAGCAGCCACGGATCGGTTTTGGCCATCTTGAGCCGCCAATCGGCTTTTTCGTCGGCAAACTGGGCAACACACGCCTGCACTTTGGCAGTGACAAGGGCACTGCAATGAGCCGCCATGGAGGTGTCGGCCTGCAGCGCGGTGGCCAGATCGGCCTCGCGCGCGGTCGCGACCACCCACCCGCTAGGCAGCGGCAACGTGATATCCGGCTCCACCCCCAAACTTTGCAGCGAACGGCCGCGCGGCCCGCGGTAAGTCGCGATTGTCAGCAGTACCGACCACGCCCCCATTGTCGCATCGAGCACCGCCTGCACCGAACCTTTGCCGTAGGTACGTTGGCCTAGAACGACAGTGCGATCGCGATCTTGCAACGCGGAGCTGACCATCTCACACGCCGAGCGACACTCGATATCGACTAGCGTCACGACCGGCAACTTGATGTCGGTCGCGGCGGTCGTCGCCGAAAACACCTTGGGCGGTGGCCGTCGGTTGTGCTGAGTCGCCACCACCCCGTCGCCCAAGAACACGTCGGCCACCGCGATCCCCTCTTTGACCCAACCGCCGCCATTGCCGCGCAGATCCAAGACCAGCGCCGTGGGCAGCGCCCCCGTTTCCAAGCGCACGTCTTCCAAGGATCCGCGCACGCCGGTGGCCGATCCTGAAGCAAAACTGCTCAGGCGCACCACTCCTACGCCGGTCCCCTCGCCTGCCGCATAACCGGTCACCGTCGAGCGCACCAGTTCGCGGCGCTTGAGCACCAGTTTCTTGGGCTTGCTGGCGGCATTGGCTTGGGCAAGTACCACAACTTTACTACCGATTTTGCCTTCCAGCATGGCATTGAGTTGCCTAGGGTCGAGATCCGCCAGTTCTTTGGCATCGATGCGCACAATAATCCAGCCCTTGCGCAAGCCGGCCTGGGCTGCGGGACTATTGCGCTCCACTCGCGTCACGCGAACGACAGCGCCCTCTGTGGTCAAGGTCATGCCGACGTCGACGTTTTCGCTGCGCGCAGACTCTTTTTCCAACGCGGTAAACAGCGCGGTCGGCATCAAACTGCCGTGCGCGTCCAACCCATGCAAGAAGTTGCTGGTCGCCACCCGCCACATGCGACTGCTGCGCGCGACCCGCGGATCGGCCATGGTCGGGGTCGCAGTGTCCGGCAACGGCGGCGACGCATCGTCCGGCAGCGGTTGCTTGTTCAGCAGGGCGGTGGCCACCTGCGCGGCGCACTCAAAACCGGCCTGACCAAAAGTGGCCGTGACCCAAGCCGCGTGCAGGCGCAGCGAGGCTTCTTTGCGCAATAGCCGCATCTGCCGCAGTTCGGCAGGGCTGCCAGCACTGGCGGGGGCTTTGTTGCGGGCAAACAATTCGGCCTGCAGGCTCGTGCCACAACCGGACAGCTCGACGACCTCCCCGCTGTACAGGGCGGCACCGTCGGCGCGGGCCCGTTCGGCCTGCACAAAGCGCTTGGGCAGCAGCTCCAAAGGCGGATCGAGGGTCTTGAACAGACCAGCAGCCGCCAGCGCCCACGCCCGCGGCGGCACTTGTGGCAATACATGCCACTCTTGGGCGAGCAACAAGGCCTCGTCGAAACCAGTGCGCGTGAAGACTAATTCTGCCCACGCCGCTTCAGTGCGGTCCATTTGGGCGTGGGCTTGAGTGGGCACCAGCAGCGGCGCCGTGGTGAAAACGGCGAGCGCCGCACTGAAAACAGGCAGCATAGCAATGGACAGGGGCAAACGGGGCATCATTGGACCGATTGTGGCTATCCAGATCCGATGCGTCAAACCGCGTCATCGACTCGAGTGACGGCAACGGGCCAAAGCCAGCGCCCTAGCAGCAGTGCCGCAGCCATTCCAAGTCCTTGGCCGAGCAAAAACAGCGGAACGTCGGCGGGGCGAATGCCTGCAGCGCTGTCGGTGAGCGTACGAGCCAGAGTGACCGCGGGATTGGCAAACGACATCGAAGACGTACACCAATAGCCCGCCAAGATGAACAGGCCGACGGCGACTGCGACCGAATCGGCTCGGCGCCGACCGACCCCTACAATCGTCACCAGCAAGCCAAAAGTGGCCACGCCCTCGCCCAGCGCCCGACCCCAACCACTGCGTGCCATTGCTGAAATCGTCACCAGCGGCAGCTCAAACATGGCGTGGGTCAGGGCCACTCCGGCTGCTGCGCCGACCAATTGGGCGATCGCATACTGCAGGGCGACGGCTGGCGACAACTCACGGCGAGCGACCGCCATGGCCGTCACTGCTGGATTGAAGTGGGCCCCTGAAACGTCGGCAAAGGTCCAAATCAGCACGACCAAACCGGCGGCCGTGGCTAGTGAATTGGCCAAATGTGCCAAGCCGTCATTGCCGCCGCACAAGCGCTGGGCCCAAATGCCGGAGCCGACCACAACCAGCAAAAGCATCGCAGTACCAATGGTTTCTGCAACAAGGCGCTGGGGCAAGGACCAAGTGTGGGGCACGGGCCAAGTGTTGGGCAAAGACGCGGTGGGCGACATGGTGGCACGCTGGCGGCGTAAACGCCGCGGCCGTCGATAGTCGAGCTTTTGTGGTGGTGGCGCAAGCGAGCTGGTTGCCAACTAGCGCTTGAGATCTGGTGCCAGCTACCACTTGCAACGGCAATTCCGCTATCCTGCGCTCGACCGCGTGGACGGCGCATGGGGACCCTTGCCAGCACCATCCCACCCAGCATCCAAGGCCCTTGTCGCCGCGGTGGTCGCCGCAGTCGCCGTGGCCAGCCTCGGTGTGCTGGCATCGTGGGCCGCTGCCCAGCGCCCAGCGCCCATCTTGCACGAATACCTGCCGCCGCTCGCCGGCAGCGTCGGCCGCAGCGACCACGTCGTTGCCAGCAAAACTGGCGGCACTGAGGCGCTGCCCGAAGCCATCGAAACTGCGCTGGGCCGCATCGCCCGGCCCAAAGCCGAACCTGCTGGCGGCGCTGTCCCGCTGTACCAAGCCCGGCCACCGGCGTTTGCTGGTCCGGATCGGCGCACCGGCGGCGACCTCGACTTGCACTACCAGATGGTGTTCGATCCCGAAGTTGCCCCATTTAAACGCGAATCATCGCTTGATCGGGTCGGCGTCGATTTGCGCATGAGTGCCAGCGGTACTGGCAATGTGCAGCAAGTGGTAGGTCAGCCAGCGCGCCCAGGCCATGAGCTGTTTTGGGGCCATGTCCAGCTCAAATTGCAGCCCAATCAGGCCGTGGTGCTGCCCAGCGTGGCGCCGACTTCGCAAGTCTTGTCCTGGCAGGTGGAGCCGCCGGTGGCGTTGCAGCTATGGCGCGACCGTGCTGGAAACTTTTCGGTGCAGGCGGACCATACCGGCGTAGTCGACCTGCGCTTCTTGATGGACGGTCCAACGGACTATTTTGCAGCGCCGCTCGGAGTCGCCACGGCCCGCGACGATCCCGAAAATCCTGTTCTTTCACCCGAAGTTGCCGCCATGGCTACTGCGTTGTGGCCGACTCTCGGGGTCCATGCGCAACTGGAGCGCGGCGCCGCTATTGGTCGATTAGTCGAGTGGTTTCGCAGCTTTGAGCCCGGCGAACCGCCACCGGCCACTGGCGCTGCCCTGAGCGATTTGGTGCTGTCCAAAAAAGGCGTGTGCCGTCACCGCGCGCTCGGTTTTGTGATCATGGTGCAATCACTCGGGATTTCTGCGCACTTTGTCAGCAACGACGCCCACGCCTTTGCCGAAGTGTGGGCTCCGGCGGTTTCGGGTCGCGGCGCTTGGCAACGCGTCGATTTGGGCGGCGGCGCCGACTCGCTGGAGCTTCACGGCGCGCAAGGCAAACACTTGCATCAACCGCTGCACGCCGATCCATTTCCCAAGCCGGACGCCTACGCCAATGCCACCGGCCGGGTGGTGGTCGACGGCGCGCCGCTGGGCCAAACGTGGGCGGGCGCGGGGCAAGTCAAGGGCGCGAGTGGCTTGCAAGGGGCTCAAAGTCCATCAGCGGCAGTGGGCGCGGCCAGTGCTGGTGCTGGGCAGTCCAACGCTGGCCACCCCAAAGCTGGGCACCAGCAACCGCAGAGCGAGCAAGAGGCGCGACGGACTTGGTTGCAGCAGCGCGCTCAGGCTTTGGCGGCGCCGGTGCAGCCGCCGGGGATCCAGCCCACGGCCGACAAACCGGCGCAGGTGGCCAAGGCGCGCTGTCGACTGCGCCTGAGCGCGGTGGCCGCCATGGCTTGGCTGGGCGACCCGCTGGCATTGGCTGGCCACTTGGACTGCGACGGGCCCGCGGCGGGTTCGCTGGCCATCGAACTGTGGCTCATCGATCCGGCCATGCCCAGCCAAGCAATGCTGTTGGGTGTAGTGGCGACCGCCGCCCACGGCGCGTTTGCGGCGACTTTCAGCTTGCCTGCCGACGCCGCTCCCCACGTCTATGACATCGTGGCGCGTTTTGGTGGTGATCACCTGCGCGCACCTGCCGATTCCGGACCGTAGCCACCGGCTTGCTGGTGCTGCTGCATACCCCTTACCTACAGCAACGAGACCCATGCAACCGTTGACTTGGATTGAGATTTCACGCTCGGCCTTGCAGCACAATGTCCAAGCCTTGCGCGCCGCCAGCCAGCAGGGCGGGCGCACGCCGCTGTTGTGCGCGATGGTCAAGGGCAACGCTTACGGCCACGGGCTGACGCCGGTAGCCCAAGAACTGGTCGCGGTCGGCGTCGATTGGCTGGGAACGGCCGATCTTTGGGAAATTGCGCAACTGCGCCAGCTCGGAATCACCGCTGGGCTGTACAACGTCGGCTATCTGGACCCGGCTCAGGCCGCCGAGGCGGTGCGGTTCGAGGCTCGGCTGGTGGTGTACGACGACCAGGTGGTGACGGCCGCGGCGCAGGCGGCGGCTGGGCTAGGCACCCGCGCTCGGCTGCATGTCAAGGTCGAAACTGGCAATAACCGCCAAGGCTTGCGCCATGACGACGCGGTGCGCCTGGCGGTTGCGATTGGCCGCGATCCGCACTTGCAGCTCGAAGGGCTGTGTACCCACTTTGCCGACGTCGAAGACACCACCGACCACCGCTTTGCTCGCGATCAATTGCAGCGCTTTGAAGCGGTGGTACAGGCCGTCCGCACCGAACTCAATCTGCCGCCGCCCGGCCATCCCGACGACAAGTTGTTGGCCCATGCCAGTAATACTGCAGCCCTTTTGCTGTGGCCCGAAGTGTGTGGCGCGCTGGTGCGCTTTGGCATCGGCACCTACGGGCTGTGGCCCAGCAAGGAAACATTGCTGACCGCTAACCAGCTGGGCCGCAAACACATTACCCTGCAGCCCGTGTTGACGTGGAAGGCCCGCATTGCCCAGTTGCGTCAGGTCCCAGTCGGCGAGTGGGTGGGCTATGGTCGCACTTTTCGCACCGTGCGCCCGACGACCATCGCGGTGCTGCCGATCGGCTACTACGACGGCTACGACCGCGGTCTGTCCAATCTGGGTCAAGTGCTGGTCGGCGGTCAGCGCGCCCGCGTCATCGGGCGGGTGGCGATGAACATCGTGGTGATCGACGTCACCGATTGTCGAGCGGTGCGGGTGGGCGACGCCGTGGTGTTGCTCGGCAGTCAGCGCGCTACCGACGGCGAAGGCGATCGCATTTCGGCTGACGAAATGGCCGGTTGGCTGGGCACGATCCACTACGAAGTGACAACACGCATCGCCGAGCATGTGCCGCGTCTGGTGGTCTAGCGTCGGTCACGCCCGGCAGTGCCACCAGGATTCCCCATCGAAATTCTCCGCGGCCCCCGATTTGGGATGCCAGTGCTCGGTCGCTCGCTGGCGCTCGACAAGGAGCAAGGCTGGCCGCGATCACCCGCATCGCCAGCGCACGCTTACGCCGCAGCCCTTGGAGCAGTCGTACGCTGTGGGCTAGTTCTCCCAACCACCGGTGGCATGGTCATAGTCTTCTGCCCATTCGAGCCCGGCCGGCAACTTGAGCGAACCGTCTTTGAAGGCTAAAAGCAGGTAGCAGAATTCGCCGGATTGGCCATATTGCGATGCGATGGCAAACACGACGCTACTGGTGCGGTTCTTGGGAATGGGCAAGTTGACCGTGGTTGAGCAAGAAGCTTGGCAATCATTGGCACCCCACGAGTTGGCGCCGTTGACGGTAATCGAACTCTTCATGCCCCAGCCGGTCCCCGAGGTGTACCACATCGCCGGGGTCCAGGTGATGTCGTTTTGGGTGGTGTTCTTGATGCGTACCCAAAATCCCACGTGTTTACTGTTAGTGGTACTGTAGTTGCGCCAGCCTTCGTTCCACACCGTGATATTCTTGTAGATCTTGCCTTCTTTGTTGAATACGGTGCGCAAGACATCCTTGTCACCGCTGCCGTTGGAGATGATGGCGTTGCTGTCGCCCCAAGTCGACGGCTTGATGCCCAAATAGTGCTCGTTGGGCTGATCGCTCATGGCCCAGCCGGACCAGTAGTCGTAGGTGCTCCACAACGCCCAGCGATAAGTCGACGGCTTGGCTAACTGATTGGTGCCGCCCACCGTCACGGTGCCATCGACAATCAGATCGCCCTTGATCTGAATCTTCTTGTTGGACAAGGTCTGGATATTGACCGACCAATTGAACTTGCCGTCGATATTCTGCGGCGTATTGTCCTTCAGATCGCGCACCGTGATCGACCACAAGCCCTTGATATTTTTTCCGATCCAATCCTTATCCATATCGCCCGTCACCAGCGGGGTGTCGTCGTTGAACTTGGTGACCATCGAGTTGCCCGACTTGCCGCCGTTGTACAGCAAGTACGGAGTCGACATGCTCGGGCCGTACAACTCGATCTTGACGGCGCTCAAGTCCGAGTTCTGCAAGTTCATCTCGATCCACATTTTTTGGGCAATACCGATATCCGGAAAATCAATCACGTCGGAGACGCCAGGGCCGGCAAAATCGGGGATTTGCACGTCGGCTGTGCCAGGCTTCTTGTCAACAAACGTATTAAAAATCAGGCCGTTGGACACTTCGTCGATGGCGTCGGGCGGCAAATTCGCAGCGCCACCGGCGGCGCAGTCCAGCGCCCCGTCGGCCTTGATGCCCTTGACCACCAGCCCTGAACCGCACGCCGAACCGACGGCAGCCATCACTGGCTTGTCAGCAAGATCGGCGTAAGATCCGGTGAGCGCTACCTTTTTAAGGTCGGAGGTCTTAGCGTAGGCCGCCAAGTTCGGCGTGCCCTGCAAGTCCGCGTAATTGCCCGACTTCGCCACATCCGACAGCTCCGAGGTCTTGACCGCACTTTTGAGGTCATTGGCCAGCACGGTGTCCAAATGGGCCGCCTGAATGCAGCCCGAGCAGGCGATCGACTCAGCGGTGCCAGCCCGCGCGGCGTACAACACGCTATGCAGCGGTTTGCGTGGCAGCTCAGGGTCCGAGGCGACGGCAATGCCGATGTACGCCGCCGCCGCCAGAACTGGTTGGGCCAAATTGGCAGCCGAGCCCAAGGCGTGCTGAAACTGGCCACCTTTGGCCTCGATCGACGCCTGCTCAGTCCACAGCGGAGCGCCGCCAACGGCGTCCTTGTACAGGCCGATCTTGATGCTGTAGTTGCCATCTGCGGCGGGGCTACCGCCGGCCGTGGCCAAAGTGCCTTCAATCAGCGCCACTGCCGGTACCGCCGCATGAGCGGTGCTCACCTGCAACAATTGAGTCAGCAGCAACCCCATGCTGAACAGCCCCAGCCTCCCGATCACCTGCTGCCAACCGTGTTTAGAACCTGTAGTCATTGTCCTATTCCCCTTAAACTGCCGCTGCATCTTGGCTCCTCACCCAAAAACGTAAAATGGACAGAACCTTGCGAGTTCCGATTTGAAATCGATGGCTATTTGCCCAGCCAGCCCTTAATCCACGCCAAAAAGCCCCACTTGAGCGTGTACTTGCTGTCGGCGACACTACCCGCGGTATTGCTGGCTCCAGCGACGGCGCGCAAGGTCAAATTGGGACCCTTACCGCCGACATCGGCGGTGGCAAAGCGCGCACTCCAGCCAGTTGGACTGCACCCTGGATCGGTGATGCCGTTGCAGTCGTTGTCCATGCCGTCACAGGTGTCCTTGGCTTCAGGCAGCACTTGATTGAGACACGGCCCTAGCTTGCCCAAGGCATCGCAGTTTTGCAGGCCCGCTTTGCAGATGCCCTTGCCCTTGGTCGCCGGATCGCCCGAATAGCAGATGGCTTGGGCCGAGGGGTCGATGGTGTTCTTGCAGCCGGCCTTGCCGTCGCAGGTGTCCGCGGTGCACGGATTGCCGTCGTCGCAGTTGGGGCCGCTGCCGGCCACGCAGGTGTACTTGCCCGCCTTGTCGGTGCCGCACTTATCGCCCACCGTGCACTCGTTGCCATCGGTGCAGGCTTGGTCCTCCAGTTGCTTGAACACGCAGTTGCCGGACTTGCCGTCGCAGCTGTCTTGGGTGCACGACTCGGCGTCGTCGCACACCTTCTTGGCGCCGACTTCGCATTTGCCGTCTTTGCAGCCGTCGTCCACGGTGCAGGCGTCGCCATCGGCGTTGCACGGACCGCCGCTGATGAGGTGCTTGCAGCCGAGCTTAGCGTCACAGATGTCGGCGGTACAGGTGTTTTTATCGTCGCAATTCAAGATCTTGCCGACTAAGCAGGCGCCAGCTTTGCAGCTGTCGTCGACCGTACACACGTTGTCGTCGGCTGGACACGGCAGGCCGTCCGGCTGCAGTTTGGGCGTGCATTTACCGGTCACCGGCTCGCAGTCGGTCTTCTTGCACGGATTGTCGCTGCTGGTGTCGCAGGTGACGACGGTCCCTAGTTTGACCTTGCACTGCGACAAGGGCCCCGATTTGTCGCAGAACAACGTGCCGTTGCAGGTGTTGCCGTCGTCTTTGGCAGCGCACTGCGCGTCATTATCGCAAGCGCAGGTATTGGTGCCGGACAGGCAAGTGCCGGTGCCGTCGCATTTGTCGCCGACACTGCAGGCGTTGGCGTCGTCACAGCCTAGACCCACAGCTGGCTTGTTGACGCAACCGAGCGCCGGGTTGCACGCGTCGATGGTGCAGGCGTTGTTGTCGTTGCACGCCTTGCTGGGATCGACGGTCTGCCCATCGCATTTGCCGCCGACGCAGGCGTCTTTGGTGGTGCACTTGTCGCCATCGTCACACGAACCGGCGGCGTCGGCATGGGTGCAGCCGGTCTTCTTGTCGCAGGCGTCGATGGTGCAGCCGTTGTTGTCGTTGCAGTCCGTGGCTTTACCGACGCAAACGTCGGCGACACAGGTATCCACAGAAGTGCACGGACTGGCGTCATCGCAAGGCTGGCCGTCCTTGTTCTTGTATTCGCATTTGCCGTCGCCCAACAAGTTGCACTTGCCCAAGATGCACGGCTCATCGGTGGCGCAGGCTTTGGTGGCACCGGCGGCGCACTTGCCTTCTTTGCACGCATCGCCGACGGTACACGGGTTGTCGTCGAAGTTGCAGCCCAAACTGTCGGCGTTGGCATACTTGCAGCTCAATTTGGCGTCGCAGCTATCGGTGGTGCACGGGTTGTTGTCGTCGCAGCTCACCGGCTTACCTGTCAAACACTTGCCGTTGCTGCACGCATCGTCTTTGGTGCAAACACTGCCGTCCGCGTCGCAAAAACCGCTGTTGTTGGTGTGACTGCATCCCGCTTTGGGATCGCAATTGTCGTCGGTGCACACGGTGCCGTCGTCGCAGGCGCTTTCGTCGGTCTGGCCGTCACAATCGTTGTCTTTGCCGTCGCATTTTTCGGCTTCCGGCTCGTCGGCCAAGCAGTTGGACAAGCCGCCGCCGCTGGGGGCTCCCGGCGCGGTAGCCGACAGGCAGATGCGCTTGCCTGTACACTTTGCGGTGCCCGTGTCTTTGTAACATGCGGTAAACAACTCGTTTTTCATCGCCGCGGCCGAGCAGGTGCAGGCACCGCCGTTCTTGACTACGCACTGCTTGCTGCTGTTGCCGACTAGGTCTTTGGATTCCAAGCATTCGTAGCCAACAACGCAATCCGCGGTGGCGCTGCAGGCCTCGCCGCAAAACGCTCCGCCGTTGCCGAATGACACACAGCGGGCGCCGCCGTTGCCGGGTCCTTGGCATTGGCTGTTGCTGATGCACGGGTTGCACAGGCTGCCATGCGCCGGCACGCAGATATTGGTGACGTCGCCGCCTGTCAGTGGCACGGTCGCACACTTGAAGTCGGTAGGGCAGGTGCCATCGTCGCATTTCTTGGCGCACTGCTGGCCATTGGGAGTGTCGAGGCAAAATCCAGAGCTGCAGTCCGTTGTCTTGGTGCACGGGCAACCGGCTGCGCCGGGACAACCGCCGACGGGGGCGCCATCGCCTTGCAAGTCGGGCAGGACTAGGCCGTCGCTGCCAGTGCCACTCGTTGCATCGGCAGAGGTATCGCTGTTGGCGAACGGGGTGTCGATCGGCTCCCCTAAGTCATCGCCATCCACGCCGCCAGCCTCGGCCAATTGGCTAGCGTCAACGCCTGTTTCGGTCTCTGTACAGCCCCAGCCGAGTAGCGCTGCAACCATTAGGACGCCAGCAAGTCCGCCGCGACACCTCGACAGCAGATCACCGCGCCAAGCCCGAGGTCTTGGCTCAAGCTGGCGCCCGGCAACCCAAGCCGCCAGATTGGTGTAAAATCGAGTGGATGGCGCGCCAAACCGTGCCACCAACGGCTCAGTCGGTCGCGCCCGCGAAGCGGCTAGTGCAGCGGCAAGCGCGCTCAATTGTGCTGTGAGTCCAGTCGGCATGTCGTCCTCGGGTCGCCGCGGCTGCTGGCCGCCAAATCGCAAAAAAAGAGGTGCACTGGCGGTCGGCTCGCGCTGTGGCCTTGTGCTGTTGGCCGGGCGGGGCTGCTGGGAGTGCCATCGGGTCACGGCTAGTTTGATCAACTGCTTGCTCCCTCAACCCGTTCGCGCTTACTTTCAGATGCCCAGCCGACCACCGCGAGGGTGATAGCCTAGCGAACGCTGTACCGCGATTGCAAATTGGCCAGCGCGACTGGGGTTCGCTGCGCCGGTTCGGGCCAGGTTAAGGTCCTGTGCCACACTAACTCAATTAATCCGCGATAGGCAGCGAATCGCCCGAATAGATGCGAGCTTAGCGACCCACTAAGCAAGCAATGGGCCGGCGTGCAAAATCGACTTGATTTTGCACCGGCCTTATGGCAGGACTTCAAATGACTCCATAGCTTTAGCCACCGATGCGGCCACTTTTTTATAGCGGTCGAATGGGCCAGCCGTTTCGACGACCGCAATGTGGTCGCCGTGGACAAACAAGGTTTCGGCCAACACCCAGTCCTCACCGCTGTGCGGCAGGACAAATTCCGCGGTGCAGCCATCGGCGCCTCTGGACGTCTTGAAGCACTTTTTGGCGTGCAGCAGGTAACCGCGAGCAACCAAATGCCGCTCCATGGCATCGGCCCAAAACGCCAAATCGGCTTTGGGGTAGTTGCGCACCGAGCGACTGCGCACCTGCACGCCATCGGCCGTGATGTAGGCTAGGCCCTTTTTGTCTTCAAAACGCACAAAGCCGTCCGGGGCCGGCATCGCGTACTTGGGCGTGCACGCCGTCAGCGCCGCCAACACGGCCAAGGCGCTGCCGAGCCGCAGCATCGGCCACCAACCAGTCGAGCTTGGGGTGGGGATCGCCATCGCCGCCTCTTAAAAATCCGCCAAAAAGCGGTCAATATCCAAACTGTTCAGCCATTCAAACGGTGAACGCACATAACTAATTCGTTGGCGTTGGTGGTACTGAAAACTGGCTTGCACGACGGCCATCTTGGCGCTGGCGTCGGCGACGTGCAGCTCGCCCTGCAAGCACTCGATCTCAATGACTAACTGCGTCATGGACTGTTCAATTCGCAACGTCGATTGGGTGTCGGAGTCGGCAAAAAAAGTCCGCAAACGTTCTAAAATCTCGCGCTTGGACTTGAGCCGCGCCTGCATTTGCGCAATTTGTTCAGTCAGGTCGACGCGCTGCAACGATTTTTGCAACACAATTCCAGCCGCCGCCAGTTGATCGACGGTGGCTGCCAACGCCTCATGCGGCACTTTGAGGTGCAATTCGCCCTCCGTCACCAACGTGGGCCAGCCGCCCGCCGCTTTGGCTCGTTCGATGGCGGCTTTGCGCACTTCTTCAGGGTGCACCACTTTGACCACCAGCGTTGCGGTGAGCGAAGTCGCGCGCTCGATGGCGGGCTTGGGAACGTTTTCGACCGCTTTGGCCGGTTGTGCATCGCCATCCACAGCTTTTTGATCACCGGTGGGTCGATCGGGGCCGATTTTTGAGGCGCCAGGGCGCGCGGCTTTGGCGGCTGCAGCGCCTGCGGGCTGGGCTTCTTGAGCCTGTGCCGTGCAGACTAGCAGGGCGGCAGCCACTAAAGAGGCTGATAGTACAACTATTTTCACGGCGACACCTCCAGCGTAGCCAGAGCTTGCCACAGTGACTCTTTGTGTTGATTCCAGGCCAGTTCGCTGGGCAAAAACACTTCAAGGGCATACACGAAGTCGCCCGCCACGGCGGTCCCAACTAGGTAATAGCGCGGATGGACATCCTTATTGCGCCAGACCCGTACCTGCAGAGCGCCGACGACTTGGGTCAGGACTAGCTCTTCATCGCGGCCTTCGAGCTCATGCTGCACGGCTAGCGACCAGAACGCCGCGTCGCCCTTGGGTTCATTGTCGACCCGGCCGACCCGCAGCAGCGATGTATCCGCCGCTTGAGCGCGAAACACCTCGTCCTCTTCAAACAGCACAAAACCGCGCGGCATCACCATCTTAGTGGCCTTTTTGCCCTCGAAAAGCGTGACCAAGTGCGGGGTCAGCCCGCGAACCCAGCCAAACGGCGATCGATGAACAATGTGCCCACCATCGGCGACTATCGGCACAATATCGATGGTGATCGTGAAGAAATTAGCCAGATTGCGCAGCGCCGCCAGCGTGCCCTCGGCCGTCTCGATCAGCTCGGTCATGCGCTTGATCTCTTGCAGAATCTGCAGGCGTTCGTCGGTATTCTTGACCTTTTCCAGCAAGTGCAACAACCGCGACCGCGCTTGGACGGCCACCTGCAGGCGGGCTTCCATATCGGTGTACTGCTTGGAAACATCGACGGACTTGATGCGCCGATCGAGCGTTTCGCCGATCGCGGCAAAGCGGCCCATCGCGGCGTCAAAATCGGTCGCCGGCACCCGCACCACGATCGTGGTCCCCGACAACGTCTGCACATAGCCACCGGCTGTTTGCGCCAGCTTGGTGATAGCGTCAAACGCTTCGATTTGGCGGCGCACCCGCAATTTCAAGTAGCCGAAGTAGACCACCATCGGCTGGCTGACTTCCTTGGCGCCTTTGACGTCGGTGTTCTTGCCACCGCTGCTCTCACCGCTGGATTTGCTGTCGAGCTCGGCATAGCTGGCCCCGGACTTGCTCCCTGCGCCACTGGCCTGAACGCCTGGTGCCGAAGCCCGCTTGTCGGCACCGTCATAGGCACGCGGGGGCGGCGCGCCTTGATGGCGTGGTTGGAAGGCTGGCGAAGGTCGGCGGCTCTCGGCTTGGCTACTGGCGGCAACTGGCTCGACTGCTTGCAATTCTTCACGATCGCCGCGTCCGCCGTACTCCTGGTCTTGCTCGACCCAGCCGCCCTCAGACTCGTTTAAAGAAGGGCTATAAGATCCGCCACATGCCAAGCTAAGGCCCAAAATCCCCGTCAACGCGATCACTAGCGGCGCAACCGCGGCAATCCGCTGGGTTGGGGATGAACGCGGCGGACTTGGCGAACCCATAGTGACCTCCGCAGCCACAGTAGCACGAATCGGTCACAGCGACAATCGCCAACGGTCACTGGCAGGACCGCCCGCCAAGCCGCTGTCTGGGGTCTGCGAACCCAATCGCTAGTTGCGGCGCAGGTGGAATGCGCTTGCTCAATGCACAGAAAACTTCTACCGTGCTAGGTGGCGCTATGCGTCCACTGCTGCTTTTTTAGCGGTTGGGCGGCAAAAAGCCGCGCAGTATGCGTAGGGGGCGGATTATGGACCAGCTTGAATCAGCGCGTCGGCAGCAATCCTTCGACGTCAGCACTGGGCTGGCGCCCGCGAAAGCGTCGGGGATGGAACCACGGTTGGCAGCCTTCAAGGTGCTGCTGGTGGCAGCGCTCATGGCGACTACTGCGTTGATGGGCGCGGCGGGCTGCTCCAACGTTGATAATGGCAATGCAGGCGTCGGCGCTGGACCGTTGCTGCCGGGCGCCGGTGGCAACTTGGGGGGCTTTGGCAAAGCCGATGGCACCGCTGCGGGCGCAGTCGATGCGACAACCGGCGGCCAGACTGGCGATGATGCCGCTGGAGCAGCTGGCGACGGCGGCGCGACGAGCGGGACCGATCCAGACGCAGCGCCCAATGGCACCGATCAGGATTCAGGCTCCGCGGCAACTGCGGATGCGGCACCGGGCACCGACCAAGATAGCGGCGGCGACGATCCCGATACCGCGACCGATCCTGATGCTGCGACCGATCCCGATACCGCGACCGATCCTGATGCTGCGACCGATCCCGACACTGCCACCGATCCGGATGCGGCGCCCGCGTGTGCGGTGGACCTCGATCTCGACGATTACGGCGACGGCTGCCCCAAGGGCCCCGACTGCGACGACACCAACCCCAACTTCAATGTCACGTGCCCGGACTGCTCCAAAGCGGGCACCACTGGTTGTGGATGCGGTGGCGGCGCCGCTGCGGTCAAGTGCTATTCCGGCGACCCGAGTTGGCCCGGCAAAGGCCAGTGTTTGGCCGGCAAACATTTGTGTAAAGACGGCTTTTGGTCGGGCTGTCTGGATGAGATCTTCCCCGATCCAGAAAAATGCGACGCCAAGGACAACGACTGTGATGGCCTGACCGACGAAGGCGTCAAGTCGAGCTGCGGTACCTGTGACTTGACCTGCAACGAGCAGAAAATTGGCAGCGGCTCGACCAATGAGTGGAATCTAAATAGCGAAAACTCCACTGGTCTTGGTATTTCCAACGGCAATCTGGTTCTGGACCAAACCCAGATCAGCCTCAACCTCAAGTTCATCTGGATTGCCAACTCGCCCAACAGCACCGTGTCCAAAATTGACTGCAAGACGGTGACCGAAGTCGGTCGCTTTTCAGTGTGCAAGGACCCGTCGCGGACGTCGGTCGACTTGGACGGCAACGTGTGGGTCGGCTGCCGCGGCGACGGCGGCGTCGCTAAGATCATGGCGGAAACTAAGAATTGCATCGACAAGAACGGCAATGGCGTCATCGAAACATCCACCGGTGCGGGTGCGGGTGCCGTTCTGGCTGCCGGCACCGATGAGTGCGTCAAGTTCATTACCTACCCGGACGGCTCGTCGGTGGCCCGCGCCGCTGGCGTCGATAAAGACAATCACGTGTGGATCGGATTCTGGAACACCTCCAATTTGCATCGTTTAGAGCCCTTGGCCGGCAAATCCGTGGACAAGATCAACATCGCATGCAATCCGTATGGCCTAGTCATCGACCAAAAAGGCATCATTTGGGCCCAAGGCGCGGGCTGCGGCAATCTGGTTCGCATCGATCCGGCGACCAAACAGGTGACCAAGTTCCCGTACAAGGCAGGTGCCTACGGCATTAACGTCGATAAGTTTGGCCACATTTGGGTGGCGTCCGGCGGCAGCGCATCGCGATTTGATGCGACCAACCCCGGCCCTGCGGCGTGGACCGTGGTGCCTGGCATCGCCAGCGGCGGGCGCGGCGTGGCTACCGCAAATGATGGCTATGTCTATACCGCGGCCGACGGCAGCAGCATGGTCACCAAGATCAACGGCAACAACAACCCGCCCAACGTCGAAGCCAAGATCGCCGGCGCCCAATACCCGGTCGGCGTGGCCTTGGACTACGATGGCTTTGTGTGGGCCGTCAACCAGGGTGGCAGCAGCACCACCAAGTTCGATCCGAAGACCAACTCGGCGGTCAAAACGGTGGCCGTAGGCTCGTCGCCTTACACGTATTCGGACATGACCGGCTACACCTTGAACTACTTCACCGCACCCAAGGGTCAGTACACCACGGTGTTTTTCGGCGGCGTGACCGTCAATCCGATTACCCAGAACATCCCAAAGCAGATTTGGCAATCGGTAAGCGCCGAAGCAGACCTGCCGGATGGCACGGCGCTGCGCATGCGGTTTCGAGCTGCCAACACGAAGGATTTGTTGGAGAAAGCCGCGTGGTCGGAGCCCGTTGAGTTTCCGCCGGAGAAATTTCCCTTTAGCTTGGTGCCCAAGAACATCGTCGGCAATCTGTTGCAGGTCGAAGTGCAGTTGACGACCAAAGACAAGAAGCTGACGCCAGTGCTCAAGAGCGTTTCGGCCAAATCCAAGTTGATGTAGCTGACGGCGATTGTGGCGCAAGTCGGTCGGAGCACAAACCAAGCTCGGCCAGTAATTTGGCATGTAGCGCTAGGAACTGTCCCAGAGTAAGTCATTCTGAGACTGGTTCCGTTTGCTTGCTTTGTGGGTCGCTAAGCTCGCGGCCTCAAAGGCCGACTCGCCGCTCCAGTGTTGCGCGAGTCGATCGAGTTATTTAAGGACACATCCTTACTTGGTCCCTGCGGCGATTGAGCCCTTGCAGCGATTGTGTCGTCGACAATTCGCCGCACCGGTGGGCTCGGGCAGCGGGGTCGACTGGCCACTGGTAGCGCTTGCCGCTTTAACCGCATTTTGGCAGCCTAGCAGCCCCGTCGGCTGACCGGCATGGGGTTGGCGCCTATGGCTGAACACGATTTGCAGACTGCGCTTGCCGCCTGGCGCCACACTACGCTGGGGGCTGCAACAAGAAAAGGCTTACGCAAGAAGCAGTTCCAGCGATCAACCTCGGAAACGATCGCTGACCTGTACACGCCTGCGGCGGATCCTGAGTATTTGGCGCGGCTGGGTCTGCCGGGCCAGTTTCCGTATACCCGTGGCGTGCAACCGACGATGTACCGCGGGCGCCTGTGGACCATGCGTCAGTATGCCGGATTTGGCACTGCGACTGAGTCGAATGCGCGCTACAAGTACCTGCTCAATGCCGGCCAGACTGGCCTGTCGGTAGCCTTTGATTTGCCAACCCAAATGGGCTACGACCCGGACGACGCGATGGCGGCTGGCGAAGTCGGCAAGGTCGGGGTCAGCATCGCTAGCATCGACGATATGCATGAACTCGTTGCAGATTTGCCCCTGGAGACCATCAGCATCTCGATGACGATCAACGCGACGGCGACGACATTGCTCGCCTATTTGGTGGCCGTGGCCCAAGAACGCGGCTTGGACCCCAAACTGCTGACTGGAACGGTGCAGAACGATATTCTCAAAGAATACATGGCACGTGGTACGTACATTTACCCGCCGCGACCGTCGATGCGCCTGATCACTGACCTTTTTCGCTGGTGTGCGACAGATGTGCCCAAGTGGAACACGATTTCCGTATCGGGCTACCACGTGCGCGAAGCCGGCTGCGATGCCGCTCAAGAAATTGCGTTCACGCTAGGCGACGGCATTGCCTACGTGCAAGCGGCGATTGCGGCAGGCCTAGATGTCGATTCGTTCGCAGGTCGCGTGGCATTTTTCTTCAATGGTCACAATAATTTCTTGGAAGAAATCAGCAAGTTCCGGGCGGCGCGACGCCTGTGGGCACACATCATGCGCGATCGTTTTGGCGCCAAGAATCCCGAATCGTACAAGATGCGCTTTCACACCCAGACCGCAGGATCAATGCTGACGGCACAGCAACCCGATAACAATATCGTACGGGTCGCTTTGCAGGCGCTAGCAGCGGTATTGGGCGGCACTCAAAGCCTGCACACCAATTCGCGCGATGAAGCATTGGGGTTGCCGACCGAGCAGGCAGCACAAATTGCCTTGCGTACCCAACAGATTATCGCCTATGAATCGGGAGTGGCGGACGTGGTCGATCCGCTCGCTGGTAGCTATGTGATTGAAAACTGGACGGATGCCCTGCAAACGCGGGCGCAGGCGTATTTGGACCGCATCGATGCGTTGGGCGGGATGGTCGCGGCCATTGAGCAAGGCTATCCTCAGCGCGAGATTCAGGACAGCGCGTACCGTTGGCAACGGGCAGTGGAGGCTGGCGAGCAAGTTGTGGTCGGCGTCAACCAGTTCGCAGCGCCCGAAAGCCAACCGGCACCGGCGCTGACGCTCGATCCGCGGGTAGAGCGCGACCAAGTGCGGCGCGTGCAGGCGGTTCGGGCCAAACGCGATACGCAAGCGTGGCAGGCGGCGATGGTTGAGCTGGAGGCGGCGGCAAATGGCTCCGTCAACCTGTTGCCCGCACTGGTACGCGCCGTGCAATGCCGAGCGACGACGGGTGAAATCAGCCACACGTTGCGCCGAGTCTTTGGAGTGCATCAGGAAACTTTGGTGGTGTAGAAGGACTTAAGTTGATTGAGCCGATTCGTATTCACTGGAAGCAGACCATCGCCGCCCCCATCGACGAGGTTTGGGCGGCGTTTTCGGACACAGAGCGCATCAACCGCTTGGGCGGCTTGCACATGCAGTTTTCGTTATTGGCGCGCGGCGATGGCCGCAGTCCGCGCACTGGCGAACTGCGCCACTTGGGAATGCGCGTGACTTGGAAGGAAAAACCGGTCACATTTACCGCGCCCAATCACTGCTGCATTGACCGCGTGTACGACGCGGGGCCGATTTCGCGCAGCCAGACTGAACTGTGGCTGCAACCGAATCCGGCGGGCGGCACTGACTTCACCTACGAAGGCCGGTTTACCCCCAAGTCGCGCCTATTTTCGCCGGCCATTCGCCTCGACGTCGAAATGACGGTGCGGCCCAAGCTTGATCGGGCGTTCAAGGCCCTGATCGCGGCGCTCGAACACAATGCGGCCCTGCCCGATGCCCCGCCACCCAAGCTGAGCAGCGAAGCCGAAAAACGCTTGCAGCGCGGGATGGCCAAGATTGTCGAACCCGGAGTTGCCGAGCATTTGGGCGAGTTTTTGCGAACCGCGCCGATTCCTGAGCAAGTGCGGATGCAACCGCTTCTGTTGGCTAAGCGTTGGAAACTACCTGAAAAAGATGTGGTTGCTGGGCTGTTGCGCGCGGTAAGCGCCGGATTGTTGCAGGCACGCTGGGACGTCATTTGCCCGTCGTGCAAGCTACCTGCGGCCTCGGCCAAGACCTTGGATTTGCAGCGCGGCAAATCGCATTGCGGGGCCTGCGAGGTCCAGTATGACGCCAGCTTGGCGGACTCCGTGGCGCTGTCGCTGCGACCGGTGGCCGAAATTCGGGCCCAACCTGAACGCATTGACTGCCTGTCGAGTCCAGGGCGCATGCCGCATGTGGTCAGCCAAAAGGTCGTGGCGCCCCGGCAAGAGGTGGAATGGCCGCTGACGCTGCTGTCGGGCAATTACCACATTCGCGGCTGGCCTAACTTGGACCAAGTGGTGGTCACCGTGCGCAGTGAACTCGCCCGCAGCGAGGGCAATGTGCTGGCCGGCCCCAAGGCCTTGACGCCGCCGACGCTGCGCCTGCGCGCTGGCCGGGTGACGCTGCGGGTGCGCTCCAAGATTGACGAACCGCTCAAGCTGGTGATTGAACGGGTGATGATTGCGCCCAATACGTTGACTGTTGGGCGGATTCTCGAGTGGCCTGACGTCGCAGCGCTGTTGCCAGCCGACTCGTTAGAACCGGGCTTGCGCATTGAACCTTTTAGCGGCCCCCTGCTGGCCATTCAGGTGTGCCGCGGCGGCGAACGTGCGGACAGCGTGGTCGGGCAAATCGTCCGGGCGGCCGGAGCCAACGCCTGTCAAGTGAGCAACGGCTGGGTGTTGGCGACGATGCCCAGTTGGCGGGCAGTGCACACGGTGGCCGACCAACTCCAAGGCGCGTTGTGGCAGACGGCGGCCGTCGGTATCGGCACGGTGGTGCAGTTGCACAGTGGCGACACCGCGATGGCCTCAGGTGCGGCGTTGCAAGAACTGGTGGCGCTGGCCCAGTCGGCAGAGCCGGGCCAGTGGTTAGTCGAAGGCGGCGATCGGCTGACGGAGGCCATGCGGCTGGTGGGGGCTTTGGTGCAAGTTCCGGCCACCGGTGGCCCAGCGCAGTTGACGCTGAACGAGCGCGAGGGCCCGCCGCTGGCGTTGCCGACGCGGGTGTTGACGGCGGCCCAAAGCGGCGATCTGATCGATGACCGCTTTGAGCTCGGCCAATTGGTGGGCAAAGGTGGATTCGGGCTGGTCTACGCTGCCCTAGACAAGGTGACCTCGACCCAAGTGGTGGTCAAACTGATGCGGCCGGAGCTGGCCGACGACGCGATCCAAGTTCAGCGCTTTTTCGACGAAGGCCGCTTGGCCGCGCGCTTGGAAGGGCCTAACAACGTGCAGGTTTATGAGTGGGGCATCGCCGACGATGGCCGCTTGTTTTTGGCCATGGAGCAACTCATCGGCCGTGAACTGGGCGAAGTGCTCCGCGACCTCGGCACCGTAGATCCGGTGCGCACCCTCAAGCTGTGTGCAGGCGCGCTGGCCGGTTTGCATCAGGCCCACAACCAAGGCTTGGTACACCGCGACATCAAGCCGGCCAATTTGTACCTGGTCCACGAAGGGACTGACGACGAAACCTTGAAAGTCATCGACTTTGGTATCGCACTGGACCTGACCGGGAGGATTAAGGCGCCCGAACAGGCCGGGGCGATCATTGGTACGCCGATCTACATGAGCCCTGAGCAGGTGCGCGGCGAGCCGCTGGACTGTCGCACCGATCTGTATGCGTTGGGTATTGTGCTGTACGAATGCCTTTCTGGCGCTTTGCCATTTGCCGGACCGACAATGATGGCGTTGCTGTTGGCTCGCTTGACCCAACACCCAATCCCGTTGACGCGCAACTGCGCCCAGCCTTTACCCAATGGCGTGGCGCAGCTCGTGGATCAAGCACTAAGCCATGACGTGGAAGAACGGCCGACGGACGCGGAGGCCATGCGGCAATTGCTGTTGACTTTGGCAGTACAAGCCGGCGACCCAGCCCAGTGGTCGCGCTCGTGGCGGGAGCACAAGTCGGCGGCTACCCGCCTGCACGACGCGATGACGGCGGCAACCGTGTCCGATTTATTCGTCGATGAAACGCCGTCTGAGCCCATGCAGAAGACAGATTAGGCGAACTGAGCTCGACCTCTGAGTGCGTGCTTGGCGTAGCGCGAGCGGCACGCTGAAAAGTTTTATCTATCGAGGGTGCAGCGCGCGGCGTGCTGCAACTCACTAGTGGGTGTGTTTTGCGCGATCGGCGATCGTGAATCGCATCTGCCGCTGCGGGCCGCCGGTCTGGCGGCGCGGCGACGACCAAACAGGCCAGCAATCGACTCTGGCCAAATTCCCCATTCAGATTCCCCGCGGCTCCCGATTTGGGCTGCAGATCAAGGAACAAGGGGCTTGGCGACTGAGGCGTACTTGTGTACGCCACAGGGAGGAAAGCGCCGCAGTGACACCCAGATGCGCCCAAAGCGGGGGATCGCGGTCTGCAGTCAAAGTTGCCGTCGCCGTCGCGCCGTTGTAGGCTACCGCGTCGCACACTGGGGCCGCTCGCCCCGACCGGAGCCGTAGATCGATGAAGTTGTCTCACTTGGGTGCATTGGTTTTGCCGGTAGTGCTTGCTCTTGGGCAAATTGGTCTGTCCCACAGCGCCGTTGCGGCGCCAAAACTGACCGCGGTCAACATCGACACCCTGCCGCTAGGTGCTGAGGTGACCTTGGTGGAGCCAGCGCCGGAAAAGCTGCTGGGAATCACCCCACTTAAGAAAATCAAAATGCCACAAGGCGCGGTCAAGCTGCGCCTCAAGCTGCCCGGCTACGAAGAAAAAATGGAGACGATCACCATTGGACCCAAGGAAACGACGTTCAATTTCGAGCTTGTGCGCAAGATTGTTCCGGCGACCTTGGACCTGACGGGCGACGCCGCGTCTACCGGCGCCGATGTGGTCGTCGACGGCGACGTCAAAGGCAAACTACCGGTCAAAGTCAGCGTGTCGCCAGGCCGCCATCAGGTGGTCGTGCGCAAAACAGGGTATGTGTCGTGGGAAAAATGGGCCGATGTCACCGAAAACCAAACCGCGACCTTTGAAATCGCGCTCAAAGCGCAGGACAAACCAAAGGGATCACTGCTGATTTCGTCTACGCCGGCGGGTGCTGATGTGCGCTTGAACGGCGCACCCAAAGGCAAGGCGCCGCAAATGGTCGAAAACCTCGACGCCGGCAGCTTCGAAGTCGAGCTAAGTTTGGAAAATTATAAGCCTTTTCGGCAGTCGGTGGCAGTCGGCGAAGGCAAACGAGAGACGGTCTCGGGCACGCTGGAGCCGTTAGCGGTGGCGACGCCGGTTGGCGAGTTGACCGTGCTGTGCGATGCGCCCAAAGGCACCATCACCATCGATGGCGAAGACAAGGGTCCGCAGCCCGCCAAGGTTGCCGGCCTCAAGGCTGGAGAGCACATCGTCGAATGCACCGCGCCCGGTTACCCCAAAGCCCAGCAAGTGGTTATCGTCAAGGCCGGTGAAACCAAAACGGTGCAACTGAGCCCCAAACAGGCGGTGGCGGCCAGTCGCGGCGCGATCAGTGTGGTGTGCAATGTCGCCACTGCCAAGGCCAAAATTGGCGACGGCGAAGCCAAGAAGACCCCGTGCCAGTTCGACGATTTGGCGCCTGGCAACCATCAGGTCACCATTACCGCCGATGGCTATGCGCCGCAGACCAAAACCGTCGCGGTGGAGGCGACCAAGACCACGGAAATCAAGTTCGAATTGGCGGCGATGGGCAAGATCAAGGTGACGGTGGCGGTGGGCAAGCGGGCCAATGTGTACATCGACGGCGAGATTCGTGGTCAGGCGCCGCTGACGGTCGAAGTGGCGGTAGGCGCCCACAAGGTGGAAGTCAAAGAAGACGGCACCGGTGTCGCCACCGAGAGCCTAGATGTGCCGGTGGTGGCCGGACAAACCGCCACCGTGGACGCTAAGCTCGTGCCGCCACCTGCGCCCAAACTGGTACGGCGCAGCAACCCGACCTCGGCGCACGTCAATGATGCCGGCAATGGCACGATTCAACTGGGAGTTGGTATTCCGGCGATCTTGGAGGCGCGGATTACCGCGGGCATCTTGGACAATTTGAGCGCGGGACTGGAAATTCGCAACACTGCAGCCGTACTGACCGAATTTGAACTGCAGGCGACCTACCGCTTGGCTGGCAGCAACGCCTTTGCGGTCGCCGCGATGGCCGGTTTGGGTGGCGGTCTGGGCGCCAGCGAGCGCAACTCGTTTACCATCACCGCCAAGGGCATTGCTTCGCTGTTACTCGGTGATACTTCAGCATTTTCGTTGTACGCCCAGTATCGCTTTTTTACCGACAAGGTCCGCGCCACGGCGGATCGCAGTACTGGCTCGCAACTGCCGATCGGTTTGCAGGGTGAATTCATGTACTCCAACGCCATCAATCTGTGGGGCAAAGTAGAAATGGACTTTGCGTTCCCGGCTGGTCGCGCAATTTACAACGAAGTGGACAGCGTGCTGAACGGCAAAATTCGTGGCGGTGTAGGCCTGACTTGGCTGTTTAAGTAGAGCGTGGGCGATGGCGATAGGGCGGTTGAGTAGCGCGTTTGGCCGCTCCGACCCCGCCAACCGCGCCTACAACGCCCAGCGCAGTTGCCAGGCGAACCAGCCCAGCAGACGGTCGCCGACCCCAAGCGCGCGGGCCTGCTGCAGCGTCCACGGCTGTGCCGCTTGCCACCACTGCTCAAAAGTGACAACCAACGGTTCACAATCGCCGCTGCCCACGACATTGGCTTCCAGATTGCGATGCAGCGACAGTCGGTCCAGATTGGCCGAGCCGACCGTCCACCACACGCCGTCGACAATGCCAAACTTGGCGTGCAGCATCACATCTTGGACCAAGCGCACTTGGGCCCCTGCGTGCATGAACGCCGTCAGGCCATGGATCATCGCGCAGCCGGCCACATAGACATCGTTGACCCGATTGGACGGCAACAGCAGCCGCACTTGGACGCCCCGGCGCAGCGCCGCCAGCAGGGCTTGCCGCAACTGGCGGCCGGGCAGAAAATAGGCGCTCGCCAGCCAGATCTGAGTGGTTGCCCGCTTGATCGCTTGCGTATAGGCCGTGTTGGCCACCGCCGTCCGCAGGCTACCGTGATTGACGGCCATCCCAACTGGGGTGGTGCCGACTGCGGCCAACGGCACTGGCGGTCCAAGATGAGCTGCGGCCTGAGCTTTTCGCCCCACACTGAGCTGGACGAGCATCGAGGGCGATGGGCGCAGGTGGGTGGCCAGCCGCACCAGCCAATCGCGGCGGCGACCACTGCGCAGGCGACCTTGCCAGTCTGCCTGCAATAGACGAATAAATTCCGCGACAACTGGGCCGTGAATGACCACCCCAGCGTCCAACCAACAGGGCTGCGCCACGGAGCCGAGCGGATAGTAGGTGTTGCCGACATTGCGCCCGCCGATGTGCAGCGAATGGGCATCGATAACTAGCACTTTTCGGTGGTTGCGTCGCAACCATTGGCGCCAAGGCACCGCTAACCGCACCGGGCCAAACACCCCCAATTGCACACCAGCATCGACAAGCGCCCGCCATTGCATGGCACTGGTTGCAGATGAGCCAATGCCGTCGAGCACCAGCCGGACGTGCACCCCGCGCTGACGGGCATGGACCAACGCCTGAACAAAAGCATCGCCAATGGGGTCGGCGTGCAAAGCGTAAAGCTGAATATCCAGCGACAGTTTAGCGCCGCCGAGCGCATTCAATAGGGTCGGCCAGGCCACCGCCGCGTCCAGCAGCCAATCGACGCTGTGGCCAGCAAGCAGGCGCCGATCGGCGGGGCCAGCCGTCACAATGCGCGGCAGTCGTTCACCGGGTTCGCCGCCGGTTGCCCAACGCGGCAAGAACCCAAATCGCCATTGCCCAGCTGCCCAGGGTGGTTGGGGCGACGGCCCGCGCACCACAACCCTTGTCGCTGGCGCCCGCAGCCGCTGCCCCCGGATTAATGCCACTGGCAGGGCCATCGGCGGCATCAACATGGCCTGTATGGGCATCGGCGTTGCCGCCCTGTGGTTCAGGCATGGGATTGCCGCTGACCACGGACACCGTGACCCCCGCGGCGCAGCCCTCGTTGCCTGCCAGGTCGGTCGCACACACGTGCAGTTGCCAGTCGCCCGCCGCGGCCAAATCGACGACTGCCGCATACAAGTCGCCACCGACAAAGCGTGCGACCACCGTGCTGGTCTTGCCGCCGCCAGCGTTGACTTTGACCTGCGCCACTTTGAGCCGCGGGCCGGTATCGGTGGTGGTGCGGTCGCTAACGCCAAAGCGCACGAACAACTTGCCCATGTTCATGTATTTGGGAATCGGGCGGACAGCCCGGATGATCGGCGGCCTCGTGTCGACCGGCTGGTCGGTGCCGCCCAAATACAAGCGGTTAGTAAAATCGCCGCCTTCGCCTTGGGCGGTCACCGCGTCCAGTCGACCGTCGCCGTCGACATCGCCCAAGTCTAGACCGAGCGTGGAGTCGCCGACTGCAGGAAAAGTGCCCGCCTTGAGCGCGAAATTGCCCTTGCCGTCGTTGATCAGCGTGCGTTCTTCGTCCGACAACGAGGCGACAATCGCATCCAAGTCGCCGTCGTTGTCGAGGTCGACGCACTGAACTTCGTTGTCGTCAGCGTTGGGATTGCCGGTGATGCGGGTGGCCGATTCGTCCAAGAATACGCCGTTTCCGCCATTAATCATCAGTTGTTCTGCAAGCTTGGCGCCACCATTGTCGAGCCATACATCCAAGTCGCCATCGCTGTCGACATCACACACATCGGGGCCATACACATAAGGCCCGGACTGGTCGGGCAAATCAGCGTTGGCGTCGGCAAACTGCCCGCTGCCGTCGTTGGTGAAAAACAGCGACTCGCCGTTGCGACTGGCTAGCAACAGGTCGAGGTCGAAATCGCCGTCGGCGTCAAACAGGTCGATGTCGATCGGGCCGGTACCGATCTTGTGGGTGTCTTGGGGCACAGCATCTGGTACTTGGGCAAAAAAACCCTTGCCGTCATTGAGGTAAATGCGCGCAGTGCCCACGGATTTGTACGGTTTGTCGCCCCAATCGGTCAGGGCCAGATCCAGGTCACCGTCACCGTCCACGTCGCCCAGACGGGCGCCAGCTGAGCGCGACGAAGTGCCCAAACGGGCCGGGCCTTCGTTATTGAAGACGAATCCACCTTGATTGATGAACACCGCGTCAGGCTGCAGGGCCCACGCATCGGCAGCCACGATATCGAGATCGCCGTCGCCGTCGACGTCACCGACGGCAATTTGGCGCAGCCGGCCAGAAAATCCTTGCAATGCCGTGGTGTTTACTTCGGTGAACTGGCCTTTGCCGTCGTTTTTGTAGATCGCCAACGGCTCGGCCTTGCCGGGCACGTAGTAGCCGCCGCCGTTGGCAAAGGCCAAGTCGAGACTGCCGTCGCCGTCAAAATCGGCCATGACGACGTAATTGCTGTAACAGCCGGTGCCGCCGCAAGGTTGCGGGGCGCCCAAACGTTCTGTCGCTTCGGTGAACCACGCCGCCTCTGCCGCTGGCGCCCACACGACACTAGCCAACAGGATGTAACTGCGCAGCAACCGCATTAGGCTGCAGCCAAATTGGGGTCAGGGCCGGTGGGGGTCGGCACAGGCTGCGGCGCCACTGGCACCACTTCGGTGACCACCTGACGCGCGGGCAGCAAGCACACAAAGCCACCAAACAGCATGACCACCGCGCCCAGCCACAAGAAACTGACAAACGGGAACACCACCGCCAACAGGCTGACGTGGCGCTGACCCTGCGCCGGGCGCATCGCCAAGTACAGGTCGTGCAGGATCGCCGACTCAATCGCGACTTCCGTAGTTGGCGAGCTGTGTTTCTTGTAAAACCGCACTTCCGGCACCAACGCCCGACCGGCGCCGGCCAGCACCAGATCCAGCTGCACTTGGCCAGTTGTTGCCTCGGCGCGGCTATTGATGCCCAAGTACTGGACCCCCGCCATTGCATCGCCGCCCAACCAAGCGACAAACTGATTGCGATCGGGGTCATTGGCAAACACCAAGTCAAAGTTGGGCTGGCCAGGGGTGGTATGGACCGTGACGGCAAACGGCGCGGTCTCTTTGGCCCAATGCTTGACGTCGGCGATGGTGCGCATAATAGATTGCGGCGATACCTGTGCGATCTCCATAAATTGCGGCGTAAAAGTCATGCCCAGTTTGGCCGAACCCGCCGGCCCGACCTCTTGCACGGCGATGCGATTGGCGATTCGGCGCACAAACCACTGCGAGGCGGTCCTTTTGCCGCTGTCCGCGCCCACCAGCGCTTGAACCGTGGCGCGGCCTGGCAGCGCCTTGATCGAGGCCGAAGGGCCCAGCAAGCTCTGCGCGCGCGCCACCACCGCGGCAGTGACCGGCTCACTGCGGTCCAGCACGACCATGTGCGCCAGCGACGCCACGTAGGCACCATCTGGCTCCCAGCTTTCGCTTGAACCGGCAAAGGTGATCGTGTAGCCGCCGACGTCCAAGTGTTCGCCGGGCAAGAGGGCCACTTCGGGCCGGTAGGTGCGAAAAGCGTTGCCGGTGAAGGCTAAAAAGCACAACACCACGCCCAAGTGGACAATGTAGCCGCCATAACGGCGTTTGTTGCGCACCGTCAGCATCACCAAGGCGACCGGATAACTTTCCTCATGTTGACGCTGCCGGGCCCGCGCGCCGATATGAAACTCACCGCCAATCGTCATGAACACGAACACCGCAAACCACACGCACACCACCCCCCACACCTCGGTCATCCCCAAGGCGTCGATGGTCTGGCGGAGCCCAGCGGCCAGTTCAAGTCCCTGCCACGCCTGCGCTTGCCACGCCGAGCGCCCCAGCCAAAACAGCGCCATCGTCAGCGCCGCCAGCGACGACACGATCAGCGGTCGGCGAAAATTTTGTTCAAAGTTCTTGCGCGTTGCGCGCCGCCACGAAATCAACGGCCCGACCCCAGTCATGAGCAGCAACGCCAAACCCAGCGGAGTCATTACCCGATTGAACCACGGCTCGCCCAGCTGCACCTTGGCCTGCAAAGGGTCGAGCTCAATGCCCACATGGCCCATAATACTGGCGAAACCGTTGTACAACTCTTGCACCGGCTTGGCTTCGCTAATTTGGCCAAAGACGGTGCCCCACAGCACCACAAAGGCACAGCCCACCAGCAGCACGTTGTTGAGCACGAAGAAGGACTCGCGGCTCCACGCTGAATCGAGATCGGCCTGCGCGCGCAGCAACTGCCAGCGCCACGCCAGCGCCGCCGCAGAAACCACAACAATCAGCGCCATATACCACAGGAAATACACTGCCAACGTCGAATCGGCAAACGCGTGGACGGAGTCGATCAACTGCGAACGGGTCAAAAAAGTGCCAAAAATCGTCAGCAGAAAGGTCAGGCACACCAGCACCGCGTTCCAGCGCTTGAGCATGTTGCGGCGCTCTTGAATCATCACCGAATGCAAGAAAGCGGTCGCAGTGAACCACGGGATTAAACCGGCATTTTCTACCGGATCCCACATCCAGAACCCGCCCCAGCCCAATTCGGTGTAGGCCCAAGCCCCGCCCAAAATCAAACCCAGACTCAAGAACAGCCACGACACCAGCGTCCACTTGCGGGTGTCGCGCAACCACTGGCTGTCTAGTTTGCCGGTCAGCAGCGCGGCCAGCCCAAACGCAAACGGCACCGTAAAGGCGATGTAGCCGGTCAACAGGCTGGGTGGATGGATGGCCATCAGCGGGTTTTGCAGCAGTGGATTCATGCCCTTGCCGTCATCGGGACCGGCACTGGCGGTAAACACCTCAAACGGGCTGGACTCAAAGGCCATGAGCATGCAGAAGAAAAATACGGCCAAGCTCAAGATTCCAGTGACGTAGCCCAAAAAGCGGTCGCTTTGGGTCTTGTTGCTCAGAATGGCCCAGCACGAAAACGCGGTGAGCGAGGTGCCCCAGAACAGCAGTGCGCCTTTTTCGCCGCCCCAAAAGCCCGAAATCAGGTAAGCAAGCGGCATGTCGACGTCGGTATAAGCGGCGATGTAGCGGTTGCGAAAATCGTGGGTCAGCAAGCCCTGCCACAGGCAGGCGTCCATGGCCACGAACAGCAACAGGATGGCCAACAGCCCGTGGCGCGCAGCACTGAGCAGTCCGCCTTGATTGCGCACGGCGCCGATCAGCGCCACCAGCCCATTGGCGAGGGTGGCCACAAAAGCGGCGTACAGAAGCGCTGTTCCCAGTTCGTGCATCGTGTCCGCCGAGCGCGGTCTAGGCCGCCCGCTGTGGGGTTAGGGTATGCGAATGGCGCCGCAAGGCCAAGTGCAAGTTCTAAAAAGACTAGCCGCGCCAGCGCTTCCACGCAGCGGGCGGCGCGAATTGGTAGGCCAGACACTCGGCGATCAGACGGGCGGTGGCGACTTCGGAGACGTTTTGGCCGGCGATCGGACACAACTCGTTGACGTCAAGCGCAATCACTTGGCGACGGCGAAAAACTTGCTCCAGCACGGCCACCACCTGCTGCCAATATAGACCGCCGGGCTCCGGGGTGCCTACCGCCGGAATCACACTAGGATCAAAGCCATCCAGATCGACAGTCACAAATACCCGCGGTCCCAAACGCTCTAGGATCTGCTCAATCCACACCTGCTGCGACGTCGCGTGCAGGTCGCGGGCAAAAAACGGCTGCAAACCCCGTTCGTCCAAGTACGCCTGCTCGTCGCTACTGACATTGCGAATGCCGACTTGCACCAACGAGCGCGGGCCGTCGCCGCCTGCAGCGGTCACCAGCTCGGCCATCCGCCGCATCACGCAGGCGTGGTTCCACGGGGTGTCTTCCCACTGGTCGCGCAGATCGAGGTGGGCGTCGATTTGCAGAATCGAAAAGGGCCCAAACTTGCGAACCAGCGCCGCGCATACGCCGACCGTCACCGTGTGCTCACCACCCAACGTCACCAAAAACTTATTGAATTGCAAGGCGTTCCAACAGGTTTGCGCAATGCGTTCAATGTGCTGCTGTGGACCCGCCATGTGCGGATGGACGTCGTCCAAGGTGGCAATACCGACGTCGGCTGGGTCAAACCGCAAGTGGCTGTGGTAGAAATCAATCCACCACGACGCTTGCAGAATCCGCGCCGGACCTTCGCGCATGCCGCCGCGAGCGCTGCAGGTACTGTCGTAAGGCAGTGGAATTACAACCACTTGCGCACCAGAAAACTGACACTGATCCCGATCGAGCCGACCAAAATTCGCACCGCCGTCATAGCAGCGCGGCACCTGGGCGGCCACGGAGTCGTCCCAGGATAATGCAGGCTGACTCGCCGCGGGCGAGGTCTGGGCAAAGTGGGCCATGGTGTGCGGTCCGTCGGGCGATTGTGGCTACAGTTCCGAGACTTTATGCTGGTACTGCTGCTGACTAATCCGCCCAGACTTGGTGTCCTCGGCCAGCTGCTGCAGGCGCTCCGCTTGCAATTGCTGCTTGGCCGCAATTTCACCCTTATGCGACTCGTACTGAGATTTGCCTTCTTTTTCAGCGGATTTGAACGCGGACAGCAGCACGCTCGGATCATCCTTAGCGCCGGTGGCAAAATACTCGTTGGCCACTTTGCCCAGCGCCCAGGTCGCCGCAAACGAAGTGGTGGCGCCCACCGCACTGCCCCAACCGGGAACCAGCTTGGCCAGATTGTTGACGGCCATCCGCGCCCCAGTCCCCAGCCCCAAACCGTAGAGCATTGATTTGGCCGCGCTGGGATCGACCTTGTGTCCCCAGTACTGGCCAATATCGCGCACCAGCTTGACCTGCAGACCGACCACTGCCAAGTCGGTCAGGATCGCCAGACCCGGGACCGGAAATGCCCCAAGAATCGCCGACAAGATCGCGTACTTGAGCGTATCCTGAGCGATCTCGGCGGCGCGCTTGGCCGGATCGGCGATCGGTTCAATGCTGGACGGCAACACGGTATCGCGGGCCTCGTTGTACAGGCGATGCAGGCCGGTCACCGTGGTATCCTCAATCCCCAGCGCATGTTGCGCGTGGTCGAGCACAACCTGCTCCAGCGGCACGCAGTCGCCATCCGCCCACGCCATCGCATACATGGCGCTCCACGCGTGCTCTTTGGCCTGCGGGGTATCGAGCAGTCGAAATTGGGCATCGATATCCACAGCTTCTGCAAATAGGCGCTCGACGCTGAGGCCGCCCAACGGCAAAGTACTCAGCGCGGCTTCCAGTTGGGCACGCTCCTGAGGTGCCAAATCGTCGTCAGCCTTGGCCACGGCGACAATCAGACGCAAACTGGCGACAGCGTGAACTTCGGTCATCGACATGAGCACGGACTCCTGCAAAGTAGCGCTGGGCTGCGCGCGGTTGGCGTACATAAGCGGGCGGCGCCGTCCATGTCAAGCGTTTCTGGGATCGACGGCGCGGCACGATTGGGCAGCCGCGTGGCCGCGAACCTAGACTCCACACACCAAGCACTTGCGACCTAACAAGCAAAGAGCCCCAGCAAAATCGGTTTGATTTTGCTGGGGCCCCGAGTCTGTCGCCCTGCCTAAGCCAAACGCCCACGCACCCTAGAGAGCCGATCAACTAAGATTTGCTCGGCGTCTCAGTGCTTGCTTTGTGGGTCGCGAGCCTGCGGCACTTATTCAGTGGCCTGCGGGTTGGCGTCAGGCCGCTCCGTTTTGTTTGGCAATTCTTTGAGGTTCGGCGTGAATTGGTCGGGTCTCTAGCGCTGCTCACCGACCGCCGACTCGCGGGCGGGCCGTCGGCTTACTTGCAGGCCGTCGGCGTGCACAACTTCTTGCCAGTCGGCTTGCCGGTCAGGCCTTTTTGGTCTTCGCACTTGCCGCCACCGTCGGTCTTGGCGCAGTCCGCGTCGGTTTCGCACGGCGGGGCGCAGCGGCCATTTTCGGCCTTGGTGTCGGTCCACGCGCACAAGTTGCCGGTAGCGCACTGGTAGTCGTAGGCGCACGGGATGCACGATTTCTTCTTGATGCACATCGGGGCTTTGGCAGCCATTTTGGTGTCCGCCCGCGGCAGGATCATCTTGGCGACGTCGCAGAACAGGCTGTCATTGCTGCCACAAACGGCATTGTCTTTGCACAACGCCGAGCAGTAGCCCTTGCCGGTGGTCGAATCGGGCATGCACAGACCCGAAGCGCACTCTTCGGGATCGCTTTGCGCGGGGTTGGGATTGCACAGTTCGCCGACTTTCTTGGTCGGCACCGGATCGGTAGCCGCATTCTTGAGGCTGCGGCAGCGGAAGTCTGTGGTCGCTGGCTTGTCCGGACCGGTGCCAATGCCGAGCGCTACGCATGCTTCGCCGGCTGCCGCGCATTTGAAATCGCTGCTGCAGTCTTGCAGGCTGGAATTGGCGGTGTCGGGCAGGCAAACGGGCAGGTAGAGATTGTCGAGCGGTTGAGCCGAGGCGTTGTGGCTCCAAAAGATCGAACTGCAATAGGCCTTGGCTTGCTGATTGTTGTAGCCAGTAAAGGTGATCGAAGGCGGGCAATCCGCCTTGCTGCTGCACAAATCCGTGCACCAACCGGGCGAAGTCTTGCCTGCGGCGTCCTGTTGGCCAAAGCACAAGCCAGACTTGCAGTTTTTGCCGTTCGACAGGCCGCATTGCGCGCCGACATCGCCAAAGCCAGCTTCGGGGGCGATGCACAGGCCGCCGATGGTGTACTTGCTTGCGCCAGTCTCGGTCCCGGCGTTGGGCAAAGGCAGTTCCCAGTGGCGGCAGAATTTCGCGGTCGCCTCGCCTTTGCAGTCGCCTTGACCCATGCAATCTTTGGTGGCACCGGGCATCGGCGTGCACACGGAAAGCGCGGTGTACACATCGTACTTCTTGTCTTGCGGGTCGCTGGTATCGAGCGGAATTTCGACGATGCCGCACTTCATGTTGGCGGCACACTGGGCGTTGGTCTTGCAGTGGTTGCCGCAAGTGCCATTTTGGCACCAGTACTTGTTCTCGCACGGCTTGAGGGTCACGTCGTCGTCGTTGGGGTAATCGTCGCAGGCCTCGCCTTTCTTGGCGGTATTGGGCGCCTTCTTGACGCACGACGATTCATCCCAACCGGGAAGCTTGATCTTGGTCGGGTCTTTGGGATCGGGGTCGCCTTCTTGATTATCAACGCCATTGTAGCCCGACAAGCAATAGTAATTCGGGTTGTTGCAGTCTTCGTCGAGGTAGCAGGGCTTGGGCAGGCACACGTTGACAGTGGGCTGGTCCTTGCCGAAGAACGCTTGATCTTTCTTGCACATCCACGCCGAGCAATCGGCGTCGTTGGCGCAACTCTTGCCGCCGCTGGCGCACTTGCCGGCCTGACAAGCGCCGGCCTCGGTGATGCAGTCGTTGTCGTCCTTGCAGAAGTCGGCGCAACCAATGCCCAAGCACAGATTATTCTTGCAAGTCGACAGCGGACCGGCCTTGGGGTTGTTGTTGCAAATGTTGCCCAAGGTGGTGCCGGGCTTGCCGTCTACGTTCTTGTAGGCGGGGCCGCACACCGGGGCCAACTTGCCGCGAATTTGCTTGTAGCCGCATACTTCGCCGTTCTTGCAATCCGCATTGTTCTTGCACTGGATAAACGAAGTACCAGGAGTGCAAATGGCGACTTGTTGGGGATCGGAGGGGCTAAACAGGTTAACGCACTTGAAGTCTTTGCCAGCCGGGCCGTCGACAAAGTCGGAGCACTCCGAGACCGCTTCTGGATCTTCAATGCCGTCACCGTTGGCCACTTCGGCGCCGGTCGCGTTGTCTTTCTTGTCGGTCGCGATCTTGCAGAACTTACTGCACACGCCGAGGTAGCAACGACCGTCGGTGCATTGATCATTAAGGCATTGGCTATAGACCGATTTCTCTTGATCGCTAGCGTTGTTGCCGGGCACCACGCAATCCGCGTTGGGGCCGCACGATTCGCCATTTTTCTTTAAGGCCTTGGCCGGCGCGGACTTGACGCAGGTGTTGACCGTCGCCGAACCGGTGGCGGCGTCACACTTTTCGCCGATCGGGCAGCCGCCACACGAGCCGCTGCAGCCAGTGACGAAGCCACACTTGGCCTTTTTCTGTAGACAGCAAGCGGCGTTGCCGGTCGGGGCGGCATCGGCGGCGTCGGCGGGGGCAGCTGTGTCGCCCACGACTACATCGGTTTTGGCACCGGTGTCGAGCACAACCACATCGGCTTTGCCGCCGGCTGAATCGACTGCATCGGCGGTGCCGGCGCCAGAGCTTGACCCACCGCCACTGGAGCTAGCAGTACAGGCGCCGAAGGCGAGCGAACAAGCGACCGCGAACACCGCGCGCGCCGAAACGAAAGAAAGACGCATTTTCATGAAGTTAAACTCCGAATGGTGGCCGAGGGTCAAAGGGATGGTCGCGGCGACGGTGGGGCGCGGTGGTTGCGCTGCAGGCTCGATGAAGGATGTCGCGGGTCACTTGCCGCGGGTCACTTGCCGCGGGTCACTTGTCGCGGGTCACTTGTCGCGGGTCACTTGCCGCGGGTCACTTGCCGCGGGTCACTTGCCGCGGTTGGTAACCGTCGCGTTTGGCAGGGCCAGGGTCCGCGAAAAGCCGGAAGAGTGTAGAGCAAGTCAATCGCAGGCGTCAAGCAAAAAAGACTGCCGACCCATGGCAAGTCGGGGCGCAAGGCTGCTGGGACTAGCTCGTTAGCACCGGCAGGTCGACTCGCGGATCTAGTGGCCAATTATCCAGCAATTTCGGGGTTCCGAACCAGGCCGCGACCAGCGCGCGCGCCGGACGATCGAGGCGATCCACAGGTTCCAGAGTTGCCGCATCGACAATGCACGCGTAATCGATGCGCCCACCCGCGGCGGTGATTCGACCGGCAAGGTGGGCGGCCAACGGAGCCGTTTCGACGCCGCCCCGCCCGGCCAATTGGCTGATTTCTTGTAAGCTTTGCACGATTGCCACAGCTCGCGCGCGCTCGTCGGCACTCAAGAAGGCGTTGCGCGACGACAAAGCCAAACCATCGGCTTCACGCACGATCGGCGCGCCGATAATTCGGGTCGGATGATGCAGGTCCGTGGCCATTTGACGTATAATTTGAAGCTGCTGCCAATCTTTTTCGCCAAACACCGCAACATCCGCCTGCGCCAGATTGAGCAACTTGAGGACCACCGTAGCGACGCCGGCAAAGTGGCCTGGCCGACTGTGGCCGTCCCAGCGGGCCTGCAGTTTTTCGACGGCAACGCTGGTCTGGAAGTCGGCTGGGTACATTTCGGCCGCCGAGGGCGCAAATACGAGCGCGGCCCCAGCGTTGGCGCATTTGGCACAGTCGCCGCTCAACTGCCGGGGATACTTGGCCAAATCTTCACGCGGGCCAAATTGCAATGGGTTGACAAAAATCGTCACCGCGACGGCATCGGCTTGGCGCCCGCCCTCGGTGATCAGCGCCAAATGGCCGGCGTGCAGGGCCCCCATTGTCGGCACCAGTGCCAGCGATCGCCCAGTGGCGCGCCAAGACTGCTGCCAGATCACAAACTGAGCCACAGTGCGGGCAACCAGCACGCCCTCAATGGTTTCCATAGTTTCCCCGATCAGGCGGTGGGTCTAGAGAGCCGATCAAATCAGATTTGCTCGGCGTCTCAGTGCTTGCTTTGTGGGTCGCGAGCCTGCGGCACTTATTCAGTGGCCTGCGGGTTGGCGTCAGGCCGCTGCGTTTTGTTTGGGAATTCTTTGAGGTTCGGCGTTAATTGGTCGGGTCTAGCCGTGGGCTTGGCGCTTGACTGCCGCCACCGGTGTCGGGTCGTTATACGTGTGCTCGGGCGCGGGAAACTCGCCAGCCTGCACCTCGGCCTTGTAGTGCCCAAGGGCCGCGACAATCGCCTCGCCTATCTGGGCAAAATGCTTGACAAACTTTGGCTTGAACTGGGGATTTAGCCCGAGCATGTCGTACAACACCAAGATCTGGCCGTCGCAACCGGCACCTGCGCCAATGCCGATTGTCGCAATGGTAAGCGCGGCGCTGAGTTCTTGGGCCAACGCGGCCGGAATCGCCTCCACGACCAGCGCGTAACAGCCAGCGGCTTGCAAGGCCTGCGCCGACTGCAGCAAGCGCTTGCGTTGGCGATCACCGCGACCCTGCACCCGATTGCCGCCCAAGGCGTGAACCGACTGCGGGGTCAGGCCGATGTGGCCCATGACCGGAATACCAGCGGCAACCAGTGCTTCGACAATGGGCACCACTTCAAGCCCGCCTTCGAGTTTGACAGCGTGGGCATGGCCTTGGGCCAACATCCGGCCGGCGTTTTGCAGGGCAACGTCGACATTGCGGTAGCTCATGAACGGCATGTCGGCGACCAAGTGGGCCCGCTGCAGCCCACGCGCCACGGCCGCGCAGTGGTAGACGATGTGGTCGACGGTCACCTGTAAAGTCGTTTCTTGACCCTGAATCACGTTGCCGAGCGAGTCGCCCACCAACACCACGTCGATCGCGGCGCTGTCAACCAAGCGCGCAAACGTAGCGTCGTAGCACGTCACCGCCGTGATGCGCTGGCGCTTGTGCTTGAGTTCGGTGAGGTGGTGAATGCGAATGCGAGCTGGCCCAGAATCGACGGCGTACAGCCCGCGCGGAGGCACCGCAACGGTAGAATTTTCTTGCATGTCGGTGGCCTCCGCAGTCCGTGATGGACTAAATGGTAGACCCCTCAGCGGTCAATGTAGCGGCCGCAATGGCGGCATGCAAGCAGCGATGTCGGCGGCGCTTCCCCGCGTGGAATCTCGGTCGTCAATTTGGGTTGCCCGTCGGCTGCGACGCAATCAACGCATATTGATCAACACCGTTTTTTCGTGGGTAAAATGCGTCAACATCGCGCTCAGTGATGCTTCCTTGCCCAGACCCGATTGTTTGATTCCACCGTAGGCCAGCGCGGCCTGAACGACCAGATTTTGATTCACTTGCACGAAACCGGCCTCCAGGCGGTGGACGGCATCGAGGGCGCGCCGCACGTCGCGGGTCCAAACGGTGGCTGCCAAGCCGTAATCGCTCGCATTGGCGATGGCGATCGCCTCCTCGTAGGTGTCAAACGGAATCACCGCCGTCACCGGGCCAAATATCTCCTCGCAAATCACCGGGCTGTCGCGGGGAAGTCCTGTGAAAATAACCGGTTGGATAAACAAGCCTTCAGCAAAGCGCGGATCAGTCGGCAGTTGCGAACAGCGGTGAGCGGTCGCTCCTGGGGTCGCCTCACCGATCGCGATGTAGCGCTGCACGGTGGCGAACTGCTGGGGCGAAATCACCGTGCCAATATCGGTAGTTTCATCGAACGGATCGCCCATCTTGAGTTGATCGACCCGCGCCTTAACCCCGGCGACAAAGCGATCGTGAAGACTGCGGTGAACCAACATCCGACTCGCCGCAGTGCACGACTGGCCTTGGCGGGTAAAGCGCATCGACGTCAGCGCTCCGGCGATGGCCTGATCGAGATCGGCATCTTCCAGAACGATCATCGGCGATTTGCCGCCCAACTCCAGCGTAACGGGGATCAACTTGCGGGCCGCCGCCATCGCCACCGATTTGCCGGCCGCCACCGAGCCGGTCAAGGTCACTTTGCCCACCAGCGGGTGTTCAGCCAGCGGCGCTCCGCAATTGGGCCCATCGCCACAAATGACGTTGAACACCCCGGCCGGCAACAGCGCGTTCATGATCTGCGCCACCCGCAGCGAGGCAAACGGCGCTTCTTCGGCGGTCTTGACCACCACCGCGTTGCCAGCCACCAAAGCCGGCGCGACTTTGAGCGCCATCAGCAGCAGGGGCACATTCCATGCCACGATGGCGCCGACCACCCCGATCGGTTGCCGCAAGGTGAACACCAGCATGTCGGGGTGAAACGGGATGGTTTCTCCTTTGATCTCACTGCCTAAACCGCCAAAAAACGTATAGATGTCGGCATGAACCGCGGCTTCCACCCGACTTTCGGTGCGCAGGGCCTTGCCGGTTTCCAGCGTGATCAGCAGGGCAAGTTCTTCGGCGTGGTGTTCGAGTTGCCGCGCGCACTGCATGACCAGCTTGCCGCGCTGGCGGGCCGGCACTTTGGCCCACGCCGCTTGCGCACTGTGCGCGGCCTGAACGGCGCGGTGGACGTCGGCGGCATCGCCATCGGCGGCCTGGCCGATCGGCGCCCGCGTTGCAGGGTGGGCCACCGTAAAGGTGTTCCCAGACAGCGGCGGCACCAATTGACCGTTGATCAAATGTTGTCCGCTAAGAGCGAGGGCTAAACGATGCGGATCGAGATCGATAGTCAGGTCCAAAGCCATGTTCGAGTCCACCAGCCCCGGTAGTGGGGCGCGACGATGGTAAGTAGGCCGATTCGCGTTGGCAACCGAAGGCAGACCCACCCAAATTCACCACCCAAATTCACCACCCAAATTCACCACCCAAATTCGCCGCGGCCCCCGATTTGGGATGCAGATCAAGGAGCAAGGAGCTTTTCTGTCAGGGGCGTACTCTCGTACGTCCCTGACAGAAAAGTGACGCAGTGACGCCCAGATGCGCCCAAAGCGGGGGATCGCGGCCCAGCCGTGGCCTTGACAGTGGCGTGCTGGCGGCTATTTTCGCCGCCCGTTGGCGGACCCGTTTGGGTCGGAGTGCCGACAGTTGCGCCTTTGGCCGCCATGGTGGCCAGTCTGCGCGCATCCGCGTAGGATACGTTGGCTAGCTTGCCGGTGGCCCCCCAGCCGCGAGCGAGGCTGCCTTTGCGGGTTGGCCGGTGCCCGCAGTTGCGGCCGCGGCTAGCTGCAACCTAGTGCTGCAACCTAGTGCTGCAACCTAGTGTTGCGAGCTAGTGTTGCGAGCTGGTGTTTTGACTGGATAGCGTCAGGCAACGCCCTGCCGAATGTGCCCGCGGGCAGCGTTAGCGAAAAGCTGAGGTTCAATCTTTAGTTACCCATTTTCAGTCGCGATTATCGACTCTTGGGACCACGCTCGCGAAGGAGGACCCTATGGCCGTCAACGATACCTTAGAGCCAATCGAACTGACCGAAGGTGAATTGCATCAGCAGCGTCTGGTTTTGCTGGACAAGCGCGAACGCATTGCTGGCCTGATGCGCAGTGCGGAGCAGAATTCCGACCCCGACGAACTGCGGGTGGCTGACGAAATGGACTTGTCCAGTGTCGGCTACGATCAGGCGTTTGAGTACCGCTTGCGCGACCGCGATGCCACTTTGATCAAGAAAATTGAAAAGGCGATTCGGCGCATTGATGCCGGCGAGTACAACTACTGCGAAGAGTGCGAGTCGATTATTGGCGCCCAGCGCTTGATCGCGAGGCCAGAAACGGATCTGTGTATCCAGTGCAAGGAAAAGCAGGAGCACGTCGAGAAAATGTACGAAAAGCGCCGCCAACGCATGACCTCGTTTGAGGCTTAGGTCGCGGCCAAAATCCAAGCGATTTTGCTGGCGCCCGCGGGCTGGCTTGGCGGGTCGCTCAGTTCGCGTCTATGCAGCCGACTCGCCGCAACGTGCTCAGTGGGTCGCTCAGCTCGCGTCTATGCAGCCAACTCGCCGCAACGTGCTCAGTG
>SHZD01000224.1 GCA_009692465.1 Myxococcales bacterium
ATCTATTGCGATCCGACAGTCTCCTAGCTTCTCAGATATTCTCAACTGTCCAAGAACTGCCCGGAGTAAATCCGTGCAGTTTCGGACAGTTGCCGCCGTCTAGCCAGACGGCGCTAGGAGCGTGTCGGAATACTCCGACACGCTCCTAGCAGGAGTAGTCGGTGCCGTTGAACAGGCCGCGGTCAGGGTGACCGCCATCCACATGGAGAACTTGCGTAATTTCATTGTCGTTCCGCTGATGGTGCCCAAAGGGCTAGGAGCCCGTACACGCTGCGTTACAGGCCGCCAGATCCTTGTAGATGAAGGCACACTTGTCTTGGCACCCACACCCAGAAGCGCCTGTGCACTTGCCGCCGTCCCACACGTAGCCCATAAACATCTCGCAAAAGCCAAAGCCATTCGGATCGATCTTGGTGCACACGGGCACTCCACCGCCGCTGCCGTTGCCGCCACAGGTGCCCGGCTTGTCGGCGACCAGACACATCGCGCCGCACGGGCAAATGTTGGCGCCGGTGCACGTTTGGCCGAGCGCGCAGTTGTCGGCGCTCCAGCACTGGCCGGCTTTGAGTTCGGCGCTGGATTTGCAAATGCCCGAGCCGGCGCACACTTGGCCAACGCCACACGGCTTGCCCAAGCACTTGCATACCGCGTTGGCGGGTTTGCTACAGGTGCCCGGTTTGTCGGCCGCAAAGCAGGCCGCGCCGCACGGGCAGATGTTGGCGCCTTCGCAGAGGTCGCCGCCGCACTGGGCGTTGGTCCAGCATTGATTGGGCCCCAGTAGGGTTGGATCGACGCAGACTTTCTTGGCGGCGACGCACAGTTGGTTGGCGCCACAGGCTTTGCCTTCGCAGGTGCAGGCGCCGCCGCCGCCGCCCGTGCAGGTGCCCGGCGTGTTCAGTTTGGGGCATTTGCCGTTGCACGGGCAGATGAACGCGCCTTCACAGGTCTGCAATTTTGCGCAATTGCTGCCGTTCCAACATTGACCGGCGCCCAGTGTGCTGCTCACGCACACGTTGGCGGCGGCGATGCAAGTCTGGCCGGCGCCGCAGGTGGTGCCGTTGCAGTTGCAGCCGCCGTTGTCACCGACGCAATTGCCCGGTTTGTCAGGTGCATCGCACTTGGCGTTGCACGGGCACACGCTGGCGCCCTGGCAGACGTCGCCGGGTGCGCAGTTGGTGGAGGCCCAGCAGGTGCCTGGGGATAACTCGGCAAACTGCTTACACACTCCAGCGCTGGCAATGCATAGCGCGCTGCCGCCGCACGAGTCGACGGTGCACGGGCAGGTGGCGATGACCACGCTGTCGGGCTTGGTGTCGATGACCACGCTGTCGGGCTTGGTGTCGATTTGGGGAGGACCGTCGCTGGGTGGCTTGGCGTCGGCAGCGGTGTCGCCGGTGGTATCTGCAGTGAGAATCGCTCCGCCGTCGCTGACTGTGTCGGCCTTGGTGTCGAGTTGCGGCGGTGTGTCGAGTTGCGGCGGTGTGTCGAGTTGCGGCGGTGCGTCGAGTTGCGGCGGTGCATCGGCGGTGGCGTCAGCGCTTGGGGTGTCCGCACTGGCGTCGATGGGCGCAGCGCTGTCGCCGATTGGCCCAGCAACGTCAGCGGCTGTGTCTGCAACTGCGCTCGAGTCTGCGCCGGTGTCGGCGGCTGTAGCGACAGAGTCGGCGGTCGAGGTGGTGGCGGCGCCGCCAGCGGTTGCTGCGCACGAAGCGGTGGTCAAGGCGAGGGCAGTGGCGAGGGCCAGCCACAGGCTGCGCGAGTTTGTTGGTGTAGGCATCGAATCCCCTGTGCCGGCCGGCGAAGTCGCGGCGGCGGCGGGCAGCTTACACGCTTTTGGGGCAGCGCGCCTGCGGCTACAACCCCACCGCCCGAGTCAAAAACCGCTGAAACGGCTGCCAAGCCAGCGCCTGGGCCACGACCGTCTCAAGCAACTCCGACCCAAACACCTGAGCCGCCGGCAACGGTGCACTGGTCACAAAATCCTTGCGCTTGAGGTCGTCGATACACGGATGCGCCGGATCAAACCCAGCAGGCGGCCGCTTGAGCGCTTCGCCCCACAGCGTCAGCCCGGCTTTGGCGGTCAGCCATGCCTGTGAATCGCTCGCAATCGCCTGCCGAATGGCCTTGAGCGACTCGGGCATGGGCTGCCAAATCCCGGCCGCCATCATGCAGGCATCAGGCTCCAGATGCAGGTACAGCCCCGGGCCGTGCACGTCGCCGACCGAGCCTTGGTGGCGAAAATGCGCCGACGCATGGGTCTTGTACGGCGTCTTGTCGGCGCCAAACCGGGTGTCACGGTAAATGCGAAACATCGATCCGCCCACCGGGCGCAGGTCGACCACCAGTTCAGGCGCGACCGCCGCCAACGGCGCCTGCAAGTCGGCCATCAAGTGCAGCAGCGGCTGCTTAACGGCCTGCTCGTAGCGCTTTTTGTGGGCTAAAAACCAAGCGCGGTTGTTGTTTTGGGCGAGATCCGCCAGAAATTCGAACAACGCGGGCTGAAAATGAGCAACTGTGGCCATAGGTACCTCCGGTCGGCAGCATGAGGGCAGCGAGGTCGTGGCGTCCATTGGGGACTTGTTCCTACCCACCCCGCCGCAATCCCCGCATCACCACCAGCCCGACCACCACCAGCAGCGCCCCGCTCCAATACGGCGCCCGCGTATGCACCTCAAACAGCGCGCCCGCCGCCGCCGGCCCCAGCACCCGCGCCAGACTGGACATCGACTGCCCCATGCCTAGGGCCGCGCCCTGCTGGTCCGGACCGACCGCGTGCGACAGCATCCCCGACATCGACGGGGTAATCAGGCTCTGGCCCGCCGCCAACACTACGCAGTTGAACACGAAAAGCACGAAACTGCCGGATTCACCCACCAGCGGCATCGCCAGCAGCCCGACCAGCACCACCAGCAAACCGGTGTGCACCAGCTTGAGCTCGCCAAATCTTTTCGTCAGCTTGCCAGTCAAGCCCCCCTGGACTACCGCCATCGTCAGCCCGACGGTCAGCATGGCGTAGGTCGTCATGCGCGCGGCGCGGCGGTGGCCCTCGGTTTCGCTGCCGACCTGCAGGGCTTCAGGTACCCAAAAGTATTCGATAAACAGGGCGACCAGTTGTTCCATCAGAGCAAAACTGGTGGTCATCACCAGCGACAGGACCAGCAGCGCCTTGACCCGCGGCCGCGCCAACACCCCCGCGCGCACTTGCTGACGAGTTTGGGTGGGCACTTGCGCGTCGGGTGGCCGCGTTTCGGGCAAAAACACGTAGGCGCTCACCAAGTTGAGTAGGCCCAGACCCGCCGCCGCCCACGCCGGCACCGCCAGTCCATACTGCCCCAGCGTACCGCCGATGGCAGGCCCCAGCACAAAGCCCAGCCCAAAGGCCAAACCAATCAGCCCCATGCCCTTGGCGCGGTCGGCGGGCGTAGTCGAGTCGGCAATCACCGCCTGCGCTGCGCCAATATTGGCGTTGCCAAAACCCGCCAGCATGCGCGCCGCAAACAGCATCCAGATGTTGTCGGCACTGGCAAACAGGGCAAAACCGATGGTCGAAATCGCCACCGAGCTCAGGATCACCGGCCGCCGCCCGATGCGATCCGACAGCCGACCCCAATACGGCATGAACAAGAACTGCATCAGCGAGTACGCCGCGCCGAGCAGGGTAATCACCGCCGGCCGCGCGCCAAAGCTCTGAGCATAGAACGCTTGAATCGGGATGATCAGGCCAAAGCCGACCAAGTCCAAGAATACCGTGGCAAAGACCACTCCCAACGCCGCCCGCGAGGCCTTGGCGGGCGAGCCGGTTGGACCAGCGGGTGGCGACTGCGGCGCTGAACTGGTCACGTAGACGTCGCCCCGCGCGCTTTGAACTGGGCCAACGCTGCCGAAAAGCTGTCGTGGACCAACACCACTGCCAAATCACCGGCTTGCAGCCAATCCGCTGCCGCGGTGACCGCGCTGGCTTCGTCCATGTGCACCCCAATCTGCGACTCGGCGACCCCGGCATCGGTGAGCGCTTTGTGCATAATCCCAGTGACTTCACCCAGTGGCCGACCGCGAAGATAATGCTCAGTCTCTTTGAGCAAGTAGCGGTCAGCACCCAACCCATGGGCAATGGTGGCCAGTTGCGCGATGTCAGTGTCGGTGCGATCGCCGGCTTGACCCAGCGTAATCAACCGCCGCTTGGCCGGCAACGCCTTGGCCAGCTTGACGATCTGCTGTACACCATGGGCATTGTGGGCAAAGTCGAGCAAGACGTTGCCGCCGTTGCACTGCAGCATGTTGGCGCGGCCGGGATTGTCGGTCGGATTGGAGGCAAACGTGCGCAGCCCCTCGCGAATCGCTGGCCAGCCCAGCCCCAAACCGCGCGCCGCCAAGATCGCCGCCAACGCATTTTCGACGTTGTGCTCGGCGGCGCCGCCATAGGTGAACTTCGCTTCGGACAGCGCCAGCACGTATTCGCGGTGTTGGCCGCGCTGATAGACCAGAACGCCGTCGCGCACCGTCGCCGTCTCTTCACTGGTGCGCAGGAACTGGTCAAACTGGCGATCTTTGGGATCCGAAGAAAACCACGCCAAATTCACCGTCGGCACAAACACATCCGCCGCATACGCCCCTTTGACCAGCGCCGGGCACGCCGCATTGAGTACCAGCTTGCCGCCGGGCCGCAGACCGCGGCGCACCACCAGCTTGGCCCCGGCCAAGTCGTCCAAATCGTCGACACCCCATTCGCCCAAGTGATCAGAACTCACATTGGTCACCACTGCCACCGAGGCCAAATTGGTGGCCAGGCCGCGCCGCAGCAGGCCGCCGCGCGCCGTTTCCAGCACCGCCATCTCGACGCGCGGATTGCGCAGCACTTTGCGGGCGGCACCGGGCCCAGTCCAGTCGCCTTCCTCGATGGTGTGCTCGTCGATACTCCAGCCATCGGTCGAGGTATTGCCAACATGGAGGCCTTCGCAGCGCGCCATGTGGGTCAGCAGGCGCGCGGTGGTGGTCTTGCCGTTGGTGCCGGTAATCAGCGCGACGGGAATCGGCGCAAACCGCCGCGAGTCAACCTCGCGCGGGTCAGGCAAGTCGTTGATCGGCCAGCATAAGCACGACTGGCCAAAGCCGAGCGACACCACGTCTTCGTCCCACAGAAACGGCAGGTCCAACTCCCAAGCGAAATCGCTGAGAGCGCGCAGTGCTGGATTGGCCTCCGCCGCCGCAGCTTGCTTGAAATGGTGGCGGGCATCGGCGGTGGTGGCATAACGGTGGGTTTCTACAGCCCACTCAGCGACTTCGACGGCCGTATTCAGCTGGTCGATGGGGGCCACAAAAGCGTAGTTCGCCCCACCATTGCACATCCGCAGCGAAGTCTGCAACGGCCACTTGAGCGCCGCCGTCATGGCCATAATCCGCGCTTTCCACGTCTTGCACAGCCACGAATGGTGGTCGCCTTCGTCATAGCTGACCTGAATCGCCGCACCGGGTGCGCGCAACATCCAATTGGGGCCCGTAAGCCTTCGACCTTCAACAAGCTTCATGGCTAATCCTCCTCGTTGTCTTTGGCAATGCGCACGCCGCGCTCGTCTCGAACCAAGCCCGCGCCCGCCAATTGCGGCACGCTCAAATCGTCCTCTTCGTCGCTGACCACCCCATGAGCCGCGGCCTGGTGCGCCGCCGCCCCCGCCCCACGTTGCTGGTGATGGTAGATAATCTGCTTCCACGACCGCGAAATCTTGTCGCAAAAGGCCAACAGCAGGTCGCCGGGCTGACACATCAACAGGGCAGTCTCTAGGGCCTCAACTTCGCCCGGTTCGACCGTGATGCGATCGGGGGTCACCCCGCTGTGGGCGAGGGCTTTTTGCAAGATTTTGGGCACTTCGTCGCCATCGCGGCCGCGGGTATGGTCGTCGCGCCGGCAAATGAAGTGGTCAAAATGCGGCGCTGCCAACATCGCCATCTCACGAATGTCTTCGTCGCGCCGATCGCCCGGCGCCGCCAGCACACACACGCGCTTGCCTCGGGGTCCCAACTGACCGCCCTGGACCAGTCGCTCGACCAGCATGCACATCGCTTGCACTGCCGCCGGATTGTGGCCGTAGTCCAAAATCACCCGAAAGCCCAAGCCGTCAAAGATGTTCATCCGCCCTGGAGCCTGAAAAAACGACGTATCGAAGGTGCGCAGGCCGTGGCGAATGTCATCGAGCTTACAGCCCATCGCCGCCGCCATCGCCGCCGCAAACATGGCGTTTTGCACATTATGCAGCGCCTTGCCCTCCAAAGTAGCCGGAATCAGATGGGTCCACAGCAGCGGCAAGTGCGCACCCTTGTCGTACACCACAATCATTTGCCCGTTGACGCCGTCTTCAAGCGCCACCGCCTTGCCACCGGCGCGGACATGCTCGCGAACCAGCGCGTTTTTCGGATTCTGGGTGACATACCAAATGTGCTTGGCTCGGCTGTGGTCGGCCATTTGCAGGCACAGCGGGTCATCGGCGTTGAGCACCACCGCGTCGCGCGCCACTTCGATGGGGATGCGCTTGACGGCCGCCAATTGCTCCAAAGTATCAATGCCGCCCAGCCCCAAATGGTCGCCGGATACGTTGAGACAACAGGCCACATCCGGGTAGCGGTACCCCAAGCCCGCTCGCAACATACCGCCGCGCGCCGTTTCCAGCACCGCCACCGACACGCTCGGATCGCGCAACACCATCTGCGCCGACGCCGGTCCGGTCATGTCGCCCTCCACCGTGCGCCGCCCGTCGATGTACACGCCATCGGTGGTGGTCATGCCCACGGTTTCGCCGCGCATTTTGAAGATATGGCCCAACATCCGGGTGGTGGTGGTCTTGCCGTTGGTACCGGTAATCGCGGCGATCGGAATGCGGGCCGCCGTCCCCGGCGCAAACAGCATGTCGATGACTTTACTGGCCACATCGCGCGGTTTGCCTTCCGACGGCGCCACGTGCATGCGGAAACCCGGCGCCGCGTTGACTTCGCAGATACCGCCGCCGACCTCGCGGAAACTTTTGGTAATATCCGCGGTCAAAAAGTCCACGCCGATGACGTCTAGCCCGATCGCCTGCGCCACTCGTTGGGCCATTTCGGCATTGTCGGGGTGCACTTGGTCGGTCAAGTCGATCGCCGTGCCGCCTGTGGATAAATTGCCCGTTGAGCGCAAATACTGAATCTGACCTTTGTCCAGCACACTGGAGCGGTTCAAACCGTCGGTCGCCAACAAGCGCTCGGCTTGGTGGTCCAATTCGAGCTTGGTCAGCACTTTTTCGTGACCGACGCCGCGCCGTGGATCTTGGTTCGTGATGTCAACAAGTTGGGCCACGGTATGCACGCCGTCGCCGATGACATGACCCGGAACGCGCTTGGCCACTGCCACCAACTCGCCCGCGATCACTAGCATCCGATGGTCGTGGCCGGTAATGAACGACTCGACCAGCACCGCGCGGCTGTGCTCCTTGGCTTTTTCATAGGCAATTTCAACTTGTTCGCTGTTGCACAGATTGACCGAAACGCCGCGACCATGGTTGGCATTGAGCGGCTTGACCACGAGCGGATAGCCGACGCGGTGCGCTGCCCGCAGGCACTCCTGCACCGAGTAGACCATCTCCTGTTTGGGCACCGGCAAGCCCAAATCGCCCAAAATCTTGTTGGTTTCCTGCTTATCGCCCGCCAGTTCCACCGCGATGTGCCGCGTCTCGCTGGTAATGGTCGCTTGAATGCGCCGCTGGAAGCGCCCGTGGCCAAATTGGACCAGCGAATAGTCGTTTAGGCGCAACCACGGAATATCGCGAGCCTCCGCCGCCCGCACCAAACTCAGCGTCGATGGCCCCAAGGCCCGTCGTTGGACTTGTCGAATCAGATCCGTCAGTTCAGACGAAAACTCAAACTTCTCTTCGCGCGCTACCCCGGTGTCAATCTCGGCGGGCACTAGATCGTGCAGCAGGCGCATCCCCAGTTCGACTGCAGATTGGCCCGAGCGTGCATCTTCGTATTGGAAAACAACGTGGTATTCGCCGGTTTTGCCCGTACTGCGCGTTTTGCCAAATGATACGCTGGCGCCGCACAAGTTCTGCAACTCAATGACGACGTGTTCCATTACGTGGCCCAGCCAGGTGCCCTCGCCGCGTTCGCGCATGCGCTCGATAAAGCCGCCGACGTAGCCGGGGCTGCAGGTGTGCTCGTGCAACGATGGCAACGCCGCCAGCAAACCATCAACAAAATTAGGGATTTTCGCCGACGGCCACTCTTCTAGCGCCCCCAGTTGCACGGTCAGGCGCATGCATGGGAAATGTGCGTAAAGATTGGGGCCTTGATAGACGCGAGTCTCCAAAATCTTCATGGGCGGCAAGTCCTTGGCTGCGGTGGGCGCGAGTAGCGGCGGGCGAAAATGTGCGAACCTCACACCGTGGCCGAACGTAGCAGAGTCCACCGATTTTGGAAATCCCGTGCGCCGCATTTTGATGGGGTGGGGCGGTGGTGGTGGGCGCGCAGGCTGGAATTCGATTTTGAGTTTTTTTCTGGATTTTTTATAATAATAGCCAGATGTTGTTCAATGGGTGCCTACGTTCAAAGCGCTGCAATCGGCGGACAATCCCTGGGCTGAATTCAACTGGCGTCACTGGCACGGTGGCCGCAACCCGGAATTTGTCTTTCGGCTTTTTCGCGGATTTTTCGCAATAATAGTCATACGTTGTTCAATGGGTGCCTACGTTCAAAACACCCGCTATCGGCGCATAATTCCTAGGAGCGTGTCGGAGTATTCCGACTCGCTCCTAGCGCCGTCTGCCTAGACGGCGGCAACTGTCCGAAACTGCACGGATTCACTCCGGGCAGTTCTTGGACAGTTGAGAATATCTGTGAAGCTAGGAGACTGTCGGATCGCAATAG
>SHZD01000225.1 GCA_009692465.1 Myxococcales bacterium
GTCCGAAACTGCACGGATTCACTCCGGGCAGTTCTTGGACAGTTGAGAATATCTGTGAAGCTAGGAGACTGTCGGATCGCAATAGATTCATTGTGTATAACCGCAAAGATATTTCATAACCGATTGATTTCCGACAGGCTCCTAGCACGCACAAGGCCTATTTCGACAGTGCCTCGTTGGTCCGGTACAGCGCGTCAGCAAACGGCCCAAGGCGGCCCAAATCGGGTGGCTCGGAGCCCAGCGCAATGGATGCGGACCACTGCCAACTGGCGGTGTCGGCTGGATTAGGCGTTTGACCAGTGCCCATGCGTACCGCGCCATAACTATGCAACATCTGAAGTGAGCTTAGGATTTCCCACATTGACCGCCCCAACGACGCTGCCGCCGACAGCACATCCAGCTGCACCTGACGATGCCGCCCTGCCAGCAAGAGGTACAGAATGCGCGCGCCGGTCCTCTCCATCTCCGGCTTTTGGGCCTGATTCCAGAGAGCTTGTAGCCGAGCGCCGTCCACCGGCGCGGCTTGACCGCTGTAGTAGCCGTCGGCGGCATTGCGCGCGGCCAGCACTTGCACATCGGCAGGTTGGCCATTGTGCTGGGCCATTTGCAACGCATCTTGGCCGACATGGATCGCCAACTGGCGGTCGTGCACCTGCGCGGACCAAGCCGTGGTGCCATAGCCGGCACTAAAGCCGTTTTGGCCGTAACCGCCGTCGTGCAGTTGAATCATCAGGAACATGCCGTTGGTGTAGACGTACACAGTCTCTCCTTGGTTTGGGGCCGGGATTGCCTACCAGCGCTTGTGGGTTCTCGCAATAAACTCATAAGGATAGCCCACGTCGAATGCGCTTGCCGCATCGAGCTGGGCCATCTCTTCGGGCGTTAGCGCCAGACCGTCGGCGCGCAAGTTGTCGTCGAGCTGCGCCAGCGTGCGGGCGCCAAAAATCACCGAAGTCACGCTCGGTTTGTGCAAAAGCCAAGCCAAAGCTACGGCCGTCGCCGTAGTCTCGCGCTGCTGGGCGATCGCCTGGACCGCCGCCACAATCGTCCAATTGCGCGGCTTGTCAAAGCCTGCGTAGGCCTTTTGCCACTTGGCCAACCGCGAGTCCGTCGGCGCAGCCTGCCCCTGAGCGTACTTGCCACTCAAAAAACCCGAAGCCAGCGGCGACCAGGGCAAAATCCCGAGCCCGTGGCGCAGGCAGGCCGGCACCAGCTCGCGCTCCACGTCGCGGACCACCAAGCTGTATTGGGCCTGCAGCGTGACAAACGCGCTCCAATGCTGCATTTTTGCCAGCATCAGACTCTCCACCAGCCGATAGCCGGTGTAGTTGGAGCAGCCGATGTACAGCACCTTGCCGGCGCGCACCAGATCGTCCAACGCGCGCAGCGTTTCATCTTCCGCGGTGTCCAAGTCCTGCATGTGGATTTGGTACAGGTCGATGCGATCGGTCTGCAGCCGCCGCAAGCTGTCTTCGACACAGCGAACAATGCGGTAGCGCGACGCCCCGGTGCCGTTGGGCCCACTGTCCATGCGAAAGCGGAATTTCGTCGCCACCACCACTTGGTCGCGATGGCCGCCGCGGGCCAACCACTGACCGAGCACTCGCTCCGACAAGCCATCGGGGCCATACACATCGGCGACGTCGATAAAGTTGCCGCCCGCCGCGAGGAAGCGATCGCAGATTGCGTGCGACAGCGCGGCCGAACTGCCGACCTCGTGCATGAAGGACTTGTCGTCCGGTTCGCCAAACGTCATGGCGCCTAAGCACAGCGAGGACACTTTTACGCCTGCCGAACCGAGGTTTCTATACTGCAAGCCGACCTCCCACCCGCGATTCCCCGCTTCCGGCGCAACATGCTCGGTTGAGTCGGCTTGCACAAATGCAAGCCTGCTGCGTCGTCGCTTCAGTCCCCAGCTCCATACTTAACTGGTGCTCAACGGCCCCGAAGGCCGTCTCCGTGGCGCGGGAAATCAGTTCGCAGGACTGATTTCTCGATCCGCGCCCATAGGGCGTCACTTCTCCTTGATTTGCATCCGAAATAGGGGCTCGCGGAGCTTTTGGCGGTGAATTTGGGCCAACGGCCGGAGCATGGGCACTAGTTGGATTTTTGGCAATCGGTCTGGCGATTGGCCGCGCAGCGGTGACTAAGGGCGTGCACTAAGAATAACTCGATCGATCTGTGAAAAGAACGGAGCAGCGAGTCGGCTGTAAAGACGCGAGCTTGCAACCCACGCAGCAAGCAAACGGGCACGGTAAATCAATGACTTATTCATTTACGAGCCCTAAAACGACCGCGATAACTCACAGCCGATGCTGGTGTAATTGTCCGACGTCGACCGAAAATCGAAAAACGGAAAGCGGTAGGTCTTGCCATCGGCCGAAAACGGCGGCGAGGCGGTAAACGAGTACAGCGAGGTGTTCCAGATGCCTTCGGCGTCCAACTGGTAGTTCACCGAAGCGATGCCCCACTGCGAGTCGAGTCGACCGCGGCCGACCCGGGCGTATTTGCCGGTGAACTCGTCGTTAGGGGCGTCAAAGTAGCGAAAGCCGTTGAACAATAAGTAGGTCAAGCTGGCCGAAAATCGCTCGCTGACCTGGACGCTGACCACGCCGAGCGAGCGAACCGAAAACGAGGTGATGTTGGCGCCTGAGGCAATGGTGCCGTTGCTCAGGGCTTCGGCGCCGCCGGGACGCGCTACGGCCACAGCGACGTCGTCCGAGCCGACCGGTTCGACGGCCGACTGGGTGTACTTGTTGAAATTATTGACGACGCCAAAACCAGTCACCAGTGTCAGCTTGCCACCGAACAGGCCACCTTTGACCAATGAGAAGTTCGGCGCCAACGTGGTGTAGCGGCCCAAAAACTTGGAAGATCGCGAGACCGGCACGTTGGCCACTAGACCAAAGTTGATGCGCACGCCGCCGGGCAACGTCAGCGGTGTGGCTTTGCCGGTGCCGTCATCAAAGCGCGGCGACCAGCCAAGGGCCAAAATGGTGTCGGAAATGCTGGTGTCATAGGGCCGTGCCTGACCCGAGTCGACGTTGGTCACAATGTTTTTGTTGACGTTTTGGGTGGCGGTCAGGTTCAAGCCGGGCATAATCGCCCACGTCACGCCCATGCCGAACTGCAGGTCGAAACCCGTGCGCCGACCTTCGCCGGCCACGAACGCGCCGCCAGGGGCGTAGGGCGAAATTCGCACCGAGCCCGTCAGTGGAAAAGCTTCAGAAGGCTTGGCCTTTTTCTTGACTGAGCTCGCCGCTTCCAAGCCGGCGGCGGCGGCCAGGCCTTGGGCAGTCGCGTCGCCCGCGGTCCAGATCGCACTGGCTGCCAAGGCGACCCAGGTTACCGTCAGTACGGCGACCCATCGGCGTCCGCCACGGGTTGCCCTAGGCACGGCCAGTGCCGCGAAATTGGGTTGGCTAGGTTGACTAGTTGAAAGCATCGCCATTGTTCGGCTCCACTGCATCGCGAACCCCGTCAGAATGGGCCGACCGCAAAAGGTGCGGAAGGCGCACAAGTCTTCGTGTTGTCGGGGCATTTTGACGCACTTGCACACCGTCGCCCGCGCCAAAGCGGCGGGAAGTTAGCAGAAGCACGAATTGGCCGCAACCCAAATTAGCGGCTCGCCAGCCGTAGGCTGTTGCGGTGTGCCGTTGGCCACGCCAGTTAGCGGTTTCCCGAAATTTACCACCGAAAACACCGCGAACCCCGATTTCGTATGCAAATCAAGGAGAAGTGAAGCCCAATCGGCGCGGATCAAGAAATCAGTCCTGCGGACTGATTTCCTGCGCCACGGAAACGGCCTTCGCGGCCGTTGAGCATCGGACTGGAGCGACGACGCAGGAGGCTTGCATTTGTGCAAGCCGACTCAACCGAGCATGTTGCGCCGAAAGCGCGGAATCGCGGCTTCCACCGAGCCTTGACAGTGCCACTGATTGCACTTACCGTGGCAATCCGGCGGACCCACCTAGTCCGCAGCCCTTGCCGCTAGCGGATTACTCAAACTTTGAAGTTGACCAAACTCAAAATCCTGCGTTTTGCCCGGTATCTGGCGTGCTGGCTGTTGTGCTTGGCTTTTGTCGAAGTCGTGGTGCTGCCCGAGTCCTTGATGGCCGCTCAAGGCGAGCACCACACCATGCCGCTGGATGCCCCGCTCGACGGCGACGGCGCCGATGAAGAGCGCCTGCCTGTGGCCGGTAGCCACGCCACGGTGCTGACGTGTACGCCTTTGCTGCAGCGCAAAGGCCATGGTTGCCGCGGCGATGATCAGACTGCTCCCCAGTCGCCCGATCTGGGCCGACTCTTGCGCCCGCCACGCTAACTGAGCTCGCGTATTGCGGGTGAGCTCAGGTTTTTTGCGGGTGAGTTCACGTTTTGCGTGATTGACCTCGGGTAATTCAACGGTTTAGTCGGCACTTCCCCACGCCGATGGCCGTTCGCTGTGGCTGGACGAGCGCTTACAGGCGCCCGCTGCCAGTCCGCGGCTGCCCTAGCCTTAGCCACGCTCGCCCCTAACCCAATTGCCATGACCCCAGCGCTCGCCACTTCTGCTGGCTAGCGGGACCAGCCGTCGCGTGCACCCTTGGCGCACACGGCGCGCAATCGCTGCGTCGAATGCAGTGAAAGGATTGAGTTATGCTCAGAAAACGCTTAGCGCACTTCGTCAACATGTTTGGCGACGGCCGCTACGAAGACCTGCTGCGCGGCCGGCCAGCAGTCAACGCCATGCGCGACGTCGCGGCCGGCTTGGTCGTGGCCATGGTCGCGATTCCGTTGGCGATGGGCTTTGCAATTGCCTCCGGCCTGCGCCCAGAGCAAGGCATTGTCGGCGGCGCGGTCGCCGGTCTGGTCGGGGCGCTGTTCGGCGGCTCTAAGTATCAGGTGTACGGGCCGACTGCCGCTTTCATTCCGGTCATCGCTGGGGTGATGGCGGCCCACGATCACAGCTTTCTGGTCACCGCGTCGATCCTGGCGGGGGTGATCTTGGCGTTGACCGGCATCGGCGGCTTGGGTCGCTACGTTGCTGCGGTGCCGCACTCGATCATCGTTGGGTTTACCATCGGCATCGCCACCACCATCGCGCTGTCGCAATCTGGTGAAGTGTTTGGGTTTTCTCAGGCACTGCCGTACAAAACGCTGCCAAAACTTCAGGGCATCGTGGAGCAATTCGGCTCGTTGAACATCTGGGCGGTGGCGGTGGCCGTGGGCACGCTGGTGCTGACCAAGGGAATGCTCAAGATTTCTGTGTATATCCCGGGCCCGCTGGTGTCGCTGGGCTTGTTCACTTGGCTGTCCGAAACCTTGCTCGCCGACACCGGGTTGACGGTAGTGCGCGAAAAATATGGAGAAATTGCGGCTGCCCAGCTCGTCTTGACTCCGCCTGGGGCCTGGGAGTGGTCGGCACCCTTCGTCGGCGACATGGCCTACGCGGTGGCAGCCATTGTGTTTGTGGCCGCGGTGGAAAGTTTGCTGTGCTCGCGCATGGCCGACCGCTTGGCCAACAACAAGGGCATCCCCTTTGATCCGGACAAGGAACTGTGGGGCCAGGGGTTGGTCAACATCTTTGTGCCTATTTTCAATGGATTTCCGCATACGGGCGCTTTAGCGCGCACCGCCATCAACATCCGCTTGGGGGCGATTTCGCCGTTGGCCGGGATCCTCAAATTCGTGTTCAAGCTGGCGTTAGCATTCTATTTAGCCACATACCTCGAAATGGTGCCGATGGCGTGCATTGGCGGCATCTTGCTGTACGTGGCGACCAACATGGTCAAAGGTCAGGAAATAACCGAGGTTTTGGCCCACGGCCGCTTTCACATCGGCCTGATGGTCTTCACGGCGCTTGCGGTTATCGTCACCGATTTTCTGACCGGCGTGCTGTCGGCACTGGCGATTTTTTGGCTCCAGCAGCGCTTTTTCGCCCAATCGCAGGCCAAGGCAAGGCCGGCTAAGTCAACCGACGATCGGGTCTCGATTGCTGGTGAACTAGCCTTGGCGCGGCGACCGCGGCATGCAGTTGAAGGTCCTGAATCTTCGCACAAATGGCTGCGCAATATCCGCCAGCGTGGCCATGTGGCGCCGACCGCCTACGTGCACCCCAAAGCCAATGTAGTCGGCCGGGTCCTGCTCAGCGACCACGTCCACGTCGCTGCCGGCACCAGCGTGCGCGCCGATGAAGGCACTCCATTCTTCTTTGGCGCCAATACCAATGTGCAAGACGGCGTCATCATCCACGCGCTCAAAGACCGCACGGTCCAAGTGGCCGGCGAAGATTGGGCGGTGTATGTCGGCAGCAATGTCTCGATCGCCCACGGCGCGATTGTCCATGGTCCGTGCTACTTGGGCGACAACACCTTCGTCGGTTTTCAAGCGACCGTGCACGATTCCGTCGTCGGCGCGGACTGTTTCATTGGCATTGGCGCGGTGGTGGTCGGCGTCGAGATCCCAGACGGCAAACACGTGCCCAACGGCGCCATAGTCGATAGCGCGGCCAAAGTCGCCGGTTTGGCTGACTCGACTGAACACCACGCCGACTTCAATGAGGATGTGGTCGACGTCAACCGCGGGCTGGCCGCCGCTTACCGCCGTCTGCGCGGTCGGCCGCCCCATGCCGTGCACTTTGACCGCAGCCTGCCGCATCACCACTACCTCGGCGAAAATCTCGCCGAACCACGCCACGCGGGCGCCCACGCTGCTGTTCATGCCCATGTCCACGGCAGCGGGCGGCCGTATCGCCCCGACCACAGCGCGACCACCGACCGGTTCTAACGGTTATAGGAGTATCCAATGATTTTATATGGAATTATTGCAGGCGTGTGCGCCTATCTGCTGTTCTTTGTCAGCGCGCAATGCGCTTTTCGCGTCGACGAAGGGGCGCTGGCAGCCTTGACCCGCTTTGGCGCCGCCCGCCGCGACAGTCAGGGTAAAATTCTGTTATTTTCTCCTGGTTTACATTTCAAGCTGCCGTGGGACCACCTGCGATTGGCCCCAGTGCGCGAGCAGTCGCTGCATCTGGCCGGCCAGATCGGCGGCACCACCGCCATCGCCAGCGACGGTACCGTGGTCCACTTTGACGGCGTACTGCGTCATGCCGCCGATCCCGCCCGGGTCGAACAGTACTTGTTCGGCTGCGATGACCCGACCGAACACCTGGCTAACTTGTTCATGTGCTTGGTCCGCAACGAGATTGCCAATTACGCCGTTGGCGACGGTCAAGGCCAGCCCGATGAGGTGGCGTGGTCGCAATTGCGTCGCGACAGTCGGCAGCTCTCGGATCAACTGGAGCAGCGCTACACCCAGCGTTTGGCCCAGCGCTACGGCGTTGTGTTTAGTGGCGTCGATCTCAAGGACATTTTGCCGCCCGACGCCCTGGTCGATGCGCTCAATGCGGTCATGAATGCCCGGATCCAAGCGCAGGCCGATTATGCGCTGGCCGAAGCCGACTCGGCGCGACGGGTCATGGCGGCGCAGCACAATGTTGAAGTCGCCCGCCGCAAGGCGCAGGCCGCGGCGACGGAAATTAAAGAACTTGCCCGCGCACTTGCCCAGTTGCAGCGCGACGGCATCCTGAGCGCCTACGTCGATCGGCGCCGGGTCGAAATTTTGTCGCAGGCCAAACACCTGCTGGTTGGGAGTGCCGCATGAGTGATCAAGCTTGGTTTGTATTGGGGGCGCTGATCGGGGCGGTGGCGCTGCCCGTGGCGACCCTGCTGCTGTTGCCGCTACGGGTGTATGTTCAAGAGGGCCATGTGACTTTGGTCACCCGGTTTGGTCGTTTGGCCCGGACGCTGACCCGGCCCGGCTGGCACTGGCTGCCCGATCGCGCGCTACCGTGGCTGGGCCTGCACCCCACCTCGCTGCGCAGCCAGTTTCGCCATATCGAAGACATCGCGGTTAACGACAAAAGTGGCACCACGGTGGTCGCCGACATCTGGATCGAGTTGCGCATCACTGATCCAGTCAAGGCGGCCTTCGCGGTCGATGACTGGGATGCCTCGCTGCGCCATTTGGTCGCCCACAGCGTCGCTAGCGTGTTGGCCGGCGATACGTTTGACGAGATTTTGCAGTCGCGTGAAGAGCTGGGGAGCCGACTCGCAGCGGAGATCGGTCCCGAAATGCAGCGCTGGGGTGTGCAAGTGGAACAGGTGCTGATCCAGCGCCTGAGTTTGCTGCCCGAGGTCCAAGAGCTGTTGCTGGCCTCGGTGGCGGCCAAGCTGCTGCGGGCTAAGGCGGACATTGAGGAGGCCGGTCGCCAGCGGGTGCGCCTGTTGGAAGCCACGACCGAAGAGCAAACGGCGACGCTGACGGCGCAGGCCAAATCGCAGTATCCGCTGGCAGTAGGCCGCGCCTATGCCCAACTGGCGCAAACGCCGGAATTGCTGCACTCCTACCAGCAACTTTATGAATTATCTCAGATTCGTCCGCATCGCGCCACGGTGTTTCGCGGCGTCACCGACCATGATTTCCGCAAAGCGGAAGCGATGATGTTGGTGCCCACTGGTGAAGAGTCTGGATCATTTGCACAAAGTGGTTCTGCAGACGTGCACAGCCAAGCGCGCTTTGACCTGACCACGGCGTAGGGGCTAGGAGCCGGTCGGAAATCAATCGGTTGTGAAATGTCTATCAGGTTATACACAATGAATCTATTACGATCCCATAGGCTCCTAGCCAGTCAAGTATTCTCAACTGTCCGAGAACTGCCCGCAGTGAATCCGTGCAGTTTTGAACAGTTGCCGCCGTCTAGCCAGACGGCGCTAGGAGCGAGTCGGAATACTCCGACAC
>SHZD01000226.1 GCA_009692465.1 Myxococcales bacterium
CTGTCCGAAACTGCACGGATTCACTCCGGGCAGTTCTTGGACAGTTGAGAATATCTGTGAAGCTAGGAGACTGTCGGATCGCAATAGATTCATTGTGTATAACCGCAAAGATATTTCATAACCGATTGATTTCCGACAGGCTCCTAGCGTGGTCAGCCCGAGGTTGCCGCCACCCGACTTCTGGCTCAGCCGCTTAGAGATCCACTGCACTTTGGGTCTCAATAACCAAACTGTAGCCGAACCAAGCATTATCCAACAGAATCTTGCGTGTAGCCCCATTGGGCCACCAGCCTTGGTAGCGAATGCGCAGCGTGCCCGCCGGTTTGCCGTCCAAGCGCTCAAACCGCCGCTCACTGAGTTGACCGCCGACAAAGGTCTGCTGCACACGTTCGCCGGCCAGTTCCAAGGTCTGCACGCCGTCGTGGGGCGTCGTGGCATCACTAGGCAACGGCAGATACGTGCGCTGAATGTCAATCAGAATAAATCGCGGCGGAAACGGCATTTCGCGGTTGACCAGGGCCTCAAACGTCACCACGTCGCCGTCTTGCTGCAGCACAAAGGCTTTGGTGTTAAACGGGGTCAGGCCCACTAGTGTCACCACGTTGCCGCGTTTTTGCAGAGCCACGGTCAAGGAATCTTCGCGGCGGCCCGTGCGCGCGGTCAACCGCTGTTGCCACAGAAAATCCTTACCGAACGCATGCGGCTGCCGCAGTGTCCACGGGTAACTGTCCGGTGTCAGCTTGGTCGGCCGCGCCGGTTGCCCAGAACAGGCGGATAGCAGGGTGCAAATAGCTAATAACACAACGGGTTTCATGGTTTGTCCCGACTGCGCGTCCCGGTCGCCAACACCAGCAGCGTCGGCGCTAGGACCAGACTGAAAAGCACGCCAATGCCAGTAGTTAGGCCGATTGCCCGCAGCGCCGGATTGCTGGACAGGCCGAGCAAACCAAAGCCGAGCACCGCCGACAAAGCCGCCAACACGATGGACAACAGCGTCGCCGGCTCCGAGGCCGGATGTGGTGTAATTTCAGCAAGATAAACGCCATAATCAACGCCGATACTGAGCACCAGCACAAAACCTATCAAATGCAAGAGGTTGAGCGCCTCGCCGCTCAGACACAGTAGGCCCAAAGTGGCAAATCCGGCCACAATTGCGGGCACCGCTGCGATGGCCGTCTGGCTCAGCGTGCGATAGCGGGCATACACCAGCAGCAAAATGGCCACGATTCCGAACAGAACCAGCGTCCAAGTGGTGGTGCGGTAGGCCGCCCACGCTTGATTGGCAAACGTTTTTTGGTCAAAGAACGTCACACCCGGCACGCTTGCCACCGCCGAACTAAGCTTGTGAGGCTGACGCACTTGGCGCAAAAAAGTGAACAGCGCAGGCTGGCCGTCAATTTCGCCGACGAACACCCGCGCCAGATTGCCGAGCGCCGACGCCTGTAGCTGCGGCCAAGTCAACGGCGGCTGCGCCTGCTGGAGCGCGCGGGCAAACGGCGCAAAAGCACCGGTACGAAAGCCCTCCGCCACAAATGCGGCCTCCAGTCGAGCTGGAAGTGTCGGATCACGTTGCAGATTAGCTAAACTGGCATGCTGAGCCTTGGCGCTGGGCAACAATGAACTCAGGCTGCGAAATCCGCCCACTACACCTTTGTCTTGCAAGCGGCTGACAATTTTAGCTAACTCGTCATTGCGCTGGAGCGCCGTCTCCAGATCGGGCCCGGTAGTCACCAGCAGTTGACCCGGTTCATCCGGTGCCAGCTGAGCCCGCACCGCGGCGTCCTCGGCGTGCAGGGTGGGGTCAATCGAGGACAGCACGCTGATGTCGTCGTTCCAGTGCAGCACCGGCAAGCCCGCTAGGGCCACGACCACAGCTGCCGCCAACAGTCCAATTAGCCAGTGTTTTTTCTGGCGTAGCGCGGTCAACACCCGCTCCAACGCGGTCGCCAGGGCGTGCTGCAATGCCACCGGTTTGGGTACAGCTGGCACCAGAAGCGGCAAGAACCAGCGCGTCGAATACAAAGCTGTAAAAATACCGACAGTTGCATACACCGCTACTTCGCGGATGCCGGGATAGGCCGACCAGCCCAAGCCGACAAAGCCCGCCACTGTGGTTGCAGCTCCTAACCATAGGCCCGTCCACAGCATTTTCAGGCCCGCTTGCGGTCCGTCGGCATGAGGCGCCAGCGTATGGTGGTTGAGGTAGTGAATCGGATAGTCGACGCACACGCCGATGAGCGTAGAGCCAAAAGCCAGCGTAAGGCCGTGCACGCGGCCAAACACCAGTTGGGTCGCCGCCGTTGCCGCCAAAAGGGCCAGAAAAATCGGCAGCTGGGCCAATAGCAGCATACGCAGGGAGCGAAACAGAGCGAAAAACAGCACCGTGATGGCCACCAGCGATACCGAAGCGATCCGCTGCACGTCCGCTTCAATGCTAGCCCGCGCCTGGGTGGCAAACCTAGCAATTGCAGCATGTTGTAAGGTCAAACTGCCACCCGCCTGGGAATTAATCCTGTTGAACTCACGGGCAATGGTCTCGAGCAGCGGCGCTTGCAGATCGGCGGCCAAAGCGCTGTGGCGAGTCGACAACAGCACAATAGCGCGCTGGCCATTCGCCGAGACAAAGCGTCCGTTGTCAATGCGCAGGCCTCCAGCACCCAACTGTTCGAGATTGCGCACAAATTTCGGCAAGATCAGCAAGGGATCGCCCGGCGCTTCGCCCTTGATTAGCGGCGCGGTCGGCAGGCTCAGTTGTCGTTTGAGTTCACGGGCTTTGCTGCGCAACAGTGCATCGGTCAGAGTCGTTGCGTCTTGCATAAGGTCAAATGCGAGCCCAAACCGCCGCGGACTGTACAGTTGCCACAGCTGCGTCGCCAACTGCGGATCCGGACCCGCTTGCACATGCGCGACTTCAGCATCGGCGGCCAGTGCCGTCGCCAATTGTTGAGCGGCTGTCAAGGCTTGGGGTAGATCGGCGCCGCCAACTGACAAGATTTGGCTGCGGGTCAATTCCGATTCGGCCAGTGACCGGCCAATTTGCGCCAAGCGTTTGTCGTCCGGTCCCGGCAATAATTGCGCAGCATCGGTAGTGACTTGCAGGAACAGCACAACGTATACAGCCAGCGCAGCAGTCCCAAGAGCGCCCGCTACGAGCACCACCGCCGACTTGCGACTTGGACGGCCATCCACAGCGGACTACTTGGCCGGCGCTGGAAAAAACCGCGTGCGCTCGGCATCGCTAAACACGCGCGTCGGCTGCACTTCGCTAAACTGAGTCTGCGTTTCGTCGCCGCCTACTTCGACAATCTTGAGCTGGGCTAGGATCAGCCGCTCGCCGCGCAACTCCAAGCGGTCAATGAGCTTGTTCATTGGGTCCAGGCGCGGCCGCAGAACCAGTGTCCACTTGTGCGGCGTCGATGCTTCGCGCTGGAGCTCAATCGCGTACATCAGCCGCAGCGCCGGCAAATCGCCCTGTAGAATCCGCAGAAAACTCTCAACGAACATCCGCACGACAGGCTTGCCGGCCAAGTCGATGATTTCCCATCGAGTTCCGTCAAGCATCCGCACCTGCTTACTGTCGACCACCAGAATCGAGCGCTCAGGCCGCTCGACGTGGCGCGCCAGCCCAGCGGTGGGCGCGAAGTAGAGCATCCCGGCCGATTCGAGCGGCGCCGCCAGCAACGCCAGCTGTTTTCTTTCGACAAATCGCGCCGACAAGCCCGGCGACTGCGCAAAAGCCTGCAACAAGCGCGGCAAATCCAGCGGCGCAGGGGGGGCAATGGGCGCCGGCTTTTCAGTGGTGGCACCGAGCCGGGGCAGCCCTAGGGTCGCCCCCAGTACGACACTAGCCAGCCAAAAGTGAAACAATTTCACGGGGAGTCTCATACAGCAGCTGACCGTTCCGATCGACAGTCACCAGTTTGGTGCTGGCACGGGCCGCACGGCGGTCGTGGGTCAAATTGTGGATTTCATAGGCAATGTGGACGCGGTGATCCCAGTCGACGCACCACGCCGTCACCCGAAAGCGATCGGCGTAGTGCAACGGAAACACGTGGCGGACCTTCGATTCCATCACCAACATCCCAAAACCCATGTCGATGACGCTTTGGACTTCCAGACCGCGCGAACGCAACAAGGCGGTGCGGGCAATCTCCATGTATTTCAGGTAGTGGCCGTGCCAGACAATCTTGACGGCATCGACGTCGTGAAACGGCACCTCAAGTTCAACCGATACGGCGTGGTCGGCTGGTTTCACGGCGCTCTACTCGTGCCCGATCGGCAGTTGGCCGCGGCGGTACAGTTCAAGAATGCGGGCAATATCGACATCCATCCGCCGGTCGGCGCTCACTACCGGTACAAGTTTTCGAACTGAGGCGGTCAGCAGTTTTGCGCGGTGGTGACAACCATTAAACTCACGCAAATCAACAGCTTGGGCGACGGCCAAGGTGAGCATTGCCGCGCAGTGCTCAGCCAACTCTAGCGTTTGCAAGCAATCGCGCGCCGCGATAGTCGCCATTGGCACTTTGTCCTGATTGTGACATTCGGTGCTGCGCGAAAATACCGCCGCCGGCATTGCCAGCTTGCATGCTTCCGCCGCCAACGCCGAAGTGCCGATTGCCATTGCCTTAAAGCCGTGGTGCACCACCGAATAGGCTCCGTCGAGCAGCACCAGATTGGCCGGCAAGCCATTGTTCATTTCAGGGTCGCACAGGTGGGCCATCTGGCGGTCGAGCAAATCGGTGACACTGGCCACCGCTGCCTTGCAACTGTCCATGGCGAAACCGACGTGGCCGCCGTAAAAATGGCCGCCGTGCAAAACGCGTTCGGACTCTGGGTCCAACAGTGGGTTATCATTGCAACTATTGATTTCCGTTTGCAGCCAAGGCCGCATCCACGTCAGCGCATCGACTAGGACGCCAATCACATGCGGCGCACAGCGAATCGAGTACCGGTCTTGCAGCCGCGTCAACGGTTGGGCGCGCGGCAGCTCGACCTGCAAGTCATGCGCAATCCACGCCGCCACCAGCATCTGGCCGGGATGCGGCTTGAGTTCAAACAACCGCTGGTCAAAATGACCCGGATTGCCGCGCAGTACGTCGCTGCACACCGCCGTCAACGCCGCTGACCACCGACACAGACGCCGCGCGCGGTCAAACGCCAAACAGGCCAGCGCCGTCATCACGCTGGTGCCATTCATAATAGAAAGACTTTCTTTTTCACGCAGTTCAAACGCTGGCTCGGCCAGCAATTGCACAGCCTGCGCGGCGTCGACCATCTTGCCGTCGACCAGCGCCTCACGCTCGCCCACTAGCAGGGCCGCCACGTACGACAGCGGCGTCAAGTCGCCGCTAGCGCCGACCGAGCCCAGCGACGGAATCACCGGCAATATTCGCTTGTTGAGTAACTCACACAGGCGTTGCACCACCACTACGCGCACGCCGGAATGCCCGCGAGCCAGAGAGGCAACACGCACGGCGAGCACCGCCGCCGCCGCCGGTTCGTCCAGGTTGGGACCCACGCCACATCCGTGAAACCGCAATAGATTCAATGGCATTTGCCGGGCAATTGCCGCTGGAATCGCCGTGGTGACCGAATCGCCGACCCCAGTCGTGACCCCGTACACCGCGTGGTCTTGAGCGATCAGGCGCGCCAAAAAATCAGCCGAGGCCGCGATCTTGGCCGTGCTCTGCGGATCCAAGCTGAGCAGAGCATCGCCGTGCGCTAGAGTCAGCACATCTTCAATAGTTAGAGGATGTTCACCGACCAGAATTGTCGGCAACGCGGCGGCGGGGCTCAACTCTGGCTCCAGATGCTCAGGGCAAGTGCATCAACGTTAAGGCAATGCCAAACAGGGCGACGCTGGCAGAGGCGAAAATGTACGGGCAATGGCAGGTTTGGTCAATGCCCCACCTGCTCCGCGGTCCCCCGCTTTGGGCGCATCTGGGCGTCACTGCGTCACTTTTCTGTCAGGGACGTACGAGCGTACGCCCCTGACAGAAAAGCTCCTTGCTCCTTGTCGAGCGACAGCGAGCCATAGGGCACTGGCATCCCAAATCGGGGGCCGCGGAGAATTTCGATGGGCAATCCTGGTGACCATCGCACCCTTGACGCCACTTGCGGCAACGCACAAACTGGGAGTTTCGCACAAACTGGGAGTTTCGTTTCCGGACCCGCAGGCACCGAACAGCACGAAAGCAGTCGCCGACCAATGAACTCGGCGCACGCCAACTACCATGACTTGCTGGCGCTGACCACCAAACGACGAGGAGTGCCATGATTGCAACCTTCCAAATTGCCCGTAGGCTCATACAGTTCATCCCGGTCGCCGCAGCGCTAATCTCGATCGCCGCAGCGCTGGCGACTACGACCGCGACTGCCGCTGTGCCGACTACGATTGCTGTGCAAGGCTCGATTTCCGCCGCTGTTGGTCCAGCCGCCGACGGCGACTACTTCCTGACCTTCGCAATCTACGGCGTCAAAGAAGGCGGGGTTGCTGCTTGGAAAGACCCTCCGCAAATCGTTCCGCTGAAAAATGGTGTATTTTCAACGACAATTGGGGTCGCCTCCGTCATTTCACCACAAGTAGTGGGCGCACTGGCCGAAGCCTGGTTGGGCGTCACCGTCGGCTCTGACCCGGAATTGGCTCGCAGGCCACTGTCTTCGACGATTTTTGCCTTGCGCGCCGCCGCTGCAGACGCCTTGGATTGCTCCGGTTGCATTGGCGCTGGTCATATTGACCCCAAAGTGCTCGGCGCCTATGCCAAGGCCGCTGACTTGTCAGCCTACGCCAAGAACGGAGATTTGCAGGCCTTTGCCCAAAAAGTCGACTTAGCCGATTTTGTCAAAGCGGCCGCCTTGGCCAAAGTTGCAGGTAGCGGAGATTACAAGGACTTGCTCAACACGCCAAAATTCGCCGATGTGGCCGTGTCCGGCGCCTACGGCGACTTGAGTGGCCTTCCGAAGCTGGCAGCCGTCGCGACCTCAGGCAAATACGCAGACCTAACGGGATCTCCGGTGATGGCTAAGCTTGGCGAAGCCTGCGGCACCAATTTGGTCATGCGCGGCATCAAGGTCGACGGCAGCTACGATTGCGTGGCCGGCGGGCTCACAGCCGACCAGTTGCCCAAGGACGGTCTGGACGAAATCAGTAACGGTCTGCTGACCAACCAGTTTACCGACAGCTTTCCCAGCGGCAAAACTCCGCTCGATATTCCGGATTCACTCGGCGCCGGCATCAGCGACACCATTAATGTGCTCGATCTTGGCATTTCGCAAGGCATTACCGTCTCAGTGGACCTGAGCAACTCGGACATCAGCAAGGTTCGCGTCAGCGTTTTCGATCCCAATGGTGCGGTGTACAAGCTGTACGACCAAGGTGGCACCGGCAACGCGCTCAAGGCCACTTACCCAGCGCCTGACAAGATGGTTAGCGGCGACCTCAGCACGTGGAATGGCAAGAATCCACAGGGAATTTGGTCGATTAACGTCGCCGACTTGGCGGGGACTCAAGGCGGCAAGGACGGCAAGCTCAACGGCTGGTCGATTAAGATCCAGACTCTGTCGACCAAAAAGGTGGCGGCACAGGGCACACTGGTCGCCAACGCCGGTTTGAAACTCACGGTTGCTGCCTCCCATCCGGTAACCTGCGACGGTAGCCAAATGGGTTACGTCTACGTCAATAGCAAAGACAAGGCCATGTACGTGTGCAACGGCGCAGAGTGGTACCCGCTAGCGCTTTCGGTGTTCGGCACTCAAGCCAATCCGGCGTTGCACTGTAATGAACTCAAAGCCAAACAACCCACCGCACCCAACGGCCTGTACTGGATCGACCCCGACGGCGGTTCGGCGGCCGATGCCCTACAAACCTATTGCGACATGACCAGTTACGGCGGCGGCTGGACGCTGGTGGCGCGCATGACCAACGGTTGCATGACGGACAGCAACGGCGCGGTGGGCAGCTTGACTTCGCTCAGCCAGGGCGCGTGCGCCAAGTTGTCGGACGCCCACATTAACGCCATTCGCACCGCGGGCGGCAGCGGCGGGGTGTTTTGGGGCTTTCACGACAACGGCAGCCACAAGTTGCCTGCCAGCGGGCGCTTTTTGAAAATCACCGCTGGATCTTTTGACGCCAACAAGGCCCAAGGTGGCTTGCTGCAGCAGTGCAGTTGCCAACCGAATGGACCCTTTAGCAACTCCTACAACTCCGTCGCTAGCATGGCCGGCGTCTACAACCACTCGTCGTCGGGAGGCTGGGAGTGCGTCGCGGCCGGCAACAATGGCTGTGACAACACGACGGTATTTAGCTCCGGCCTATTTCTGTATCAGCACGTGTTGAATCAGCCTGGCACATTCCCGTCGAACTCGCATGGGATCAGCGGCGGGGCCAACGGCTGGTTGTTGGTGCGCTAGCGCCACTGCGATCCCGCGCTTTGGGCGCATCTCCGCGTCGCTGCGTCGCTTTCCTCCTAGACAGTTCGCAGGACTGTCTCATTGGCGCACCCAAGTACGCCTCAGTCGTCAAGCCCCTTGCGCCTTGTCGAGCGCCAGCGAGCGACCGAGCACTGGCATCCCAAATCGGGGCTCGCGGGGAATTTCGGTGGTGAATTTGGGGCCACTAGGAGCCTGTCGGAAATCAATCGGTTATTAAATATCTTTGCGGTTATACACAATGAATCTATTGCGATCCGACGGTCTCCTAGCTTCTCAGATATTCTCAACTGTCCAAGAACTGCCCGGAGTGAATCCGTGCAGTTTCAGACAGTT
>SHZD01000227.1 GCA_009692465.1 Myxococcales bacterium
AAGCCTTCGCTGGCATCGGCGATGAATTCTGGCGGTGCCAAGCCGGCGATGGCCAGCAAGAGCTTGTCGATGCTGGTAATCGAGTTTTTGCCCTGCCAGCGGTAGTCCAGAAATGTGGCAGTGTCGATGTCGCGGTACGCTGGGATTTTACGCCAGAATTCGCCTTCGTCCAGCTCACGATGTCGTAGCAACGCCGGATTCACCGGCGGCTTTACCGTGCGACCCTCTTGCGGGACGAACGCGGTAACGGCTCGCTCAATCGGCGCAGAGATCGAAGTAGCAGGCGAAAGGACAGCGGCTTGCGGCGGGGACGAGTCGGTCACAGGGGGCCTCCAGATGCACTACGATTCCCCCCGAAGCCAACCCCCAAGTGGTCAACCAAGCGGCTGCTAGCGCCACTGTGACCACCGCTAGAATACCACTTCGCCACGCGCGCCGTCGAGTACAGTGCGTCCCAACACGGCCAATTGCGCAACATTGTGGATGTCGCCCTCGCGCTGCGGAACAGAAACACACAGGCCGCCGTGCCCCGCCAACTCACGCAGTGAACGCAGATGCTCCTGATCGGCAATATCGAGGTGGCGCAGGCGGTCAGCGGCGAGCTGTAGATGGCCGGCCAATGCCTGCGCGCGGTCGACCGCAATCCCCGAATTGGCCAACACTTCCGCCACTTGTGGCGCATTGACAGGGCTGCGCAACTCGGCAGGCAATCGCAGAACCCGGTTGACCACAAAACCCGTGGCGCCAATGCCATGGCTGTGCAGCGTGTGGTGCAGGTGTTTGGCCTCCCGCAACGACGTCTCGCCCGGCGCCGTGACAATGACAAAGTGGGTGGACTCGGCGCGCAACAAAGCGTCCGTGGCCAACGCTCGGTCGCGAAGTCTCGGCAGAACCTCTTGAAATGAAACAAAAAACTCGGCGACATCGGGTATTGTGTCGGCGCCAAACAAGCGACCGAGCACTGACATCGCCATCGACCCACCGGTGCCCAACAGGCCAGCCAGACCCGTGGCCTTTTTGCCCGGCAGCGGCACCTTGGCAAACCACTTGAGCACGCGGTCATTGATAAAACTAGCTAACGTGTGGCCAGCCCGCAAGAAATCGAGGGCGTTGTGCATGGGCGGCGTGTCGAGCACTAGCACGTCGTAGGCCCCGGACTGCGCCAGCTCGCAGATGAGTTCGAGGGCCATATAATCCGGCGAAGCTTGCAGCGTCGGCAAAAATGCGCGGTAGATTCGATTGTTCAGCACCTGGTCGCGCATCGCCGGGTTGGGCAACAGGCGCTCCACCATCGCAATCGCGCCAGTCGTCGGGTCGAGCATCATGGCATGTAAAGTGCCGCCCTGCCCTAAGCCAAGACCGTGCTGCGTCGCCGGCAACAGGTGAGCCAAGCGCGGCAACACTTCGTGGGCGACGTTAGGCGTGACGGCTTCGCCGCTGGCGTGTTCTGTTTGCAATCCCAAGGCTTGGAGCAGTCGACGGGCTGGATCGATGGTCAGAACAAGTACCCGCTGACCGTCAATTGCGTAGGCCAATGCCAGCGCGGCGCTGGTCGTAGTCTTGCCGACTCCGCCGGAACCGGCTAATACCACAAGTTTTGCCGTGGCGAGGTCGCGCGCCCGCCGTGCGGAGTGCTTCATGCCGGAGCCACCGCCAAGTCTGTCGCCAATTGCGCTGCAATTTGGTCGATTTGCGCTAATGGCAGCTCACGGCGAAACAGGCAAGGCACTTGCAAAACCCGACCATGCGCTGCCGCAACCAACTGGGGCAACAGGTCCAGCGCTCGCTGCCGACGCCCAGCGAGCAATTGGGCCGCCCACAGTGAAGCGCGCATGGCGTGGTCTGCCGGCTCGGCGGTCAATTGTTCAATCATCACAGCATCATCTGGGGCAATGCCGGCCGGAACGACGCTGTTCAGAATCAGCGCCGCAGGTTGGACCCCATGTTCGCGCTGTAGAATCGCTTGTAGTTCCAAGGTCTCAACTACGGGCATTTCTTCAGGCAGCGTGACCAGCACCAAACCAGTCCGCCCCGGATCAGCGAGCATCGCGCGCATGCCTGTCGCATAGTTATGCACCGGACCGACCCTAAAAGCCTGCTGCAACGTCCGTGGAATCTGATACATCCCCTGCACAAAGCCACTGGTCGGCAAGTCACAAATGGCCAAATCCCAGCGCTTGTCGCCGCGCGGACCGTGCACTTGCATCATGTGCCACACTTGGTACAAAACCAGAATCGGCTTGATCGCGGGGACCGCCTGAAAGAACGACTCAACGGCCTTGTTGCGCAGCGCGAGATTGACCAGCGTTTCGAGCTTAAGTTGCTGTACCGCGAAATAACGCAATGAATCCATGACATCCAGCGCCATCAGATCCAAGTTGCTGGCGGCACGCTGCGGTTGAGGCCCGGGATGCCGAACACCTAAGAGCGGCCCGGCGCGAGAGACGGCTTCCAACTCCACCAAGAGCACGCGCTTTCCCGCTTGCGCCGCTTGTCGAGCGAAAGCCTGCGCGATCGTGGACTTGCCAACGCCGCCCTTGCCGGTGACGAATAGGACTTCCTTGCGCAAAAGATCTGCACAAATCACGCTTTGCGGTAGTTGTTGTGGCGAATTTGGCCCGGACAACGGTGCGACCATGGGCGGCAGGATAACCGTAAAGCGCAAGATGGCAACCGGCGGTCGGTGCCGCAGACCCTGCCCAAGTTTCGGCGAGGCGTGGATGATGATCTGCGCGCCATTTGCCGATTGTTGCATACAGTTCACCTGAACCAAATCGGCAGACTGAGCTTGCAGTTTGCCGGCAACGGTCCCATTCTTGCGCCAAGTATGGCTTCCGATCCGCCGCCACCAGTTGATTTTGCTCCGCCGTCAGGGCTCGACGACGCGTGGAAGCCGTCGCGTCTCAAAATGCGCTTCTTTCTGGGAGCGAGTCTGGTACTCGCTTTTGCGTTGTGGTGGGTGCAGTTGATGCAGTCGCAGCAGCAAGCGAGCCAGCTCATCGAAGCCAACGTGCGGGCTCTGACGCGGGTCCATCAAGCTGCAGCGACTGCCCGTCGAGCCCAAGCGGAAGGTAGCGCGACGCATTGGGTAGAACTAGGTAAGAACATTCGACAACTTGGCCGCGACATCGGCCTTTTGCGCAAATCGGCTCCTTTGGAGCTCGCAGCCGAGACGACGGATCGGCTTCAGGCCAACCCCGCCAACGAGGCGCTAGTCCGCGTGTTTCACCTGCGCTTGGACGATTTCGTCTTGTTGCTGCGGCGCGAAAATACCCAGACTGCGGAGGACATGAACGCGCTTTGGCGATCGCTGCGTGGCTTGGCACTGGCGTCGATGGCCTTTGCGGGGGCGACATTGGTTTTGCTCATTGTCGGCGACCGGCGTCAAAATGCGCTGCAATCGATGTACGGCAGGCTCAAAGTCGTTGGGACCGAAAGTGCCAATGCGCGTGAGCAAGCCGAACACGCCAATGCGACCAAATCGCGGTTCTTGGGCAATCTGAGCCACGAATTGCGCACGCCGTTGACCAGTGTTATCGGCATGATCGATTTGGCGCTAAACAGCAATCTGGACTTGGTACAGCGTCAGCAGTTGGAGACTGCCGGTCGCTCGGCGCGGTCGTTGTTGCTGTTGATCAACGATATTTTGGATTTTGCGCGGTTGGAGGCGGGTAAGCTGCGCTTCGAGATCGGCAAGTTCGCGGTTAGGGCGACAATTGACGAAGCGGTGGTGGGAATGGCGGCGGCGGCTCAGGCCAAAGGGCTTGACGTCCGCGTGCATGTTGCGCCGGATGTGCCTGCTGTGTGGCGGGGCAACGGGCAGCGCGTTCGACAGGTTTTGACGAATTTAGTTAGCAATGCCATCAAGTTCACTGATCGAGGTGAGATTACGATCCGGGCGACAATGGCGCTGGACCAGCTGCTTTTGGCCGTCCACGACACGGGTTCGGGCATGGATGCGGTTGAAGTTCCTCGTCTTTTTGAGGCGTTTACTCAGCTGGATGACTCGCCTACCCGACGCCACGGTGGAGCAGGCCTTGGATTGTCTATTTGCAGAGAACTCGTTGAATACATGGGCGGTATTATCGAAGTCATATCGTCGCCAGGCTTGGGCTCAACGCTGACAGTGCAGTTGCCTTCGGTTGGGATTGGCGAAAACGCAGGCCTGGTCGATCGCTCGCCACCGCCACCGCCACCGTTGCATTGGCATCGAGTGTTTCTCGACCTTGCGCCAGGCCCGTGCACGCAGAGCATGTTCGACAATCTGACGAGTTGGGGCATGACGGTGCGTTTGCAAGGGCAGCCAGCGCAGGCAGATACCACTGACGAACTGACAATTCGACCTCTGCGGCCAGAGTTGCACTCATGTGCTGGGGCGTGGGCGGCATTGGCGCCGCTGTCTCACAATGACGCAGCGGTTCGAGCGCAGGCAGCGGGAGCGCGCTGGTTGCTGTTTCGACCGGTTCGCGACGAAGACTTGCGAGCGTTGGTCAGCGGTACGACTGCTGAAATAGGGACCTCCACAGCACCGGTGGAGGGCTCGATCGGCAGCGAATCACCGGCGTCACAGAGTCGGCCATTGGTGCTGGTCGTGGAGGATGACCCGGTGGCGTCGGCAGTCATCACGGCGATGCTGCGCAAGCTGGGGTGCATGAGCGATTTGGTCGGTGACGGCGCGGAGGCGATTGCGGCGACAACGGCCCGCCTCTATGACTTGGTGTTGATGGACTGTCAGTTGCCGCAGATGGATGGGATTACAGCGACCAAGGGCATCCGCGAGCGGCAGGGCCCAGGTCAGCGGCGGCTGCCGGTGGTGGCGCTGACGGCCAGTGGTAGTGCCGGCGACGTCGCTGAGTTGCAGGCAGCTGGCATGGACGACTACCTGAGCAAGCCAACTACGCTAGATCAACTTTCGGCGATGCTGGTCAAGCATGGCATAAAAGTTGAACGCCGCCGGCGACAGTCGACCACGACCATTCAGTCTACCTAGAAGGTCTTGTTGCTAACCGCATTGCTCCCAGCCAGATCGCGGCGATTTGGGGCGGTCACTATGCATAATCGGCGCTTACACGGGCCGCATGGGCCCCTGCCAGAGATCGAAAGGATGCGAGCCCTACCATTTGAGCAGTTCGGAAACGGGTTCGGAAAAAGGGGTCCAACTCGACATGTTGGCCAACCTTTGCGCCAGGAGGCGGCGTGAAAAGAGGGGTCCATTTTGCAGTCCTGCTGGTAACTGCTTGTTCACAGAACGAAAAATCTGGCGCGCCGCCAAAGGCTGCCGTTGGTTTGAGTTGTCCGGCGGTGCAAGCGGGCCCCGATTCGGTGTGTTGTCTGGACGGCGCGTTTTTCGACACCAAGTCATCGGCATGCGTGGCGGTGGGGCCGCCAGAATGCGCAAGCCAAGTGTTTGTCAATCCAGCGGCATGCACACCGAACTGGTGCGCCCGCTGGACGACCGCTAGCGGTCAAGTTTGCGAACCCGGAGCAAAGTCGCCTGCCGAGTCGTGCGCGGTTCTGGACCCAAACTGCGGCCCGGGCAGCACAGCTTGCGCCGTGGGTCTCGTCAACACCAGTCAAGGTTGCCAAATAGCGGGAGCAGGAGTCGAACTGCCGAATGGTTCGACTTTGAGCGCACCCGTTGGGGCGGACACACCCTTCGCAGTGCCAGCTGTGCCGGCCTTGGCCGCCCCCTTACCACCGTTCGGCTGCTTGACGTTTTTGCCACCGGGTGATGCAAAACCAGACTGCGCAACGGTCTCAACATGCCCCGCCGGCGAAGAGTTCGGAGCAACAGGAAAATGCGCCCCGCGCACTGGAGTTCAGTGGGCCTGCCCTCCCGGATTTATCAGCGACGCCCAGCAACCGATTGGATGTACGCCGGATCCAAGCGAATGTGGCACAGCACAGTTCGCAACTGGCCCCGAGGACGCAATTCACATCGACGCCGGTGCAAGCGCGCCGGGAAATGGCACAAAATCATCGCCCTACCCCTCTTTGGCGGCCGCCGCAGTCGCTTTCAGCCCCGGCGCAACGCTCTTGCTCGCTGCGGGCACCTATCCGGCCAACTTCAACTTGTACAAAGACATCACAATTGCTGGCCGGTGTGCGGCAATGGTGACTTTGCAAGCGGCGGCGTCCGGGCCAGCCATTGCGGCCAAGAGCATTGGCCCGCCGCTGACTGCAGTAATTGCTGGAGTTCGGATCATAGGGGGCACAGTCGGCGTCGCGGCCTTGAGTGGCGCCAGCGTCAAACTACGCAAAGTCTTGGTATCCAACGCCATTCAAGCGGGAATTTATGCCACAGATTCCGCAAGCCTGCACGGCGAGGACATTGTGGTTGTCGATGCGGGCGCCGCAAGCACAGGTGGCCTATCGATGGGCGCGACTGCTCAGTTTGGCGCTTCTATCGGCTTGGTGCGTGCTCATTTCGCGCGCAACCGGGGATTTGGTATCAGCATTGTCGAAGGTGGCAAACTGGTGGCGACCGACTTGGCGATCACCGCAATGGTCGCGGACACAACCGGCGAGGGCCGCGGGATTGAAGTTCATGCCAACAGCAGCGTCATCGTCACTGGACTTCATATCTCCGCAGCAATCAGTTCCGGGATCCGCGCGGCGGGCTTTGGCGCGACTGTGCGAGTCACCAATGCGGCGATCCTCGACACTTTGCCTCAGGTCAAGACCCAGCTGTTCGGCCGCGGGCTCGATCTCGGCAAAGGCGCTGTGGCCACGCTGCACGGCGTTTACATGACTGGCCATAGCGAAGCGGCGGTGTTTGCCATCGACCCTGACACCCATCTGGACGTCATTGATTTGGGTGTTCACGCGACCAAACCGCGCGCGACTGACGGCAATTTCGGTCTTGGGATCCAAGCTAGCGCCGGAGCCTCCGCTAAGCTCCGGCGGGTCTGGGCAAGCGGCAATCACAGTGTAGGCATTGCCGCAGGTGCGAATTCGCAGGTCAGCCTTAGCGCAGCCCTGGTCGAAAAAACGCTGCCCGCGGGCAGTGGCGAATTTGGCCGTGGCTTAGACATCGCTGCCGGAAGCAAGCTAGAACTCAACGATGTGCGCGTTTCAGCCAATCGCGACGCTGGAATCACCGTGTACGGTGGGCACTTGGTAGCAAAAGGCCTAACCGTAGACGCCACAACCGCAGACGACCATCTCAAAAGCGGGGCTGGCATCTCGATTGCGGCCAACGGCAGCGTCAACGTGACTGACGCTCGGCTCAGCGGCAATCGCGTTGGACTGACCATGAAAGGCGGCTCCGCGTCGCTGGCCAGATTGACCATCGACAACGGCCAACCGGCAAGCGATGGCGTCGGCGGCTACGGCATGGTGTTCGACGGCGGTGCGAGCATGGACTTGGCCCAAGTACTGGTCAGCGGTGGTCGAGCGGCAGGCATCGCGCTCTCTGGGCCGACGACCAAGCTCCGTGGCCGCAATTTGGTGGTGCAGGGCGTGGCGCCGCGGCAGTTGCTGGGCGGCGATGGCGTCGGTTTGGCGGTGCTCATGGGGGCCCGGGCCGAATTGACCGGTCTGATCGTGCAAGATTGCCATACCGCGGGCGTCATGGTCGCATTCGACGGCAGCAGCGCTGCACTAGCCAACGCATCGTTGACTGGAAATCGCCAAGGGGAAAGCAGCGCTGGGGGTCGTGGACTGGTTGTGCAAACCGGGGCCAGCGTCCATCTGGCGGGTGCGCGCGTCATCGACAATCAAGAAGCCGGTGTCTTGGTCCACAGCGCTACGCTGCACGCTGTCGGCTTGCTCGCTCGCGCGACCCGGGAATCGCTCAAGAAACGGGGTGGGGCCGGCATCGCGGTGGCCGGGCCCGGAGCCAAGTTGCACCTGGACTCCAGCGTGCTGGTCGGCAATCGGTCGGCGGCGCTGGTTGTCGACGTCGGTGCGGCTTGGTTGCGACAAGTGGTTCTGGCCAACACGACTTTTGGCGATCTCACTAGTGGGCAAACTGGAAAGAACCTGGCCTTGGCCGACGGTTTAGCCGCCCATGATGCTGAGACTGTTGAATTGCAACACTGTGTGATTGCAGGCAACGCCCGCAGCGGGATTCTAGTCGACGGCGGGGCAGCTCAAGTGACGGCGTCGGTGATCACCGGCGGCTTGTTTGGGGTCGTGGTCCAGCGAATGGCGGCATGGCAAGCCAAGGCTCTGGCACTTTTTGGCAATGGTCAACAGAATTTTGCTTCTGATCAAGGACTTGATGTGCCGGCGGCGCCGCAACCGGTTGCGATTGGCGATTTTGGTCAGTGAAGCAATTGCAGTCAGGGCTACGTGCTGACGGACAATTTCGGTCGTCGTCAGTAGTTTCGTGCCGTTGCAGCGTGGCCGATTGCGCGTTGCACCGTTCAGCGTATCGGTGCATGTCACTATTTTCATAAAGTATTATGGCGGCAGAATCAGCCGCAACAGTGGCTTGACGACTGTTTTCCGCCAGCGCACGCTTAAGGTCCCCTGCAACCGGATGGTCCGATTGGCGGAAGTTACGCTGTTGTTTACGGCCCGCTTGAACCTAGTGGATCGCCGCGTCATCCAGAGCACAGCGATCCACACAGCCGCCAGCAAACAGCACAGCGGCCAGCAAACAGCACAGCGGCCAGCAAACAGCACAGCGGCAGCAGCCTCGTGTGTTT
>SHZD01000228.1 GCA_009692465.1 Myxococcales bacterium
ATCTATTACGATCCGACAGTCTCCTAGCCAGTCAACTATTCTCAACTGTCCGAGAACTGCCCCGAGTGAATCCGTGCAGTTTCGGACAGTTGCCGCCGTCTAGCCAGACGGCGCTAGGAGCGAGTCGGAATACTCCGACACGCTCCTAGTATCGAAATCCTAGATTAGCCTTTTTTGCGCTTCTTGGGCTTATCGCCTTCGCCATCATCGTCGCCGCCGCCCGGTTTGACCGACCGATACGCTTGGGCCGCGACTTGCAGAGTTTGATCGTAGCCCAGCGCACCGTAAGCAGGACCGGCTCGCAAAAGTGCAGTCTGGGTCCAGTCGCCGGCGCTCAACGCAGTACGCAAGTCATCTTGACCTCGAACCAGCTGCACCAACGCGTCGATCTGCGCGCTCGGGCCCACTTGAAGGGCGTTGTGCATCGCTTGTGGCGAAGCGAATCCGGCCACTTCGGCTTCCGTTCCGCTCACTTGGCCCACACCCATCCGCAATGCCCGATGGGCAGCATCGTCGTTGTGGGCGCGGGCCTGCTCAAAACTGCCATATTCGGCCGCCTGATCGCGATGGGTAGCCACCAACCATCGGCCAGTTTGGGTAAAAAAAACATAGGGTTCAAAACGAACCGGCATCTTGTCGGCCAGCGCTGGCACCGCCCGCGGCAAGTACTGCTGCTCGGTCAACACCACCGCGGCCAGCGACTCTTCGGCCACCCCTAAGCGCGCCGCACCGCTAGCCAATTGGGCGCCATGGGCCCCCTGCAGTTCGCCAGCCTGACGATGCATCTGCGTTTGCGCTGGGCCCGCTTGCGAGGCCTGAGGCCCACTGGGCGTCGCGGCGGTGTGGGCACTGTGCAGCGCTTTGCCGCCGTCGTAGCGGTGACCGGCGGTAGGGTCAGCCGGAGCCGCAGTCGGACCGCCCCCACGACTCGCCGACGACGGCTTGGAGGCCGAAGTCGGGCGCGCCTTGGCATCTGACTTGACGCCACTGCCGCGTGAGTTGGAGTTGTCTTGTTTCATGCGGTCGGCGGCCCACCTAGGAGCCTGTCGGAAATCAATCGGTTATGAAATGTCTATCAGGTTATACACAATGAATCTAGTACGATCCGACAGGCTCCTAGCCAGTCAACTATTCTCAACTGTCCGAGAACTGCCCAGAGTGAATCCGTGCAGTTTCAGACAGTTGCCGCCGTCTAGCCAGACGGCGCTGGGAGCGAGTCGGAATACTCCGACACGCTCCTCGCCACAACTGCTGTTTTGCCACGCCGCGCGCACACTGGCAAACCTGCGGCGAAAACTGCAAGCTCAGGTGGTCGCTGTTGACCACATCGCAGCGCGAAGCCTACTGACCACGCCGCAGCGCGAATGCTACTGACCACTACTGGTGCGCGAATTTTACCAGCCACAGCCCATCGCGAATCTTACGGTCAACCGCCAGCGCGAATTTCACTTTTGTCCGCCTGCGGTGTCTGGGTAAGCTGGGAGCCCATGGATGTCCGACCTTGCCTTCGCCGATCTCGCCCTTGCAGAGCCAGCAGCGTGCTCGACCAGTCGGCCAAGCAGTCTGTGCGCCAGTGGCGGCGGCCTTGCAGTGGCTCAGGCGGGGCTACCAGCGTGGGGGGATCGCGGTGCAGCCAGAGTCGATCCCGATCGCTCTATTGCCCCACACGTCACGTCCTCGACACGTGGTGCCAGATCCACGGGTCGGTTGCCGATCGAGGGCTACCATGCAGCACCGAGCGCGCCTGAGGGTACGGCCCGGATGACCGTCGCCATCGACGAAGCTGTGCTGACCGAACGCTTTCGCCACGGCGATCGCTCGGCTTTTGCGGAATTGGTGCGCCGCCATCAACGCACTGCCTTCGCCGTCGTGTGGCGCTATGTGCGCAACGATGAGGATGCCAAGGACATCGCCCAGGCTGCATTCGTGCGGGCATGGCAAAATGCGGATACATTTCGCGGCGATGCAAGTTTTCGCACCTGGGTGCTGCGCATCGCCGGCAATCTTGCGCTCAACCACGTGCGCGATCGCGGCCGGTGGCGTGCTGACGAATTGGACGAAAACACCGTGGACAGCTTGCCAACCGCGTCAGAATCGCTTGGCCAAGCGCAGACTTCTGAACTATTGCGTCAGGCCGTCGAGACCTTGCCGCCCAAGCAGCGACTGGTCGTCGAGCTTCGGGTCCAAGAAGGCCTGTCGTTTCGAGAGGTTGCGGACGCGACCGCCACCAGCGAAGACTCGGCCAAGGCCAACTTTCACCATGCGCTCAAGCGCCTGCGCTCGCTTTTGCGCGAAACTAGCCACTGAACTGGCCGCCCGGCCAACCCCACCATTTGCCAGCTGAAGATGAAATTAGCCAAGAGGAACCGATGAAAACCAACCCCCGCCACCTGCGGCTTGTGCCTCCTGAACCTGCCGCTGCAGGCAACCCAAGCCTTTGTGAGCACTATGCGGCGCTGCTGCCGATTTTTGCCGACGACGGTCTGGGAGACGATCAAACGCGCAGCATTGCCGCGCATGTCCGTGATTGCCCGGCTTGCGCCCTAGAAGTCCAGCAATTTCGAGCTATTTTGATGGGCGTGCGTGACATGGGGCAGCAAGATCGGCCGCAACTCAGCCCGGGTCAGTGGCGGACGATGGAAGCTGAGATCATGCTGCGGATTGAACATCTGCCGCAGGGTCGCAGTTGGCGGGCTTATCCGGCCGTGCGCTGGGCTGGCGGTCTGGCCTTGGCTGCCACCTTGATTGCCCTTGCGGCGACCCCGGTGCGCCAGTGGCTGGGCGATGGACCGATGCAAGCTGAAGAAGCTGTTGATTCTCGGGCTCTTTTGGGTTCTGCCAAAGAGGCCGTCGCCACCGATCGCGCGTTCGTCGATGATCTGGCGGCCAGCGACGATGACCCGCTGGGCATGGTGGATGAACTGGAGGACTTAGAGGATATCGATCTGGATGCTTTGGGCACCGCGCTCGATGATGAAGCCGTCAATGGACAGGGGGCCTAAGTTGGGCGTTGTTCTGGTGATTCAAAGACTTTTCCCGGTACGGGTTCATCTGCAGTTCGTCGTGGCGACGCTCAGTGCGTTCGCCGGTTCCACGTTGCAGGCGCAAAACCCGCCACTGCGGCCGCCTGCAGTTGCGCCCGCAGCCACCGGCGCTCCCGCGCCTGTTGCCGTCCCAGCAGCGCGGCAGCCAGCGCCAAAACCCGCACCCGTGGGGCGTTTGCCAGTCGTCGTTGCCCCGCCAGTGGTGCCAGCAGCTAAGCCCAAAATCGCGCTTCCGCCCAAAAACGACCCCAAAGCGCGCGAGGACGCCCGCGCCAAATTGCTGCAACGAATTCGAGCATTGCGCGCTCAGGAGCTGGCCGAAGTCCTCAAGCCGGATGCCGTCGCGGTGACAAAAGTCGTCGAGATCGCCGGTGGTTTTGAGGACAAACTCATCGCAACGCGCCAAGAACTGCGCCAAAAGCGCTCCGATCTCAATAAGTTGCTCAAGGACCCCAAACCCAACGACGGCGCCCTGACCAAGATCGCCGACCAATTGCTGACCGGTCGGCGGCGGCTGGAAGAAATCGAGTACGAACGCACGCAGGCTTTGCGCAAAGTCCTTACGCCGACTCAATTCGCCAAGGTGGTCGTGTCGTGGGCACGCATCAACCGCAAGATTCAAGAAACGCTGTACCGCGCCCTACTCAAGGCCAAAGCTGACGCCTCGGGTATGGGGTTTGAAGAGTAGCGCAATTGAAGGCGCATTGGGCTTTTGGGGCGAGCAGTTGCTGGTGGGCGCTTGCGTGCTCGCAACCCCAAGCGGCAGTTGATGCCAATACTGCGCCCGCAGCTGAAGTCGGTGCGGCTTTTGACTCCGCAGGTGCCGCGTTGGACAGCAACGACGGTTCGAAACCGCAAACTGCCAATCCAGATGCAGCTCTAGCCGACTCTAAAGCCCCAGACGTCAGCCCGGTCAGTCAGGACGCCGTTGTCGATTCGACCGCGCCAGAGACGGCCGCCTGCACAGTCAAGCCCACGCTAGAATCGTTAGAAAAAAAGTACTTTGCCGGTTCTTGTGCGTTTTCTTCGTGCCACTCCGCCGCCAAACATGCCGGCGAGCTGGTGCTGGAGCCAGGCCTGAGCTACGCCAACCTCATCGGTATCCCTGCGTTGCATCCGGGCGCCGTCAACTTTGTGCGCGTTGAGCCTGGCCAGCCCGACAACTCGTTTTTGTACATCAAAGTGACCCAACCGCAGGCCGGGCAGGGCAAACTAATGCCGGTGGGCGCTTCGGAGCCGGTGGATGCTGATTGCGGGATCGCGGCCCTCAAAGCGTGGATTGCCGCTGGCGCAAAAAAGTAGCGTCCTTAAGGGCCCGTAAATGAATAAGTCATTCATTTACCGTGCCTGTTTGCTTGCCGCGTGGGTCGCAAGCTCGCGTCTTTACGGCCGACTCGCTGCTCCGTTCTTTTCGCAGATCGATCGAGTCATTCTTTTACACGCCCTAATTCATCACGCTGAGCCTAATTTGTGCGCAAACCGCCTAGCAACGCCGCGAGCCGACGCTACTCTTGCGCGCTCGGAGGTTTGGTGATGCGACAACTGGAAATTAGGGCATGGTGGCGAGCCGCGCCGATTCTGCTGGTCGGGTGCATCGGCGAATCAGCTGCGACTCAGGCGTCCTTTTCGGGGGCGGACGCCTTTGCCGCCGCTGACGACGATGGTCTGCAACGCCAAGGGACCGCCGACACCGCGGCAGAGGCCTTGGCGACCGATGGCGTAGCACTGCCAGAGACCAGCGATACCAGCGCGGATTTGGATGCCCACGACGCCACCGCCGCCGAGACTGCCGTTGTCGACGGGCAACCTGCTGATAGTCAAACCGCTGATGTCGTTGCGACTGATGTTGCGGCTGTCGACAGCGGCCCGGCATGCTCAGTCGCCAATTGCCCAATCGGCACGGCCGTACAATTGCAGTTCAGTGGTGCCATTGGCCGCATGAATCCGTCGGCCGCGCATCGGCACCGTGCAATCGAGCACCGCCCCGTCGAGCCCCAACTGGGCCAGAGCGTGCAGCCCGCGCGCTGACACCGCCAAATTGATGGAGCGACCCGCAGCGACAGATTGGCTGCGCATGTCCGGACGGCGCTCGTAGACGTCTACTTGACAGCCGCGCTCGGCCAGCAGCGCCGCCAACAGCGAGCCAACCGGCCCAGCACCGATAATTACAACCGATTGTGAATGCACAGTGGTCCTTGGTCAGGTCGCCAATTCAGCGAGCAACGCCTTGCCGACCCGGGCTACGTCGGCAAAGCGGCTGTACAACGGCGCCGGCGTCAGGCGCACAATGTCCGGGCGGCGCAGGTCGACGGTGATGCCTTGCCGATGCAGTGATTCCGTCAATTGTTCTGCGCCCGTGTACACTTGCAGCGTCAGCATTGAACCGCGCTCGCGGCTTTCGCGTGGGGTCAGCAGTCGGCAGCGCGTTGTCGGCAGTTGATTGAGCCACCACAATAGGTAAGCGGTCAGCCGATCGCCACGGGCCCGTAGAGGAGAAATCCCAGCCTGATCAAAGGGTTCCATCGCCGCCCGCAACGCGGCCAGTTGCAAGATCGGCGGATTGGACAGTTGCCAGCCCTCAGCACCGACTATGGACTCAAAGCGCGGACCCATCTCGAAGCGGCTGGCCTTGGTGTGGCCCCACCAGCCCGCCAAACGGGGCACATCGCTGTGGTGGTGGTGTTCGTGAACAAAAACCGCGCCCAAGCCACCGGGGCCGGCGTTGAGGTACTTGTAGTTGCACCACACGGCAAAATCAGCCCCGCTGTCGTGCAATTGGCAGTCCAGATTGCCAGCGCCGTGCGCGAGATCGAAGCCGACGATGCAGCCCTTGGCGTGACCAGCGCGGGTGATGGTCGGCATGTCAAAAGCTTGCCCAGTCAAGTAGTTGCAGTTGCCAAGCAGGACCATCGCGACCGAATCGCCTAATTGGTCGATGGTGCGCAACATATCGTCTTGGCGCAGGTGCGGCTCGTCAGGGCGCGGGGTCAATTCGACGACTGCAATCGCAGGGTCAAAGCCGTGCATGGAGGCTTGCGAGGCCACGGCATAGCGATCGGAAGGAAAGGCGCCGCTTTCGATGACGATTCGAAAACGCTCCGGCGTTGGCCGGTAAAAGCTAGTCATCATCAGGTGCAAGTTGACCGTCAGCGTGTTCATGACCACGACTTCGCTCGGCAACGCCCCCACCAGCCGTGCGGTACTGCCCGTGAGCAGCTCGTGGTACGGCAGCCACGGGTGGCGACCCAAGAAATGGCCATCCACCGCGTACCGCGCCCAGTCATCCAGAGCTTGCATCACGTACTTTTTGGCATTTATGGGTTGCAAGCCCAGAGAATGACCCGCGAAATAGGCAACTTCAGTGCCGTCTTGGGCGACCGGAAATACAAACTGCTGCCGCAGAGCGCTCAGTGGATCGGCCGCATCGGTGGCGGCCAGCCAGTGGTCATCGGCGCAAAAATTGGGCATCTAGTCAATCCAATCATTGAGTTGCATGAGATCACTCAACACAATACCGCGCTGCCCTTTGTCGGCTATGAGGTTGATCTCAAACGGATAGGTGTTTTGGCGGCGCATCAACGCGACCTTGGCACCCATGGCGGCCGGCAGGGCCAAATCCAGTTCATAGATGTCGCCGCACACCGCAGTCTGCTGCGCCGTGGCTTGGTACTTGGCCAGCAACTCAGCGATCCGCAAGAAGTACTTGTTGCGTTTGAGCCATACCGGACGCGCAAGTTGGTTGTCGCGTTCAAATTGCGCCAAACCATCGAAGCGCGCATCGCCAATCGATTCGGGATCCACCCAAAATTTCATAGCATTGCCAAACACATCGACCTCGCTGCCGGGCCGCAAGCCCAACTGCGAAATCTTGTGTTGCACGTGCGCCGTCGAGCTATTGGTGACCACGACCACCGGCAGACCGCGATCGAGCAGCGCTTGCAAGGCTTCGCCCGCCCGCGGTCGAAAGGCGATGGCCGAGTGCTTGTAGGCTTGCTGGTAGGTGTCGGCCAGTAATTTGCCGCGCTCTTGGCGATCGGACAGGACCCCGAGCTTGTCCATCGCGCAATCGGCCGCCATCGAGCAGCGAATGTACGGATCGGCATCGGCCGGCGCGGCGTTGACGCCGTTCATGAACCAGCCCAATTCCGGCGACTGGTCATAGACTTGCTGAACGCCTTGCTCAAAATGGGGCAAAAAGGCCGCACCCAGACCGATCTTGTCGCCAATGATCTGCGGATAGACCGCCGCAAACGGTGCGCCTTCCATTTCAGAGTCGGTAAAAGTGCCGTCGAAATCCAAAATGACCAGTTTCGTGTTCATCAATTCTCCGTTTTTAGGTTATTCGGTGGTCCCAGCAGCATTTTTCCGACGCTGTTGTTAGGGCCCGTGCAAAATCAAGTCGATTTTGGACCCCGGCCCAGTGCTTGCTTGGTCGGTCGCTAACTCGCGGCTTTGCAAGCCGACTCGACGCTCCGTTCCAGTCGCGGATCGATCGAGTTATTTTTTCACGAGCCCTTAACACCCCAAGCGCCGCAGTTCGTGATCGAGGCCAAGCCACTGCAACGCGTTGTCAACCAGCAGTCTTTGCCGAGTCGGCAGCGGCAGATCCATCGAGTCCACCAACTCGCCCACCCGGGACTCGCCCAGCGGAAACGGGTAGTCCGAGCCCACCGCTACTCGGTCGTCGCCGACTACATCCAGCACCAACTGCAGCGCCCGCGCATCGTGAACGAGCGCGTCGACCCAGAAACTGCGGGCGTAATCCAGCGGCGATCGCGGGTTATCGATGGCGCACAAGTCAGGTCGGGCAGCATGGCCATGGGCGATGCGACCCAAAGTGGCGGCGAACGAGCCACCGCCGTGGGCAACGCACACGCGCAAACTAGGCAACCGCTCAAAGACACCGCCGAAAATCAGCGAGCACAGCGCGCGGCTGCATTCGGCCGGCATGCCGACTAGCCACGGCAACCAGTACTTAGGCATCGAACTTTCGCCCATCATATCCCATGGGTGCACAAATACCGCCGCACCAAGTTCGGCAGCCCGGGCGAATACGGGCCCCAGCGCTGGCTCGCTCAGGTTCCAGTCGCCGTGAATGCCCTTGACGTGGCTGCCAATTTGCACCCCAGCTAGGCCCAAGTCGCCCATCGCCCGCTCCAGTTCATGGATGGCTAAGTCTGGATCTTGCATGGGCAAAGTAGCTAGGCCAACAAAACGACGCGGGGCTTTGGCTACAAACTGGGCCAGATGGTCATTGAGAAAGCGCGCTACCTGGGCACCGTCGTTGGGTTGGGTCCAATAATTGAACATGACCGGCACAGTCGACAGCACTTGAACTGCCACGCTCGCTGCGTCCATAGCGGCCAAGCGCGTCGGCGCGTCCCACAGGTTGGATTCGACTTGGCGAAACACGGTGCCGTCGTCGCGCACCATGCGGGCGCTGTGGCTGTCGCACATCTGCAAGCCGACAAAGCCGCCATAGCCAAAGCGATCGGCCCACCGCGGCATGTGGGCCGGCAGTACGTGGGTGTGGATGTCGATGCGGTCGGTTGCGGACAAATCAGTACCCGTGATGGCCAAGCGGCGCAGGGCTGCG
>SHZD01000028.1 GCA_009692465.1 Myxococcales bacterium
CGACAGACATGACTGCGGGCGGTCGGGCTGGCGCCGCCGTGGAGCGAGGACGCGAAAATGGCCCCTGCGCGTGCGCAGGAGCCCCGTGGACGGCCGCGACGGCCCGTGGAGCCGACAAAACGAGGTCAAAATTCGGTTTTGGCGGCGAACCGACATGTGCTGACTTGGGCATGGGGAATCTTGGAACACCCGCAACCTTGACCCCAGCCCGCCCCCGCCGTACCGTCGCCTGTGCGACGGATGACCGCTCGGAGCCCACTTGACGACTCAGGCCCATCAAGGCAATGCGCTGGTCGACGGGCATCAGGCGCCACAAGCACCGCTTTGGTTCCTTCAGTGGTTGCCGCTGGCGCTGACGCTGGTGGCCGCCGCAGCGGTCCTCGCCGCCGCTCGCCCAGTGGTGCGGCCGCTGGCTTTGGCGTCTGCGGCCAGCGTTGCCGCCGCAAGCTCGCCGGGTCCTAGCGGTGCGGCAACTGTCGCTGGTGCCGCCACCCCCGTTTGTCGCGATCGCGCTTGGGTATGCGCCCCGCTGGCGGTGTTGCGGCCGAGCCAGCCCAAACTCGGCGGCGCGCCGCGCTGGCACTGGCAACCGGCGCGCGCGGTTCAGCCAGTCAAACTCGTTGAATCGCAAGCGGCTGGCCTGTCCGGCGACGCCACCCCTGGCCAACCCGACTTCAGTGCGCCGCCGCTAGGCCGCGGTCAGCCGCTGTGGGTGTCGCTGGCGGCCACATGGTGCCGGCCGTGCAAGGCCGAACTGGCCGACCTGATCGCCGCCGCCGCCAAAATGCCGTCGGTGAGCGAGCCCCAGCACACCCGCCTGCTGGTGGTAATGGGCGAAACCGCGGCCGGTCACTCGCTGGCCCGCGCCAGAAATGAGCTACTGAGCGACCACGCCAAACTGCGGCCCGATCAAGGCCGCCAACAGGTGCCGCCGTGGATGCAGTTTCGCGCCGATTTGCTCAACCGCTGGCCGCCCACACTGGCGGCATTGGTGGGCTTGAACGCCGAAGGACTGTCGCTGCCGGTCAACGCGGTATTTGATGGCTGTGGCAATCTGTGGGATCTGCACCAAGGCGCGCTGAAACCAGCGATTGTGGCGCGCTTTTATCAACGACTGCGCTGGGCGGCGCGGCTGCGAACGGCTGGCAAGTTGCCGTGTCACAACGCCATCGACAAGGCGGCCAAACTGTGACGTCTGGGCACACGACCAGTGCGGCAACGGCGGCGATCGTGACCAGCGCGGTCGCGCTTGCCGCGTGGACCGCGGACTCCGCGGTGCTCGGCTGGGCTGCCAGTTGCGCCGTGCTCGCCATCGGCCATGCCGTGGCCGGGCGCCGGTGGGCCTTGGCGGCGGCGACTGCGGCAGCGGCGACTGCGGCAGCGGCGACTGCGGCAGCGGCGACTGCGGCAGCGGCGACTGCGGCAGTAACTGCGCAGTTGCTGATCTGCGCTCAGGCCGTGGTGATGCTCGCCGGTTGCGGGGTGGTGACGGCCACTGTCGCCGACGCCTTGGCCGCAGCATGGCTGTGGGGCGCGGCGCTGGTGTGGGCCCTGAGCTCAGCGGCGCCCCGGTTGCCGGCATTCGCGATCGGTGTGGTCGGTGCAGGCGCGGCGGCGGCGGTGGTGGTGACCGCGCTGGCGTTGACAGGCGCGGACCTCGGGGTGGTCGCAGTCGTGGCCGTCGTGGTGGGCGCGGCAGCCGGAGCGGGAGATCTCGTCGGCCGCGCATGGGCCCAACTGCGGCTGCAGAGCGGCCCTGCGCCACACCACCAGCGTCAGATTGCGCTGGAGCGCGCCTTCTTAGTCGGCAGTGCACTGTGGTTGGCGGCCGCCACGCTGTGGTCTACAGTCGGTCCGTTGGCGCCACTGTGAGCTGCGACTTGCGGCGCTGATTTCGCAACCGCAACGCCCCAAGAGGGGCAATTGGCCACGGTGGCCAATTGCCCATAGGCCACCGAAGCGGGCGCTTTTGAACTGGAGCCGTGCATGGATCACCAGTGGCTGTGTGCGGTGTGTGTGGACAAGGCCTTCCACGGCTGCCAACACCCGCAATGCCCGAGTCGAACTGGGGTGGCAACCCCAACGCACGGCGGTCCAGTCGGCGATTTTTCGCCCACCGCGCCCAGCTTGAGTCGCCGCGGCGACAGCCAGCCCACCGCAGCGAGCTTGCGTCCAGCGGCGCCAGACTTGCAAAGCGACGATGCCCCCGCTGGCAGCAGCGCAGGCCAATCATGAACGCTGGGCGTGCAGTGGCGACGGTGCCCGCAACCGGGCCGTGGACGGCGGTGGCCTCTAGTCACGCCAGCCCGACCGGCGCGGCCACCCATGCCAGCGCGGCGGCGGCGCTCCGGCTCAGCCACGGCGTCGCCTTTGCGGTGGTGGAGGCCCCGGCCACCGACGGTTGGCGCGACGGCACCGCCCAAGCCGTGTGCCGCGAGTTTGTCGGCGCGGCCGCCGCCTGCGCGGCCCAAGCAGGCACGAGCGGTCAAACGCCACCGACGCCGTTTGCGCTGTTGAAGGTCGCTTGGGCGGCGGTGGCGGACGACTGCGCCCGCACTGCCGATCCGTCAGCATTGGAACCACCGCCGCCGACCTCTGCCTCTGCTGAGCCGGCGTCCGGGCCGACGGTGGTGGGCGGCGCAGTCTGCGGCATTGCCTACGACGACGGCAGGCTGGCCTTGGCCGTGCTGGGCGATGTGAGCGTATGGCAATTGGAAGCCGATGGCAGGTGGTCCCTCAATGAAGTGCATCGCACCCAGTTGCGCGACCTGCGCGACCAGCGGACGCCCAACCGCACGGCGCTGGTCCGAACGCCGCGGATGACTGAACTAGCCTTGGTGTCCGGCATCGCTATTTTGTCGTCGGCGGTGGTGCGCGGCAGTCCTCAGGCGGGCACCAGTGGCCAGTTGCCGGTCGCAACCAGCGCAGCAGACGTCGAGCGCGCCGCTTGGGACTTGCTCAGCGCGGCGATGGCGCGCCACCTCCATCATCCTGAGAGCGCCGACAGCGCTGCTCTCGTGTTTGCACTGCGCCAAAATCAAGCGTCGGCCGTGGGCAGCGGGGTCGGGTGGCGGTTAGCTGCATCGCTGGTGGTGGGAGCGGCGCTGGCGGTGGGCGCGCTAGCTGGCGGTCAGTTTGCTGCGGTGCCGCTGTACCCCGCTGCGGTTGCCGTGCCGGTGGCCTGCGCGCCTGCACTGGCCGCACCCGCGGGCGCACTCCCTGCTGCAGTGCCAACGCCAGCCCCACCGGTTGTCGCCGGTGGTGACGACCAACTGCTTCCCGATTGCCCAGCCGAACCGGCGGTTGTCCGCGCTGCCGCAACTGGCTTGCCTGCGGGTGCTTCGATTGGCCTGCCGGGCAGTGCTTCGACCACTGCACCCGCCCCTGCGGCACCGCCGGCCGCTTCCGGTGCTACGCCATGATCACTCGCCTGCCAGCGGGCAGCATTGGTTTGGGCGCGCTCTTGGCCCGCAGCAGCCGGTTTGAGGTGTTTTCAGCCACGTTTGATCGCCAACCCGCCGTAGCCAAGCGCGTCAGCGTCCACAGCCCGCTGCGCGACGGGCCCGAAAAGTTGCTCCAGCGCGAGTATCGGGTGCTGGCTGGTCTCAAACACCCGGCGATTCCCAAACCGTATGGCATCTGGCAAGACGCCGCTGGGGGCCAGTATTTGGTGGTGGAGCGCCGCCCAGGCCGCACCTTGCGCGAAATCATCGCCGCCGGGCTGTTGCGCCGCGGTGGGGCTGGAGCGCGCGAATGGGACGAGACCACCCGCGACATCGTGCTGCAACTGGGCTCTGCGCTTGCCTATTTGCACGATAATGGCGTATTGCACAACGATATCAAACCGGCCAATGTGCTGGTCCACGCCGATAACGGTCGTATCGTCGTCAGTCTCATCGACTTTGAAGCGTCGGGCCCCAGCGACGCTGGTACACCGACTTACGCCGCTCCCGAACGGCAAGCTCCCAGCCAGCCCGTGGACGAACGCGCTGACGTCTACAGCTTCGCCGTGTTGGTGTTTGAGTTGCTGACCGGCGTCTGTCCGTTCACCGCCAACCTAGCCGATGAGTCGCGGGCCGAAAAAAAAGCGTGGCCGGCCTCGGCGATTTCGGCCCCCAGTCGCTTGACGGCGCCCATGGATTTTTTGGACTTGCTGCGCAACAGCGTCGATGCGCCGCTATGGCCGGCCCTGCGCCGAGCGCTCGATCCGGCCCCCAGCTTGCGGCCTGCCGGCATTCGCAGTTGGCTGCAACAGTTGGACCCGGCACTGGCGCTGCCGTCGCAAAGTGATGGCCCGGGTCCGGTGATGGCGGTGGTGCTGGTGGCGCTGGCGACCGCAGCGTTGGTGTTGCCGGTGCAGGACAGCATGGTGTTGCGCTCGCAATTGGGCCGCAGCAGCCTGGAAGTGTGTGCCCCGGCACTGGAGCGTCTGGCGCGCGCGGTGTGCAAGCGCTTTCATCGCGGTGATCCGCACTGCGAAACGCGCATGCGCAAGCTGGCGGCGCCGGTCGAGTGTTCCAACCGCGTGCAGCAATTGCAGACTTGTCTCAATAAGCGCTAGGAGTTGCTGTGTCCACCCCCCGTCCGCAAGATTTGGTCCGCTACGCCACCATTGCCCCACAAGCGGCGATGGCATGGCGCAACGGCTACCTGACCGCGGCGCTGTTGGTGGTGGCAGGCGGGATCGCCACTGCGGTAGTCGGTGTGCAGCGCCACTTTGAAATCACACTGGAATTGGACGTAGGCGTGCCTGCATTGTGCGCTGCCTCTGGCGAAGGCGACGGCTGCCGTACCGCCATGTCGTCGTGGCTGGGCAAGCCGTTTGGGGTGCCAGCAGTCGCTTTGGGATTGGCCACCCATATGACAGCATTTTTACTGTTGTTTATCACCGCGGTCGGCGCCACCACCGCCCAATGGCCGCTGGTCCGCTGGTCGCTGGTCGGCTTGCGCACAATTATGGCTGTGTTGGCCGCGGCGTTGTTTGTGTTTGCGTTTATCGGTCGCGGGTTGCTCGGCTACAAGTGCGAAATTTGCTTTACCATGCACGTCTTCAATCTGGCCACTTTGGTCCTGCTGGGGATGGCGGTGGCGGCCTATGGTCGGCGCCTCAAGACTGAGTCGACCCGTTGGAACTCCGGCGCCGCTGTCGCTGCGGTGCTGCTGACTGCCGTGGCTATTCCGTGGATGGCGCGCCAAGTCCACGCCACCACCATGGCCGTTCACGTCAGCGATGCCCAGCGCGGCATGCGGGCGGCCGAAGCGGCAGCGCGCCTCGATGTGTTGCGGCCCTGCCTCGGCCAGTGCATCGAAGGGCTGGTGTACAAGCCGGAGCAAACCCCGCGCGGGCCGGCGTTGAACTTTGGCCCAGTGGGCACGGGCGCCTACCGGGTGCTGGCGCTCGATTTGACCTGCTCGCATTGTCGAAAAGAGCTTAAAGATCATACACTACAAGCGCTTGGTGCCGCCGCACGCGGACTGCAAGCTCCGGTGCAAATCGTGCTGCGGCCGCGAGCTGCCGAGTGCAACGCAGGGTCGCGCATCGTCAATTTGGGCAAGCGCATGTGCCTGGCCAATGCCGCCTTTGCCTGCGCCCATGCCAGTCAGCCACTGGTGGCGGTCGATTACGCGGCGGCCGAACTGGCCTTGCTGACCGAAGACGCCTACTTGGACCGGCCGCGCTGGCTGCGCGAACACGGTGGCGCGGCGGTGGAGGCGTGCTACAATCGCGAAATTACAAATGGTTTTCCACTGGTGCGCGGGCTGGCTGCCACCGGCGAGCAGTGGCAAAAGGTCGCCGCCACTACCCACCGCGATTGTCAGGCTGGCATCGACGATGGCCCCAAGCCGGAGAGTATCTTTTGGTGTTTTACCGGCTTGCCGGCGATGGCGGTGGTTCGGCCGCCCGGCGCTGTGCCCATGCGCGGCACGGTGGCCGATCCTGATTTTGTGCGCAGCGCCAGCCGAGTCGGTTATCGATGGGCGCTGTTGGATCCCTGTTTGTAGGCACTGGCGGGGCACGCCGTCGCCCTGCCAGCGCAGTCAACGGAGGTAGATATGGGCCCTGCGAAGATGTGGACCGTGGCGGTGGTGGTGATCCTGGTCATCTTGGCGCTGTTTTTCGTGTTATGGGCGCGGCCGCAATCGGCGTGCGGTGACGGCGTGTGTGCCGAAGGCGAGTCGATTACGTCGTGCGGGCTCGATTGCGTAGGCACCTGCGGCGATGGATTTTGCAACGCCGACGGTGAAGACTTGGCTTCGTGTCCCACTGATTGCGCGGCCCCCAGCCCGCCCGCGCCCGCGCCCGTCACCGCACCAGCGCCCGGCACCGCACCAGCGCCCGGCACCGCACCAGCGCCCGGCACCGCACCAGCGCCCGGTGCTCCACCACCGCCCGCCGCTAGTGCCGACGGACTGGCCCCCGCGCTGCCGGTGGGTGCCAAAGACTCTGCGGCCGGCAGCGTCCCAGTGGCTGCTGAAGGCCCCAAACCCGCCGCGGCACCCACCGGTGGTTCGCGCTGCGGCGACGGCTCGTGTCAAGCCGACGAAAATGGCGCGGTCTGCCCCAGTGACTGCCAGCCGCCCGGCCGCTGCCGCGACGAAGGCTTTCGCAAAATCGTCGCCCAAGTGGTCAAACAGTGCGCCGCGGGCTGCAAATTTGAAAGCAAGAACCCGGTTGTCGCCATCAGCGAGGCCCAGTTTCGCGCCTTGTTCTCGCACGCCTCGGACCGCGGGATCGGCGTACATTTTAGCATTTTTGGCTGTAACGTCTGGAAACCGGACAACAAAGACTGCTGGGGCTACGACGCCCACTACGCCGAGTCCAGCCAGTGCCCGCTCGACACCAGCTACGAGTGCGCCACCCGCAGCGACGGCCCATTGTGCAACGGCAAGGGCGCTCAAGCCCGCTGCAGCAAGTACGCGGGGGCGATTGAAGACGGCGTGACCTCTTTTGTCCGCGATTGGCGCGCGGCCAAGCACTTGCTGCTGTTGGGCACTGCCAGCCGCACCGGCAACGACAGCGCGACTGGCGCGATGAGCCAGCCCAACAAGGACTTGGCCCTGACCCGCGCCGCCAACGTTGAAAATCTCATCGACCGTCTGCGCGGCGAATTTGAGCAGGCCAAGACGCCGATTTTAGCCAAGTCGTACAAGGTGGTGCTCGACAATAACAAGCAATTTTTTGATTCCGATGGCTTTCGCAATTTGGTCAAGGCGCAGATGAAGGCGGGCAAGGACGGCGGGTTTAAGCCGACGACTGACAATGCGATTAACCGCAGCGTGATGGTGATTGCGGTGAATTGCGATTTGAGTGGGGAAGATACTGGGGAGCGCTAAGCGCGTCTAGACACAGTCTCCCAATTTCGAGATCAACCTTGGATCGGAGCCGCGAGTCGGCTGCACAGCAGACGCGAGTTTGGCGACCCACCCAGCAAGCACGAGATCGCCGATCCGGCACATGGTGCCGGACTTGGGCGATCGAGTATAGAAACCTTTTGGCCCGATCCCAGTTGACACCCGCCCGCACCCGGCCCACCCTGCAAGCCCGCTACAACGCGCCGCGCTGGCGGCCGGATCACCCCAAAAAAACCGACGGTTCTTGCCCGTGGCCGCATACGCGCGCAGATCTGGCGCCGCAACGTCCGCAGCTGTCAGGGTGATGGACATGGCCACCGAACCCGCCGCCGCTACCGCTTGGACCACCAGTCGCCTCGCCGTGATGGCCGCTGGCGGGCCAGCACTGCCGGACCACCACAGCGTAGCTCAAGCGCATTGCACCTTTCGCACCCTGATCCTAAGGGCGGTGCGCAAGAGCGATGACCTGCCGGTCGTGCTCAAAACCATCGCGCTGGGGTGCAGCGACGCTCTGGCCGCCCGGCGGTTGCGCTCTGAGTTTGAGCTGCTGGACGGGCTTGGCGTCCCGGGGGTTGTGCGCCCGCGCCACTGCCATGCAGTGTCAGCCCAGAGTGCGACGACAAAGACCCATGCACTAGCGACACCTGCATCGCCGGCGCCTGTGGTCACGGGGCGGCCGCCAATGGCACCCAGTGCGACGATGGCAGCAAGTGCACACCCGTGGATGCCTGCCAAGCCGGGGCCTGCGTCGGCGCCAATCCCAAGGTCTGCGCGGCCGACCCAAGTGCCTGCCACGTCAGCACCTGCACCAAGCTCGAAGGCCTCTGTTTGGGCTGGCCCAAGCCGGCCGGCGAGATCTGTGGCGACGGTCTCGCTTGTTTGGCAGAGGCCTGCACCAAAACCGTCTGCGGCGACGGCACCTGTTCAGGTGGCGAGTCGGCCCCGAGCTGCCCAAGCGATTGCGGCGCCAGCTTTCCTCACCTAGCCGGCCTGTGCAACCTGCCCGGCGGCAAAAGCCAATGCGGCGATGGCTACGTGTGCGTCCTGCGTAGCGCGGCCGGTGGCGGGCCGGTGTGCGTCGCTGACTTTGACACGTGGGTGCCGCTGCCCGACGCTCATTCCGCCTCTGATTTCACCGAGTTTACCGACTATGTGGTCGATAAGCGCACCGGCTTGCAGTGGGCCAAGCAAGCGCAGGCGTCCGCAGCTTGGGCCGTGGCATTGGCTGGTTGCGCCACCCAGACCTATGGCGGCAGCAGCGACTGGCGGGTGCCGACCCGCGCTGAACTCAACTCGCTGGTCGACTTGACCGTCGAAAAGCCGGCCACCTCCGCGCCTAACCTGCTGGCACCTGCGGATGGGTGGGAATACTGGACCTCGATGCCGCTGCCCTTTGCTGTTTTCGCTTGGCGCGCCAGCTTGGCTACAGGCCAGACTTATTTTGCCAACAAAGACAACGTCTCACGGATTCGCTGCGTTCGCTAGCGTTGCAATGGGGAGAACTTCGCCATGTCTGTTCGAATAATTACTCTTGTTTTGCTCGGCGTCGCCTTGTGCAGTTGGAGGGCAGCCAGTCGGTTCGGCGGACACACGGTGGGCACAGCCAAATCGGGTCGCTTCGCGGTAACTCAAAGCGGTAAAACCGTGTTGGATCGCAGCAATGGCTTGGTGTGGGAGCGGGCCTATTCACCAAAACCGCTGGATTGGCAGTCGAACAAGGACCGCTGCAGCCAAAACGGGCCCGGCCTGCCCGGTTCGGGCTGGCGCCTACCCAACCGCGCAGAATTGCTGTCGCTGGTCGATTCGGCGACATTGAACCCGGCCATTGACCCGGTGTTCACCGCGACCCCCAGCGAAACCTTCTGGTCGACCACCCCGCTGGCCAAAAGCGCCGAGCTGTGGCTGGTCGAGTTCAAGACGGGTCAGGCCGTAGCGCAAGAAGCCAAAACCGCGGCGTTTGGGCGGTGCGTGCGCTAACGGGCCCCGGCTCAACTGAGTTGGCGCGCCACGCCTGCCGCTGTCGATTCGTTGGGTTCAGCGCTGTGCCGGCAGCTGCCCTTCAGCCACAGAATTTGCCACTACAACCCAGAGCTTCCCTTCACACAAACGCCCAAATCGCACACCGACATGCAATAAATCAACGGCAGCTTGCTGCAGACGTACATGACCCCACAGCTGGTGCCATCGGCCACATTGGGGTAGTAGCAGCCAAACTTGGGACTGCAAAAATCGCTGGTACACACGTTGCCGTCGCTGCACTTGACAGTGCTGCCCACACACTTGCCAACGCTACAGGTGTCGCCAGTAGTGCAGTTGGAGCCGTCCGAGCACGCCAGCGTGTTGTTGGTGTACACGCACAGCCCGCTTAGCTTGTTGCAGGCGTCATTGGTGCAGGTATTGAGGTCGTTGCACACTACCGCCGTGCCGCCGTAGCAGGCTGCGGCCTTGCACAAGTCGCCGGTGGTGCACGGATTGCCGTCACTGCACGCATCGGCGTTGGCCAAATACCCGCACAAGCCGGTCGTGGTCGAGCAACTGTCGGTGGTGCAGCCATTGCTGTCGTTGCACACCACCGATTTGCCCGGCACGCACAGGCCATTGGAACAGGTATCGGACAGCGTACAAGCGTTGCCGTCGCTGCAGGCCAACGTGTTGATAGTACTGCTGCACTTTCCGCTGACGGTGTCGCAACTGTTGCTAGTACACACATTAAGATCGTCGCAGGTATTGAGCGCGCCGGCCACACAGACCCCGGTCGCATTGCAGGCATCGCTCACCGTGCAGGCGTTGCTGTCGCTGCACGAGCCAGCAGTCGGCACCCCGACGCATTTGGCACTAGCGGCGTCGCAGCTGTCGGTGGTGCACACATTGCCGTCGTTGCACACCACCGGCTTGCCGACGCACTTGCCAATCAAGTCGCAGGCATCGCTAAGCGTACACAACAGACCGTCGCTGCACACCGCCCCGGTGTTGGCGTTGTTGACGCATTTGCCGGTGGTGCTGTCGCATTTGTCCAGCGTGCAGGCGTTGTTATCGTCGCAGCTGATGGCCTTGCCCGCGCATACCGCCGTGGAGCCGCAGACGTCGCCGCTGGTGCACAAGTTGGCGTCGTCACAGGCTTTGCCTATGACAGGAGCGTTCTGGCAGGCAAAACTCGTGCCACTAGCGATGCAGGTGTCGGTCGTGCACACTTTCTTGTCATCGCAATCGGTGGCGCCGCTGGCGACCTTGCAGCTGCAGGTCCAGATTCCCGAAGCGCAGTTGCCGGCTTTGCAAGTGTCGGGGGTGGTGCAGGGTTGGCCGTCGTCGCAGGCGGTGCCGTCGGCCAGCGGCTTTTTGACGCAGGTGCCGTTGGCAGGGTCGCAGGCCCCGCTGTTGCAGGCGTCGCCTTTGCAGATGAGCGCGGTGCCGCCCACACATTTGCCCCCCGAGCAGGTGTCGCTGGTGGTGCACGGGTTGCCGTCGCTGCAGGTCGTCGCGGTGGTCACCGCCGTCAACACGCAGGCACCGGTCTTGACGTCGCAAGCTGCGGTGTTGCAGGTGTCGCCCGTGCACGCCTTGAGTGAGCCACCCTTGCACGCTCCAGCGCCGTCGCAGCCGTCCACGCTGGTGCAGGCATTGGCGTCGTCGCACACGCCGCCCGTCGCCGCCGCCGTCGCCTTGCAGCCCTTGGCGATTTCGTCACATTTGCTGGGCATACAGGCACTTCCAGTGCAGGTGACCGCCGTGCCAGCCGCGCAGCTGCCCTTGCCGTCGCAATGATCGCCGCTGGTGCAGGCCAAGCCGTCGCTGCACACCGCCGCACTGTCCTTGGGCTGGGCGACGCACTGCTTGGCCGTTTCGCTGCACACTGCGCTGGCGCAGGTGCTGGTCACCGCCGAGCAGTCCATGGCCTTGCCCTTGCAGGCCCCGGTCGCATCGCAGGCGTCGCTGATGGTGCAAAAGGCCTCGTCGCTACAGACCGTGCCGACAGCTTTGGAGGTCTTTTTGCAGGCAAAGGCGTCGTTGCCGCTCGATGCGCAGGTGCCGGTGTTGCATCCATCGCTGCTGGCGGCGCAACTGGCTGCCGTGCCTGCGGTGCATGTGCCCAGCTTGCAGCTATCGGCCACCGTGCAGCCACTGCTGTCGGCATTGCACGCTGAACCGTCCGCTTTCGCCAACGCCGTGCACTTGCCGCTGCTGGGGTCGCAGATGCCGGTATTGCAGGCGTTGGTGCCGGCGGTGCAGTCAATCGGTTTGTTGCCGGTTTGGCACACGCCGGCCTTGCAGCCACCCGTATTAGCCTGCTGGCACTTGTCGCCGGTGTTGCAGACGCTGCCCTCAGCGGCGTTGCTGGCTACGCACTTACCGGCGGTGCAAGTGTCCGCAGTACACGGATTGTTGTCGTTGCAGTTGAGATCGGCCTTGCAGGCGCAGGTGTTGGTGCCGACACACTTGCCGCCGGTGCAGGCGTCGACGGTGCAGGTTTCGCCGTCGTCGCATTTGCTGGCGTTGTCTGCCGGATATTGGCAGCCTTTGAGCGCGTCGCACACCGCGCCGGTACACGGATTGCCGTCGTCGCAGCCCTTGGCTTGGCCGGTGTGCAGGCACTTGCCCGTGCTGGCCTCGCAGGCATCGGCGGTGCAGGTCACGCCATCATCGCAGTCCTTGGCTTGGCCCAAACACAGGCCGCCCTGGCAAAGGTCGCTGGCGGTACATGGGTTTTTGTCGTCGCACGGGTCGCTAGTGGCCTTGCTGGTGCAGCCGAGCACCGGATCGCATTTGTCGGCGGTGCAGGCGTTGCCGTCGTCGCATTTGGCGGTGGCGCTGCCGACACACTGACCGGCTTTGCAGTCACTGGTGGTGGTGCAGGCGTTGTTGTCGTTGCACTTGCTACCCTCGGCGGCGGCTTTGGCGGTGCAGGCGCCGCTGGCGGGGTCGCAGGCGTTGGGTTCGCAGGTGCTGCCGCCAGTGCACACCACTTTGCTGGCGGCGTCGTTGAGGCACACACCGGCCTGACACTTGGGCGCGCCCAAGCACAAGTTGTTGATTTGTTTATAGCAATTCTCGCTGGTTTGGCAGGCGCAGGTGGCCGTGCCGCCACAACCGGAACTGGCCGTGCACTTGTCGTCTTTGGTGCAGGCGTTGCCGTCGTCACAGGCGGTGCCCTCACTGGCGGTCTGCGTGCAGCCCTTGGCCACATCGCAGCCGTTGGCAGTGCACGGGTTGCCATCGTCACACAACTTGGGGTCGGTGCTGTGGCTGCAGCCGGTTTTGGGGTCGCAGGCGTCGATGGTGCAATCCAACAGGTCATCGCAAGGACTGGGTTGGCCAAGGCATTTGCCGCCCAAGCACGCATCGCCGGCGGTACACGCATTGCTGTCGTCGCATTGAATGGCCAAATCGGTGATCGGCTGGTGCACCACCTGCGCCCCTTGGCTACAAAAATCGTTGGTGCACGGATTGCCGTCTTCGTAAGCGTTGGTCGGCGCGGCCTCGCATTGGCCGGCTAGGCAGACCTTGCCACACACCCCAAACCCGCAAGGGCTGTTGTCCGATAGCGCCGTCAGCGCGCACTCTGCTTTGTCGTCGCATTTGGGCGTGGCACATTCGCCGGCAACCACGTTCGGATCTTTGCAGGTGGCACCGATCGGCTGCGGAGCGATCACGCAAAAGCCCTTTTGGCATTTGGGCAGCTTGCACGGCGACTTGCCCGGGGTGGCCAAGCAGTCAAAATGGGTAACACACTCGTCGCCTGTGACGCCGTCACTGACAGCATCCCCGTCGCCGGCCGTTGAGTCGGCGGTCGCGGCGGTCTGCCCGTCTTCGCTGGTCGCGACATCCCCTGCCACGGCGTCTGCGCTGGCATCGTCTTGCGTCGCGCCGTCATCGATCGTCACGTCGCCGCAGGCTAGCATCAGCAAGGACGCGGCACTGATGGCGATCAGGCTGGCGCCACGGGTTGCGCCACGGGTTGCGCCACGGGTTGCGCCACGGGTTGCGACATCAAGGACGTTGAAGCACAAATTGGGGCTCATGCGGGGACTACCTATGCGCTCAGGCGACGGCGCGGGGCGCAATAGGGTAGTCGATCTTGCGGCTTAGCGGTAGGTTTTTTTCGCTTTGGTCGCCGCCGGTCGGTGGGCACCTCACGTTGGATCTTGCTGCCCATCCACCACCGCAAAGGCAATACTGGCCGAAAATCCTGCGCGGCACAGCGCCGCGGCGTCTTTGTGGCGCATCTGTTTGCGCTGCTCTTGCGGGCGATACGGCCCCAACCGTCTACGCCGGACCAGTTGCAGCGCTGCTTGCCATTCCACTTGCCGCGGTTCGCCTAACTGAGCCACGGCTTGGGCAATATCGGCTTGGGCAAGACCTTTTTGCCTCAGCCGCATCGCCACTGCGCGCAGGGCCACCCCCCGTTGGGCCAGAGTCTGCGCCGCCTGTTGCGCATACCGGCCGTCGTCCAGCGCGCCTGCTTGGATAAAATCCTCTACAATTGCAGAGATTTCCTGTTTCCACTGCGCCGTCACGCCGAAATTGAGTTCGCGGTCGTAGTTGGGGTCGAGATCGCTATCGGGAACAGTCGCGCCCGCCGCCTTGGCGACGTGGCGGTTCAGGACCCGCCGCAGATTGCTCGACGGCCCACCAAAGCGACTAACATAGTTTTCAGCTAGTTGCCGCAGCCGCAGCGGTGTCATGGCTGGCCGCAACGGCGGCGGCCGCTTGCGCTGGTCATCGGCGTCAACCATGATTTTCGCTTGCTAATTGCGGCGGCGGCGGTTCAGAATCGGACCACCGCAACAGGTGCTGCGGCTGGGTCAGCGGCCCTAGGCGGCGCACCACCACCCGCGTGCAACCCGGATTGGTCCGGCCGTTCAGCAGCGGGTGCCCGTAGCTCAACTGGCCACGGTTGTGCGCCAAAAGGTGATGCAAGGCTAAGTAAATCTGGCCACCGCGACCGCTTGAGCCATAGCCGTGCACCACCACCAGCCCTTTTCCCAGCGGCTGCTGCTCGAGTAGGGCATAGGCCTGACAAAACTGCTCCAGCGCTTGGGTGGCCGACACGCCGTGGTGGATATCCAGTTGCCAGTCGAGGTCGGTGGGTTGGTGCAGGCGAGCCATGGCTGCAGTGTCGCTTGCTGGTGGGGGCAAGGCAAGAGGGCTTGGTTCGGTCGCGATCCCGCGCTTTGGGCGCCTCTGTGCGACGCGATAGCAGCAGTGGCGGCCATGCCGGCCGTTGAACACCACTCTGATTGCTACCAGCGCAAGCGTAGTCGACCGCGCCATTTGGCCCGAATTCTGGCGCCCGACACGAAAATACCATTAGTTTCAGATGGCAATGGCGCGACGTGACACCTCTGCGGGCGGCCCATTACTTCAAGTGTGAGCAGCCAGCCACTGCTCCGGCGTTGCCACCCGAAGGGTGGTGCGGCCGACAAAAAGTTCGGCATCCCAACTCACAAACGCGCTGTCCGCTGCAACTGCAGCTTCGGCGATGGCAAGCACCAACGCGTCGCCGAAGGCCATTTTGCCGGCAATCCGCGCGATCAGATCGCCAACGGGCGGCCCCGGCAGCGCCATTGCGATGTCTAAGTGCGGCACGACCCGCAGCCGGTAGCGCGCGGCGAATGTGGCGACGAGCGCCTGTACCTGAGCGGGCGCCAAGTTGAAGCTCAAAATGCCGGCGACTTCCAAGACGTTGACGACTGTGGTCACTACATCGTGCCTAGCGGCCATCGCGTCGAGGAAGGAGCGGTTGAGCGCCGCGTTTGTGTCGCGCGGATAGCGCAGGTCGATGACAAACACGTTGCTATCAATGAGGATCACCGACGGCCCCGCGCCTTGGCCATGGCTTGCTGCCACGAAGGTTCGCCCGGCTCGCACGCAGCCAACGTCGCGGAGATGTCGGCCCAGATTTCCTGCAAGGTGCTGGGCTCGCCGGCAAGCCCTTGCAGCACACCGCTGGGTGGTGCCAGCACAGCCACAGGTCGCCCGCGGTTGGTGATGACGACCGTGGCACCACCGCGCACGCGTCGCAGCACTTCGCCAGTGTGGTTTTTCAGTTCTTTCGCGGTGACGGTCTGCTGCATATGAAATGGCTCCTTAGGAAAGATGATAGCTATTTGGCCAACCCCGTCAAGGCAGCCAATGTCCGCTGTTCAGGCCAAGGACTCTGAGTCCCTCGCGATCCCCAGCGCCGGCCAATACCGTGTTATACTCAAAGGGTTTTCGCCCAGATGGCCCACGCATAGTTGCGCGGAAAGCGGGAATCGCGGGCACGGTCCCCAAATTCACCACCGAAATTCCCCGCGGCCCCCGATTTGGGATGCCAGTGCCCTGTCGCTCGCTGTCGCTCGCTGTCGCTCGCTGTCGCTCGCTGTCGCTCGACAAGGAGCAAGGAGCTTTTCTGTCAGGGGCGTACTCTCGTACGTCCCTGACAGAAAAGTGACGCAGTGACGCCGAGCTGCGCCCAAAGCGGGGGATCGCGGGGTCCACTGCTTGACGCCCACCGCACCCCCAGCTACCGTCGCCCAGCGAGCACGCAGCGAGGTCGGAATGCGCATTGACGACGTCACCCTTTGGCACGTCTCGGTGCCACTGCCAGCACCGTTCTTCCCGGCATGGATTCCGGGCCTGCCGCAGACCGACAACCGCTTTACTTTGGTGAGGTTGCGCACAGTGTCGGGCCTTGAGGGCTGGTCGGCCGGTCCAGCGATGGCCACCGAACGCCAAGGCATGGGTTCGCTGCTGGGGCCCTATCTGCTGGGCGAGCGCGCCGACGACTTGGAGTCGATTCGCCAGCGCTTGCGCGAAATGAGCTATCTCGGTTGGCACTTGGGTTGGCTGGAAGCCGCCTGCTGGGACGTCATCGGCAAGGCGCGTGGGGTGCCGGTGTGGCAGCTCTTGGGCGGTACTGGCGGCCGAGTGCAACTGTATGCGTCCACCGGCGACGTCAAGGACGGCCGCGCGCGGGTGGTCGAACTGGAAAAGCGCCGCAGCGAAGGCTTTGTCGCCGCCAAGTTGCGGGTGCACAAGCCCCACCTCGCCGATGATTTGGAGCAAATCGCGGTGGTGGCCCAGGCTATGGGCGCCGGTTTCAAGATGGGGATCGACGCCAACCAAGGGTGGCGGGTGGCGGTGGTCGCCGACGCGCCGCTGTGGGACGTGGAGCGCGCCAAGGCTTTTGCCCACCGCGCTGGCGAGCTGGGCTACGCGTGGCTGGAGGAACCGCTGGCCAACGACGACTACGCTGGCATGGCTGAACTGCGGCGCTCGGTAGCGATCCCGATTGCCGGTGCGGAGTTGAACCACCACGGTCTGGCTGAAATCGAGGTCATGCTGCAAAAAAAGTGCCTCGACATCTACCAACCCGACGCGGTGTTTGCCGGCGGTATCAGCGAAACTTGGAAAATCGTGCAGGCCGTGGCCGCAGGTGGCGCCCGCTATACCCCGCACACCTGGACCAACGGGATTGGTTTCGCCATTAATCTTGCGCTGTTTGCGGCCTCGCCGTGGCGCGACGATACGCTTTTGGAGTACCCGATTAGCGAACCGGGCTGGATCCCGGACTTTCGCGATGGTCTGTTGCAAACACCTTGGCAGCACCATCGCGGTTATCTAGAACTGCCGACCGCTCCGGGTCTGGGTTTTACTATTGATAAAGCGCAGTTGTGGCGGCATGCCAGCCAATTTTACCGCGGCACCAAGCTGCGGGTGGCGCTGGGGGCGGTGTGGGACAAAGGCCTGCGGACCGCCAAAGAACTGGGCGCAGTGCGCGATGCCCGGCTCGTGGCGCGCCAGCAGGTGCTTGAGCAGCGCGTCGCCAGCGGGCAGGACTTGCTATCCCCGTTTGTCGGTACCCCAGTCCAGCCGCATCGCGGTTGGAAATTGGAGGCTTGAAAATGGAGCTGGTCACTCGACGGCGCTTGGTCGGCGCGGCTTTGCTCAGCGGTGGCGCGCTCGGTGCTGCAGCCTTGGGCTTGCAACTGCTGCGCGAAAAAGCGCCCCCAGTTGCCGGTTTGCGCGTGTTGTCAGCCGCCCAACATCGAACCATGGCCCTGGTGGCGCTCACCCACATTCCGCCGGGCGGGCCGTTTGGCTGGAGCGCCGCGGACGTCGATGTCGCCGGGCTTTTCGACCAGTTTTTGGCCGACCAGCCCGCCAGCGACCAGCGCGACGCCGGGGTGGCGCTGGATTTGGTCGATTTGGGGCCGTTGATGTTTGAACGGCGCTGGACCACTTTTACAGCGCTCACCCCCGACCAGCGCTTGGCGCACTGGCAGGCATGGTCAGTGGCTCCGCAGGCGACCCGGCGCGAAATTTGGCAGTCGCTGGCTCGCTTTACTGGGATGGCCGTCTACGACCAGCCTGGCGCGTGGCCGCATATTGGCTACCGCGGCCCGTCGCTGGCGCGGCGTACTGGCCCAGAGCAAGGCCCATGATGGGGCTAAGAAACTGTCCCACAATGAGTCATTGTGGGACTGGTTCCGTTTGCTTGCTTTGTTGGTCGCTAAGCTCGCGTCCTGAAAGGCCGACTCGCCGCTCCTGTGTTCCCCAGATCGATCGCGTTATTTGAGGACAGTTCCTAAAGGCAAGGCGATGACCATCACTGACTGCAGCCAGTCCAGCGGCCAACCCGACGATATGCGCTGTGAAGTGGCGATTGTCGGCTCGGGTTGCGGCGGGGCCACCGTAGCGCGGGTTTTGGCCGAGGCGGGCCGCGATGTGCTGCTGATCGAAGAGGGCGGCGATTTTGTCGGCCCGCAGCGCCTCACTCAACGCGACCTGTCCATGTACGACCAGTTGTATGCCGACCGTGGCGCGCGCACCACCGCGGATCGCACGATTTCGGTGCTGTCCGGCAGAGTGTTGGGCGGCGGCGGCGTCATCAATGCCTGCGACGTGGTGCCCGTTCACGAGGCCATTTGGCGCTATTGGCACACGATTCATGGCCTGCAGCAGTGGTCACCGCAAGCGATGGCGCCGTTTGTGGCCCGCGCGTTGCAGGACCTGTCGGCCACGGCCATTACTCAGGATCAAGTCAACCGTAACAACCAAATCCTACGCCAAGGAGCGCAGGCTATGGGTTATACCGGCGAGTTGATGCACCACAATCGCCAAGGCTGTGTAGGTCTAGGCACTTGCCTGATTGGGTGTCCGCTGGGGGCCAAGCGCAATCCACGGATGGTTGCGATTCCAAAGGCCATCACTGCCGGGGCGCGGGTGCTGGTGCGGGCTAAAGTGGTGCAAATCAGCGCGGCCGATCGCCCGGACAAGACCCTGCTGGTGCGGGCGCTCGATCCCAAGGGCTATCACGAGACGTCGACGTTTCGGGTGCAGGCCAAGCGCATCGTGCTGGCGGCAGGGCCGGTGGGAACCACTACGATTTTAGCGGCTTCCGGTTTGGGCAACGACCGCTTGGGCCGCGGACTGTCGCTGCAGCCGCAAGTGGCGGTGGTGGCGCAGATGCCGGACATCGTCAACGCTTTTGACGGCATCCCCCAGTCCTTTGCGCTGACTCAGTTTGAGCGCAATGACGAAAAAACCGGGCTGGGCGGCTATCGGATCGAGAGCATCTTCGGTACCCCGGGCATTTTGGGCTCGCTGGTGGTGCAGCCCGGCATCGAGGGCAAAGCGGCTATGGCGGCACTGCCGTATGTGGCGGCGTGCTTGGTGCTAGTGCCCGACGAGCCCGTCGGCCAGATTGGCCAAACTTGGTCAGGGCGGCCGCGCATCGACTACACGCTGTCCGAGGAGTGGAAAACGCGCGCGCGCGCCGCAGTCAAGACGGCGATGCGCTGTTTTCTGGCGGCGGGAGCGCGCCAGGTGATGGTGGCCAGCGCGCCACCGCTGGTGGTGCACAGCGAAAAAGAGTTGGCGCAAGTCGATGGTCTGTCGTTTGCTCCGGCTTCGATCGGCCTCATCTCGGCCCATCAACAGGGAGGCACGCCGATCAGCGCGCGGCCCGACGCCGGAGTGTGCGATCCGGATGGCCAACTTTGGGGCACGCCGGGGGTGTATGTCTGCGATGGTGGGCTGTTTCCGACGTCTAGCTCGACCCACACTATGGCGCCGATTTTGACGCTGGGGCATTTCTTGGGGGCCAAGTGGGCGGCGACGTGGGGCAAAACCTAGACAGCCGCGCAACTAAGGAACGGTCCCAGAATAAGTCATTGCGGGACTGGTTCCGTTTGCTTGCTTTGTTGGTCGCTAAGCTCGCGTCCCCAAAGGCCGACTCGCCGCTCCTGTGTTGCCCAGATCGATCGAGTTAGTTGAGGACAGTTCCTAACAGTTGCTCGGCGTCTCCTTGCTTGCGGTGTGGGTCACCAGCGAACGCTTGGGGCGTCTCGCTGTTCCATTTTTGTTCGGGAATTTTTTGAGGATCGGCGATAATTGGTCAGGCCGACACCGAGCCGATCAAACAAGGAATGCGCGACGTCGCCCGGCTTGTTTGGGGCGAGCTTACAGCACGCATTCCGATGCCGGCCGGTCGGCGTCCGCTGACTGCCACCACCCCGCAGTTGTGACACAGGAACGCGATCGCTTGGCATTGGGCCTGAGAAGTGAGTCGTCTTGTAAAGACACGAACTTGCGACCCATCCAGCCACCAAAAAGAACCAAAGACACAACGACTCGTTCTGTCTTTGCTTCTCACATCAACCGCGCCAACACGGCTTGCATCGCTTGGTGATCGGCTGGGGTCCAACTGGCAGTGGAAACCACCAAGACCGCGCCGCCCGCCGCCGAGGGCAGGGCCTGCAACACATCAGCACTAAAGCTGTGGCGCGTCCCATCGCGATCGCGCCAAATCAGTTTAGCGCCGGCATTAACCGGTGGCGCCCCCGCCGGAAACGACAACAGCAGCGACTTGGCCTTGGCGTCATACTCAATCGACTGTCGATACAGGGCAAAGCCGCACAGGCTCAAGCTGGCCAAAAACGGCGCAGTGGCGTAGCGGTGGCGTTGGGGCGGCAGCGGATGGCTGGCGGGCAGATCGTTCGGCGGCTGGACCGACAGCCCTCGCGAGTCGTTCTTGCGTATCGGCGGCGTTTCCGTCCTGCGTTTGGCGGCCTTGACTCTGGCCACCACGGCAGCCACCGCCTCACTGTCGATCGACACCGTCTCCGCGTGGCGCGACACCAGATCCGGCCCCGACTCGACCAGGATCTGGGTGCGCGGCTGAGCTCTCGAATGCCCCACTGCTGCCGAATTCTTGGTCGCCCGCGGCGTGACCACCACCGGATTGGCGACGGCGGCCGCCGCAAACGCCGGCAGTGAACTGGTGCGCGGCTGAGCGGGTGGCGGCCCGAGGCCCTCGATCGGGCCCGCCGCAGTGCTGTCCGCGGGCCGAAATAGCGGCGTCGACGTGACGCGTTTGGTCGCTGCAGACAACGACTGAGTGGGGTCGGCCATGGCCCATTCGCGGGCGGCAACCTGGGGCAATGGGCTCGAAGTCCGCACCTTCCGTCCCACCGCCAGCTCTGCGTGGCCAGGTGTCAGCGCTGCTGCCATGTCAGCGGTCTGGCGGCCCGCCGCGGCGGCCAGCGCGCCAGTGGTCGAGGCCACGGGCTGGGGCGGCGGTAGCATCGGTGCATCGCTGAGCGCTCGATTGGGCACAGGCGGGCCGGAAACTCCAAATTCGGGTGCTGGGCCCGCTGGCGGCGGAGTGGACGGCGGCCGCGCTGGTCCCAAGTCTACCGGTGGCGGCGGCGGCATCGTCGCCGGTGATCGAGAGGCCGGTTGGGGCTCAGCAGGCACTGGCAATGCCGAGGCCAGTGCCGGGGCCAGTGCCGGGGCCAGTGCCGGGGCCAGTGCCGGGGCCAGTGCCGGGGCCAGTGCCGGGGCCAGTGCCGGGGCCACCGACACGCTGGCCGCCGCCGCGGTGCCGCGCCAATTGGCATGTAGGGCGATAAAGCTCTGTTCGACCGCCTCTGTTGCGGTCGCGCTGGCTGCTTCGCTGGCCTCGACTGCCGTCAGAAGGCCCTGCCAGCTAGTCAACAGCCCTTCCATCTGTTCCGCATGGTCGGCGCGGCGGTCGACAACCGCCCGCCGAGCGCGAAACAGGGCGGCCAGCGCCACCGGGATCCCCGTCGGACTGGCGTCCGCCATGGTCGGCAGTTCGCCTGTCAGATCCCTAGGATTGCGCGCTTGCACGCCGGACTGGCGGGCGATAAGTGCCACGTGTTGAGCAACCGCCAGCGCGTGGCGGTAGCGCAAGCGCGCATCGAGCACCACCAGCGCCGCCTCGCGCGCATCGAGGTTGCCCTCCAGTGGGCGCAGGTCGAGCAGATCATCGGCCGACTGGGCCATTCTCTAATTCCGAAGCATGCGTTCAATTCGCGTGCGGTAAGCGTGCAATTGGGCGCTGTCGGGGTGGCGCTTGCACAATTCGTCCAACAGGGCGACCGCTGAATCGTAAAAGCCCCTCTCGATAAAAAACTCAAGAGTATTAATGTCTTTAGTCATATCGCGCACCGAAGTGGGCAATTCACTCACCGTGCCCGCGCGGCGGGCCAAGCGTGGGCGCGGCAACGAGTTGCTGCGCTGGCGGGCGCTCACCACGGGCTGACTATTCGAAGGTGCAGTCGCGGCTAGTGAGGCGACGGTTGGCACTTGGGGCTGTGCAGGGACTGTAGCCGAATCCGTCAGTGCGCTGGCATCTGGCCCGGCCGCACCTTGAGGTATCTGCAAGAACGGCGCTGGCGCGCGGTTGGCGGCGTCCGCCAATTCGTCCTCTACCGGCGCTCCGACTTCGACCAAGGCGCGATCTTCGACCTCAAAACCAGCTTCATCGTCGCTGTGCCAGTCTTCGGCATTGGCGTCATTGGCGTGTTCGTCCTCGTCGTCCTCGTCGTCGTCCGCCGACAGCGTGCTGGCAAGAGCGTCGAGCGCGGGCACCGCCAAAACCCGGCCGGTTGCCGATCCCGTGCCCGGGGCGACCGAGGACCAGTTCGCCACTGCGGCCACCGCTTTGGGCGGCGGCATGGCCGGCGGTTGCGCCGACGCGGTGCTCGCGGCCACGGTGGCAGCGGTGGCGGCCCCAGAGTAGGCCTGTGCAGGGTGGGTATGTCCAGAGTAGGCCTGTGCAGGGTGGGTATGTCCAGAGTAGGCCTGTGCAGGGTGGGTATGTCCAGAGTACGCCTGTCCAGAGTACGCCTGTGTGGAGTGGACCGGTGCGGAGTGGACCGGTGCGGAGTGGACCGGTGCGGAGTGGACCGGTGCGGAGTAGGCCGGCACGGAGTGGACCGGTGCGGAGTAGGCCGGCACGCCCTGACTCGAAACGGCACGGGCCGGAATCGGCGGGCCAACCGGCGGCGCCGCGGCCACAATGGCCCGCAACCCTTGAGAGGGAGCGCTCGCCGCGGTCAGCGCGGCTTGCGGTTGATTCGGTTGACGCAACGGCCGGCCGGCCACCGCCTTGGCCTCTGCAGCCGCCGGCTGGGTCGCCGACCGCGGCGGCACAGGTGCAGAAACTGCTTGCGGACCTCCAGCTTGTGAACGGACGGCCACCGGGACAGCAATGGGGACAGCAACAGGGGCAGCAACAGGGATGGCTGGTGGTCCTGCGGGAATTGGCGGCGCAATTGCCCGCTGCAGAGGCACATGCTCAGCCACGGCCAGGGTGGCCCCATCAAACTCGTCGTCGTCACTGTCGGCCATGAGCGGCGGCGATGCCGGCTCGGTCAGCCGGGATACGGCGGCCGGTGGCTGCGAATCGACCCCGCGCACCGTGCGCCGAATGCTCGGCAGTGGCACCTCTGGGATATCGAAACCGGCGCTCTCTTGACGCCGCGTGGCGGTGGTAAACGAGCCGCTGGTCGCCCGCCGCGGTGGCAGAGGCCCGGTCTCGAAATCTATGACGGTGCCGCCCTGGACAGCTGGCTGCAACACCCCCAAGTAGGTGCGGGCCTCGGCGTCATCGGGGTCCAGATCGTACAGGCGCTCCAAGGTGCGTTCGGCCTCCGCGCGCAGGCCGGTGGTGCGGTAGGTATTGAGCAGCTTGCGGCAAATCGCCGCCGCTTTTTCGCGCTGACCGATCGCTTGTAGGGTATCCACGACCAATTCCAGCAGTTCGGCGTCGCGGTGCTCAGCCTCATAGCAGGCCACCAGCTTGGGCAACGCCAGATAGTGCCGCTCCGTTCGCACATAATGCAGGGCCAGATCGTGGGCGGTAGTGGTGTCGTCCGGGGCGTGGTGGTGCAGTCGCTCGGCGACTTGTTCCCAGTCCTCCGTCTCGCCGGCATTGAGCAAGTCGCCGGCCAGCGACCTCAACATCTCCGCGGCTTCGGTCCGTCGTCCAGCCCGGCTGAGCGCCTCGGCTACCCGCACCCGACTGTGCAAGTCCCCCGGGTCGAGCACCATCATCTTGCGCACGACATCGAGCCATTCGCCCGAGCGACTTTGGCGCAAAAGCAAGCCAGCCGCTTTGACATAGGTTGCGGCGGCATCCTCCGGCAGTTTCATTTGCGCCAGCGTTTCCGCTAGCAGAATCTGCACTTCCACGGCTTCGGGTTGCCAGCGCGCCGCTTGACGTAACACTTGCGAGGCCTTGGCCGGTTGCGCGCGGAGCAAATAGCCGCGAGCGGCCTCGACGTATTTTTCAACGCCTTCGGCCAGGCGGCCTTGCTTGACTGCCGCCTGCGCTTGCGTCAACAATTCGCGATCTTGCAGGGACACGTCGGCCCGAGTCATCGCTGCTTCGGGCAGGCGCTTGGGCTTGGCAGGTTCGGTGGTAGGTGCGGACAAGGGGCTCCAAGGGTCCGATCTGCGGCTGCAAGCTTCTATTTGCCAGCGCGTTCAATAAACCGGCCATCGCGGGTGTCAATTTTCAGCTTGTCGGTGATGGTAATGAATAACGGCACCGCAACCTTATACCCGGTTTCCGTGGTGACCACCTTGGTCGCGCCGGTGGCGGTGTTGCCTTGGACCGCCGGATCACAGTCCGTCAGGCGCATGACCACGAAATTGGGCGGGTAAATCTGAATCGGCTTGTTGTTGTGCATCAGCACGCTGCACGACGAATTGTCGATCAGAAAATAACGGGCTTCGCCAACCGAGTCCGCTGCAATTTCAAACTGCTCGTAGGACTCTTTGTTCATGAAATGCCAGTTGCTGCCATCGCTGTACAAATAGTCGCACTGGACTTCTTCGCAATCGGCCTCGCCGACCACGTCGCCAGACCGAAAGGTCTTGTCGATGGTATTGCCGCGAATCAGGTTCTTAATGCGCGTGGTCACAAACGCCGTGCCCTTGCCGGGTTTAACATGCTGGAAATCGACGATTTCCCACGGCACGCTTTCCATTTCAATTTTGAGACCTTTGCGAAATTGGGATGTATCGATCGTGCCCATGTTTTCCAGTTTGTTGCCAGGGTCCAAAGCGCGCGCAAGGCGGCTGGACTAGTGGGCAACGCAAATGCGGCCAAGCGCGAACCGGAACCTCCGGCTGCGTTTAGCCCGTCGCCTTCAAGCTGCGCAAGTGGTGAATCAACCCCCGCAGCGCCAGACCATAGCCGACCGGTCCCAAGCCAACGATGCGCCCAAGGGCAACGTCGGCGATGAACGACTGGCGGCGAAACGGCTCGCGCGCGTCAGGATTGCTTAGATGCACCTCGACCACAGGCTTGGCGACAGCGAGCACGGCATCGCGCAGCGCCACGCTGGTGTGAGTATAGCCCGCTGGGTTGAAAATGTAAGCGTCGGCCAGCAGGCGGGTGTGGTGCAGGCGGTCGATCAGCGCACTCTCGCTATTGCTTTGAAAAGTATCAAGAGTTGCACCCAGTTCAGCGGACAGGGCTCGCAAATACTCGTCCAGCGCCGGCAGGGTCATTGAGCCATACACCTCTGGCTCGCGTTCACCCAGCAAGTTCATGTTCGGCCCGTGCAAGACTTCAATGTGCACAGTGGTGGTCGGCCTCAGCATTGCGAATTCTCCCTCGATTGGCGTTTCCTGGCGTTGCCGGTTCGTCCAAGCCCGAGCGCGACTACACAGACCACGATGAGGGCCGTGTACGGGCTGGGCTGGCTACCGCTGCGGCCGGCCGCACAGTCGCCGCTTGGGCCCCCATCGACCGGGGCCGCCGGTTTTTTCGCGCACGAATGGTCGCGCCCGCAGCCGCCTTGGTACGCGGCGCAAATGCCTTGCCGATCATCGCCGTGCAGCGTCGATTTCTTCGTTTGCCCAGACGGGCCGCTGTTGTCCATGGTGGCGTCTGCGGCGCCGCTGTGGTCCAGCCCAAGCAGGTGGCCGATTTCGTGGGTCAGCGTATTGGCCAAGTGCTGCTGACCGGGCGCGCACAGGTCGACGCAAAAATCGTGGTCGCGGTCGTCGAGCAAGATGTCGGCGTCGATGATCTCGCCGCTGCACTGATCAAAGGTGACGACGGTCAAGGCAAAGATGGTCTGACCGTAGGGCCAAATCTGGCTGGCGCCGATGGTGTGAATGAAATTGCCATTGCTGATTCTCTTTTTGCACGGCACCGCGGTGTTGGCGCAGTCGCTGCCCGGTGTGGTCGGCGCCGCCAAGTCGACGGCTTGCAGGGTGATCGGCAGCGCCTGGACGGCAGTGGTGGCAGTGGCCGGGCACTGCGTCGCTTGCCACTGGGCCAACGCCCGTTGCGTTTCGGCCTGCACCGCTTTGGCGCTAATGCCTTGTAAGCCGTTCAAATCCACACTGATGCGCACGTCGGCGACGGCAGAACCGGCAGTGGCGCTTGGATACCAGCGCAGGGTGCACCGGCTGCCACTTTCGGTCTGGTACAGCACCCAAGCGTCGGCCGGCGTCGGTACCAGCAGTGGCCCGCAGACCACGGCTAGCCAGCCCCAAACCCACCTGCTCAACCGCGGCCAGCCCAAGCGGGCGACCCCCAAGAGGCTGCCCACCGAGCGCCTGCCTATCGAGCGTGAAGGCGCCAAGACTGTGCTGCCTCGAATTGGGTTTGTCATCATCAGCAAGGGCGGTTTCGGTGGTGAACGGGTGGCCTGTGGCAAACTCGGCCCTGGCAACCGCGGCCTCTGGCAACCGCGGCCTCTGGCAACCGCGGCCTCTGGCCACAGCGGCCTCTGGCCACAAACGCGCCGCGGCCGCCAGTGTACTTGACCAGCGCTCCGCGGCCAACCAAACTGCTCGCCCATGGACGCTTCCGGTTGTGCACGCATTGCCGTCTTTGATTCAGGAGTCGGCGGCCTGACCGTGCTGGCGGCCGTGCATGCCGCGTTGCCGCATCTCAACTTGCGCTTCTTGGGCGACACCGCGCGCCTGCCCTATGGCACCAAAAGCGCACACACAGTAGAGCGGTACGCGCTTCAGGCCGCCCAATGCCTGTTGCGCGACGGCGCGGTCGATGCGTTGGTGGTGGCCTGCAATACGGCGTCGTCGTGTGCCCTGCCGGCGTTGCGGGCGGCGCTCGATGTCGAAGTCCTCGGCGTCATTGAACCAGGAGCGGCGGCGGCAGTGGCGGCCACCCGCAGCGGTCACATCGGCGTCATTGGCACCGAGCGCACCGTGGCCTCCGGTGCCTATGCGCAGGCAGTGGCGGCGCTGGACCCGCAGTTGGTCGTTCACGCCCGCGCCACCCCATTGCTGGTCAGTTTGGCCGAGGAAGGCTGGTTCGAGCATCCGGCGACCGACGCCGCGCTGCGCGCCTACCTGCAACCGTGGCTCACCGATCCGCAAGTGCGGCACATCGACACCTTGGTGCTGGGGTGCACCCATTATCCGGTGTTTGCGCCCGCTTTGCACCGCGTAATCGGCGAACTGTTGGGCCGATCGGTGACATTGGTCGATTCGGCCGCGCCCATCGCTAGCGAACTGGCGCAGCGCTTTGCCAAATCTGCGGGCAGCGGTCAGGTGCAATTGTACGCCACCGATTCGCTGGAGCGATTTGCGCGGGTGGGCGGTCTGTTTTTTCCGATGACGACGAGTCAATTGGCGCTGATCGACTTGTAGAATCCGACCACAGCGTCGAACCGCAACGACGCGCGACGAAATATAGGATTGTGCGCAATAGTCAGTGAAAGCTGCGCGCTCACTCGTCTTCGTGCGGCGGCGGCGGCGGCGGTGGACCCAACGGTCGCCGCAGCGTCGGCCCGCGCAAGCCATGGCTGGGCGGCGCAGAGCCCGCAGGCGGTGGCGGAATCGCCGCAATTGGGGCATTGGGATGATCGCGGCCCACGGGCGCGCTTCCAGGCGGCGGTGGCGGCGGGATCAGGCCGGAAACTGGGCGGGTCGCCGGTGGCGGCCCTAGCGGCGGCCCAAACCGCGGCGGTTTAGTCGGCGCATCGGTCGAAGTGGCGATGTGGGCTTGAATTGGCGTTGGGGCGTTGGCGGCCGACACCCGAGCCGCCGACAGCGCCGTCGAGAGCATCGGCGGCACCGCAAACTGGGTCGAATCCGCGCGCGGTGGCGGCCGCAACTGCTGCAGGCGGCTTAGCCCGGGCAGGCCGCGGGCCAACTGGGTGTGGGCCGGCTGGCGCGCTGGCGGTCGGGCTAGAGTGGGGCCATCCAATTCGTCCTGCGTGGCCTGCTGTTTGGGCACCGTTGGGGCGTCGATAGGCGAACTCGCAGTCGCATCGACTACCACGCGCTCGACCGTTCGCCGGTCGGGATTGTCCTCGCCTACGCCAATTTCGTCGTCGTCGGTCTTGCCGTCCTTTAGTTCAGCGCCGGGTCGCCGCACTTCAAACACGGTCAGGGCCAATTCCTTGCCCTTGACGTGCACCGGCGGCAGTGGCCGCACCGGTACCGACTTGCCCGTCGCCTCGTAACAGCCTTGGGTGATGATGATCTCAACCCCAAAATCCTTGGTCAAGTCCTGAACCCGCGAGGCGATATTGACGGTGTCACCGATGACGGTGTACTCCATCTTGCGATCCGAGCCGATATTGCCAGCGATGAGCGGGCCAGAGTGCACGCCAATGCCAATGCGAATGTGGACACCGCCGCGTTTGGCTTGGTCTTCATTGAATTTGTCCAGTTCTTCCAACATGCGCTGGGCCGCCCGCACCGCGCGGCTGGCATCGTCGGGTCGCTCCACCGGCGCCCCAAACACGGCCATCACCGCGTCGCCAATGAACTTGTCGACGATACCGCCCTCATCGAACACAATGGCCACCATCCGTTGCAGGTAGTCATTGAGGAACGCTACCACCCCTTCAGGCTCCATCCTCTCGGAAATACTGGTAAATCCGCGAATATCCGAAAACAACACCGTCGCCGTTTGCTTGGACGACAGCTTGCCACCATCGGAAATCTTCAGCGCCCGCTGCACCACATCCTTGGGCACGTATTTTTGAAAGACCTGGCGGACATGCTTTTCGGCCTCGCGCGATTGTTGCATCTGTTCGTACAGCGTCGCGTTTTCAATGGCAATTGCCGCCTGATCCGCAAATGCTTGCAACAAATTGAGCGATTCTTGGCTAAATTCCTGCTCGGCGACCGAACTGTCGACGTAAATGCAGCCAATGACGCGATCTTTGACCTTGAGCGGTGCGCACATCAGCGACCAGATTTCCAGCGCGGCAATCGTCTGGCTCATGCCGGCCAAATCGGACTGGGCGTCAATGGTCAGCACCGGTTCGCCGGTCGAAAACACGCTCGCCATCACCGACCGCGAGATTTTCTTTTCCGGTTCTTCGATCGGCTGCCACGCTCGATTGCGCGCGACCTCGAAGGTGTGAGCGCCGTCAGTAAAGCGGATCAGAAAGCCGCGCTCGGCGTTGGTCAGGCCGATGCCTTTTTCGACGACCAGCTCCAACAGTTTGCGGGCGTCCAATTCGCCCGACACCGCCTTGGCAATGTCCAGCAGCATCATAAAGTTGCGCAGCCGTCTCGACAGTTCGGCGATGTCGCCCTGAGGATCGGTGCCGAACATGCCCGGCATGGCCCGCCGTTCCACATCGGACAACTGAAAAGTCAAAACGCTCATGCCCAATTGGACTTGATCGTCGTGCTGCAGGCGATGTTCGCTGATGGCTAAGTTGTTGCAGTAGGTGCCATTGAAGGAACCCAAGTCGCGCAACACCCAAACTCCAGTATTTTTGTGCACTTCGCAGTGGCGGCGCGACAAGCTGGGATCGTCCAGGTGCACCTCGGCGTCGCGGGCCCGGCCGATCACCACAACGCGATCGTCGCGCAGCTGCAGTGAGCTGACGACGCCGTTGGTGTTGATCAGGAACGATGCCATGCAGTTTCCGAGTGCGGGGAGTACGGCGCGCGCAAGGAGTAGCCGTTGCGCGCCAGTCTGCGGGCAGCCTGCCCTTGCCGTCCAGTGGCCGATCCGTCCATCGAGCAGTTCCAAAGCGCGGCTGTGGGGCCATCCCCAACCACCAGAAGTAACCTTGGTGCATACCCCAAAGGCAACCGGCGTGCAACTGCAACCGAATGCCGCGATTGCCCGCTTTCGGCGCAACACGCTTGGTCCCAAATTCACCACCGAAATTGCCGGCGACCCCCGATTTGGGATGCCAGTGCCCTGTCGCTCGCTGTCGCTCGACAAGGAGCAAGGAGAAAGGCGACGCCGCGACGCCGAGATGCGCCCAAAGCGGGGGATCGCGGTGGTAAAGGCGGCTTGCCTGTGCTGATCACCTATGCGATGGTGAAACGGCAGCGGCCGAGGGCAGGCCGCGCAACGAGTTGCATGCCGTCCCTGCTGTTGGTCACCGCCGCATTTGCTCCTTCGCAATGGGTCGGCGCGCGGCGACCTGAGCGCATGGCCCTGCATCTGCCACGGCTGGGCTGGCAGGTGACGGTACTGACGTTGCGTCCGGCCTACGTGCTGCCATTAGACCCCAATTTGCGCTACAGCGGCGCTGCCGAATTGGTGCACACCCACGCCGTGATGCCGCGGCTGGCCGCTCGCAAGCTGCGCGACCTCAGCCAGATTTGGCCGCCCAAGCGACCTCAGCCGACGGTGGTGGCACAGGGGCTTGCCGCTGGCGATCGGTCGCTGCCGCAGACCAGATTGGCGCGCTGGGTCGGGCAACTCGATCATGCCGTGCAGCAAGTCGAGTTTCCCGATGAGCACATCGGTTGGGCGCCCTTTGCCTACGCTGCCATGCGCGGGCGGCGCTTTGATGTCGTGCTCGCCACTATTCCGCCGTTTTCGACCGCGGTGGTGGCCCAGCGGTTGGCGCGCCACTGCCACGCCAAGTTGGTGATCGACTATCGCGACAGCTGGACCGAGGTCGTGGCTCTGGCTGGCGACGACGCGGCGACCCAGCGTCATCGCCACGCTGAGGATAAGTTGCTCGGGCAGGCTGATCTGGTGGTGGGGGTAACGCCGACCTTGGTCGACCGCCTGCAGCCGCGCACCCACGCGCCCGTGACTTTTATCCCCAACGCCATCGACGACCCGCTGCCGGCGGCGCCGTTGCCGGATCACCCGCGCATCGCCTACATCGGTTCACTGGCGTATGGTCGCGATTTGCAGCCGATTTTTCGCGCAATGGCGACTCTGCGTCAGGATCACGGCACCACCGTCCGCTGCAGCTACGCCGGCCCGCACGCGGCACTGGCAATCGCGCAAGCCACTGAGGCATCCGTAGCCGATCTGGTGGACGTTCAAGGCCAAATCACCCTGCAAAGCGCGCTGCAATTGGTCGATGGCGCCCATGCTGCGGTCGTCATCAGCAGCCCCGGCTACGAGTACGCCTGGCCGGGCAAGATTTTTGAAATTTTGGGCCGCGGTCGGCCCTTGCTGGCCATTGGTTCGGCCGATAGTGAAGTCATGCGCATGCCGCGCCAGTTTGGGCTCGGTTGGGGCCATACCCCGGCCGATCACCAGGGCCTCGTGGCCACCTTGCGCGCGATCGCCGCCGGTCAGTCGCCCGATCTCGCAGCTATTGCGCAGTTTTCTGCGGCCGCTACCATGCGCGACCTTGCAGCCGCGCTGCAGCAGATCCTTGCCGCCCCGCCACGTCACCTACACAGCTGACCTTTTACCAATCAAGTTGAACGCATTGCCCATGACACCCACCCAGCCAGCCCCCACCGCCGCCACCGACGCGGCCGAGCTCGCAGCCCAACTTCAGCGCGCGGTCGCCGCCATTACCGCAGAGTTGGGAGACGTTTCAGCCCCCATCGGCCTAGTCTTGGGCAGTGGTCTGGGCGGCGTCGCCAATCAGATCGAAGACGCCCGCCGCCTGTCCTTTGAGCGTATCCCCCATTTTGCTGCCTCGACCGTGCCGGGCCACGCCGGTCAGTTGGTCGCGGGTCGCTGGCAGGGCAAGCAAGTGCTGGCGTTGGCCGGCCGCGTGCACTACTACGAAGGCCATTTGTGGACGCAAGTCACCTTGCCTATTCGGGTGTTGGCCCTGTTGGGTGTGCAGGTGCTGGTCGTTACCAACGCGGCTGGCGCTGTGCATACCGCGCTGCAACCCGGTGATTTGATGTTGATGACCGACCACATCAACTTGACCGGTGGCAACCCGCTGATCGGCGCCAACGATGGGCGTTTGGGGCCGCGCTTTCCCGATATGACTTGCGCCTACGACGTTGAGCTGCGCCAACTGGCCCTGCAAGTGGCGGCCGAGCGCGCCATTGCCCTGCGCCAAGGCGTGTATTGTGGCCTGACCGGGCCGTCCTACGAAACACCGGCTGAAATTCGCATGTTGTCTCTACTTGGCGCCGATGTTGTCGGCATGTCCACGGTCAGCGAGACCATCGTCGCTCGGCACATGGGCGTGCGGGTCCTGGGCTTGTCGTGCGTGACCAATTTGGGCGCTGGCTTGGGGGCGGGCACGCTCGATCACGGCCATGTCGCTGATGTCGCCAACGATGCGACCGCCCGAATGACCGCGCTAGTCGCTGGGTTTGTCGCCGCTCTGCCCCCAATGGTGGCTCAATCGAGACCGTCCATGATCGCCCAATCGAGGTCGCTGTGAGTCAGGCTATTGCCCAAGCCAGCCCCGCCGCCCAACTGCTGTGGGCCCACAGTGGCGCATTGCACGGTCGCCCCCACTTGGTGGCCTTGCTGCTGCAAGCCGAGCAGGTGCGTCAGCGCGCCTACGCCCCTTATTCTGGCTTTGCGGTGGGCGCCGCGTTGTTGACGGCATCGGGGGCCACCTACTGTGGCGTCAACGTCGAAAACGCAAGCTATCCAGTTAGTTGTTGTGCCGAGCGCAGCGTGGTGTGCGGGGCCGTTTCAGCTGGCGATCGCCAGTTTGTCGCGATTGCCATTGTCACCGATGCCGACGAGCCGGCGGCACCGTGCGGGCTGTGTCGCCAGACGTTGTGCGAATTTGGGCTCGATCTAGAAGTGATTTTGGCCAGCACGGCCGGTCAGGTGTGGAGTACCACGTTGCGCGAGTTGTTGCCGGCGGCGTTTACGCCCGACAGTTTTGAGCCCAGACCGGGGCGGACGGGACCGGGCAGTCGCAGTTAGGGTCCGTGTAAAATCAAGTCGATTTGACACCTCGGCCCATCGCTTGTTTGGTGGGTCGCTAACTCGCGGGCTTTTCAAGCCGCCTGCACGCTCCGTTCCGATCACGGTTCGATCGAGTAATTCTTGCTCGGGCCCTAGGAGCGTGTCGGAGTATTCCGACTCGCTCCTAGCGCCGTCTGGCTAGACGGCGGCAACTGTCTGAAACTGCACGGATTCATTCCGGGCAGTTCTTGGACAGTTGAGAATATCTGAGAAGCTAGGAGACTGTCAGATCGCAATAGATTCATTGTGTATAACCGCAAAGATATTTCATAACCGATTGATTTCCGACAGGCTCCTAGAGACCCGACCAATTAACGCCGAACCTGCAAAGAATTGCCAAACAAAACGGAGCGGCCTGACGCCTCGGGCGCAGGCTCGCGACCCACATAGCAAGCACTGAGACGCCGAGCAAATCTTATTGGATCGGCTAACTAGAAACTCGGGGCGCGCCGCCCCACGTGTGCTGCGTAGCCGCGCGGGCGCCCAGAGGCCCGGTCGCCATGCAGCACGCTGAAAAGTTTTATCTATCGAGGGTGCCGCGCGCGGCGTGCTGCAACTCTTAGGAACTGTCCACCATGGCAGTCGCCCGTGCATCCGGTTGGCGACGACACCACTAATCCGCCGAAATCGACCAGCGCAGTTTTGCCAATTGAAAACGAAAGTGAAAGTCGTTATCATTAGCGAGCGCCAGCCACAGTACGGCGCCCGCGACGCGATAACATTTTGATTACGATGAAAATACCTTTGGCGAATCGAAGTCAGCGACTGGGCACTTTCGCCTCACCTTGGGTCGCCTCACCTTGGGTCGCCTCACCTTGGGTCGCCTCACCTTGGGTCGCCTCACCTTGGGCCGTCGCCCGCGTAGCCGCGCTAGGGTTGACCGTCTTGACGATGCTGACCACCGCCCACCTCGCTCATGCCGAGACTTATTGGGATAAATCCAGTGTTCTCAAGAGCTTCTTCGCCAAAAGCGAGCGAGTGACCTATGCCCGCGTGGTGCCGACCGCTGCTCAAACACAGGTGCTGCGGGCCCAGTTGGGCTACGCGCCTCCAGCAGTGTGGACAGTCTACTACGGAGTAACTAAGGATAAAATTGACGGTCTGGCCGTCATTGACGACGAACTGGGCCAGCATCTGCCAATTACCTTTGCTGCGCTGATCGGCACCGACGGCACCATGCAACGCCTAGAAGTGATGGTGTACCGCGAAGCGTATGGCAGCGATGTGACTCAGGCCCGCTTTCGCAACCAATTTGCCGGTAAATCGGCCGCCGACGCCGTACGCCATGGTGCCGATATTGTTGCGGTAGCCGGAGCGACGATCTCGTCCAAAAGCTTGGCCATCGGTGCCCGTCGCGCCCTGATCGTGGCCACTGAGCTGGCGATTAAGCCCGGGGTTGCCAAGGTGTTGTCCGTGGCGTCTCAGCCAGCGGGTGGAGCGGTCGGCGCTCGCGCCGATGGCCATCGCTAATCGCAAAATTTGAAAGTCTTTATTGCCAAAGGTTTTCACTTAGCGGCGCTGCCCGTGCCGGCCAAGCTGGTCTACAGCTTCTTTTTGATTTTTATTGGCATCGGCTTGTGGACCTCGTGGGCGATGTACCGCGATCGCATGGGTTCTGACCTGCGCGGCCCAAACGGTCAGCCCAGCGTCGAAGAGCGCTACGTCGATCGCGCGCCTGCTGCTGACCACTCGCCGACAACCCAGACCAGCGGCGCGGGTCCAGCGCTTGAATTGGCCAGCGAGCCGCCCGCAAAACCGGTGGAAGACCACAAAAAACCATGGATCATGGATGTTTTTCACCAGCACGTGTTTTCGGTGAGCGTGGTGTTCTTGATTTTGGCGCACTTGTTCATTTTGACCCGCCTGCACCCGGCAGTGGCTGGCACCGTCATCGCGGTAGCCGGCAGCTCGGCGCTGCTGCACGTACTGGCGCCGGTGATCATTTGGCAAACCAAGAGTTGGCTGTGGTTGATGCCCGTCACCGGCGCCGCCATGGGGCTGTCGTGGACCCTGATGGTCGGCTGGAGTCTGGTCGCGATGTGGTTGGGCGGCGGCAAGCTCGCCGATAAACCACTCGCCGCTTAGCCAGTGGCTCGGCAAGCGGTGGTGGTCGGCGCCGGGGTGGCGGGGCTGACCGCCGGCTGGCGATTGGCCCAAGCTGGTTGGCAAGTCTCTATTTTTGAGCAACAAAACTGCATCGGCGGCTTGCTGGCGGGCCCAACTGTGGCCGGGGTGAACTGCGATTTGGGCGCCCATCGGCTGCACCGAGCGGCCCTGCGCGTGGCAGCGGTGGCCGATGTGGCTCGCACCGCACCTTTGGAGCCGCGCCAGCGCCAGGGCAAGATCGTGTTGCGCGGCCAGCAGTTGAACTACCCACTGTCGCCGCTAGGCCTGATGCGCGGCTTGGGCCTGACGGATGGCCTGCGGTTTGCCGCCGATTTTGTGCGGGCGCCGCGCTGGCAAGCCCACGGTCGCGCGGACACCGACGTCGGTTTTGCCCAATTTGTCCAACGGCGCGCCGGCTTGGCGGCCTACACTGCCTTCTACGAACCGTACGCCCGCAAAGTGTGGGGCCTTGACCCCGCAGAACTGAGCCAGACGTGTGCCAAGCAGCGCCTATCGACGGCCGCGCCGTGGCGGGCGTTGACGGGCAGCGCGCAGCGCCACCAATTTTGGGTGCCGCGCGGTGGATTTGCGATGTTTATCGAACAATTGCGTAGCAAATGCCTTGGCTTGGGGGTCTCGCTGCATTTGGCAACTCCGGTGCCTGCCGCCGCGCTACAGGGCGCGGACGCCGTGCTGGACAGCGGCCATTTGCAGCGTCACGCACCAGAGTTACTATGTGATCACAAAGGATTGCACTTGCTTTGGCTGCAGGTGGACGGGCCAGCGCTGGCCGACGTCGACACTTGGTATTGCCCAGAACTTCAGTTCGCGTTCGGCCGCGTGACCCAAGTGAGCCATTTTTGCCCGCCCCAACCCGACCAGCCCCGCCTGCTGTGCGTCGAGATTCCCCAAGGCAGCTGGGGCGACTCCGTTCAGTGGGCGGCGCACATTGCTGTGTTGAGCGCGCAACTGCGGCAGGCCGGGATCGTGGCGGCATCGAACCATCTGCGCCTCAGGCAGCAGCACTTTCTGCCGCGGGTCTACCCCCTGCACCGGCGGGGCTGGCGCGCCACTTGGCAGGCGGCGATGGCGGCGGCGGTGGCCGATGGCAAGACCTTGCCGATCGGTCGGCAGGGCCTGTGGCTGCATTGCAACTTGGATCAGGCGATGCACACAGCCGAGCGGGCGGTTGCTCAGGTGGTCGCGGGTCAACCGGCGGCCGCGTGGGCCGAAACAGCGAAGCAGTTTTTGGAACTGCAAGTCCGCGATTAGCCCCAAATTCACCACCGAAAACTCCGCGAGCCCCGATTTGGGATGCAAATCAAGCAGAAGTGAAGCCCAATGGGCGCGGATTAAGAAATCAGTCCTGCGAACGGATTTCCCGCCCCACGCAAACAGCCTTCCGGGCCGTTGAGCACCAGCTTGGTCAAGAACTGGGGACTGCAGCGCCGACCCAGCAGGCTTGCGTTCAAGCAAGCCGACTTCACCAAGCATGTTGCGCCCAAAGCGGGGAATCGCGGTAGCGAGCCGAGCCACTGGGATTCGTTCGGGGTCCGCTTGCTCGTTTCGCCGGTCGCCCGCCGCGGTCTGGACCCACTCATGGTATGGTGTCGGCGGAGGTTGCCCGCTATGGTTCTGCGCCGCTTGACCTTGTTTGTGGCTGTCGTGGCCGCGACGTTGACCGCTGTACTACCCGCTGACGCTGCGGAGCCGATGAGCAATTTCATCCGCTTTGTCAACGCAGTCGCCGGCCAAGAGCACCTCGACACGGCGATTGTGCGCTACCAGCGCGGCCCCCAGATTGTGGATTTGGTCGCCGCCGTCCACATCGGCGACGTGGCCTATTACAACGCGCTCAACACCCGGTTTGCCACCTACGACAAGGTGCTGTTTGAACTGGTCAAACCCGAGGAATTCGCCATGCGCGATTTTGCGCCGTCGACCGGCGGCGTCTCGGCAATCCAGCGCGTTATCAAGGATTTTCTCGACCTCGATTTTCAGTTGGACCGCATCCACTACCGCGCGAGCAACTTCGTCCACGCCGACATCGACAGCAAGCGGTTGGGCGAAAAAATGCGCCAGCACGCCGGGGATATCCTGGGGGCCTTGCTGGCGTGGAGCATCGGCGATGCCGCGCGCCTGCGCCATGACGACGGCAGCTTGCGGCTGACTAGCTGGGAGTTGGTGGTGGCCCTGACTGATCCCGATCGACCGCGCGCACTCAAGCGGTTGCTGGCCCGCGAATTGAGCGAAATGGATATTTCGGCCGGCGACGTCGGCGGTCTGGGCTTTGGTTCGATCTTGATCGGCGACCGCAATCAGGTCGCCATCGCCGTGTTGGAGCGCGAATTGCGAAAAAAGGCAAAAAAATTCGCGATTTTCTATGGTGCAGCCCATCTGCCCGATCTCGATCAGCGGCTGCGCAAGCTCGGATTTAGCCGCGCTGACCGGGTGTGGCTGCCGGCCTGGGACCTGCGACCGCTAGCCATTCGGGGCCCCACCAAAATCTAATCAAAATCGCGGTTGTCCGTGACTCCGTGGGTCGCTAAGCTCGCGTCTATTCAGCCAGTACCACGGCCCAATGGTCTAAAACAAGGCCAAAAGCGTGATGGCAAACTGGGCCACGGCCGTCACCACCAGCGCCGGTCCGAGCCGACCCGTCGAATGGGCCAAAAAGCCGGCCAAAGCAGCCACGGGCAGCCACAACACCACCTGCGGGCTAACGAGCGGGACCACGGCAACCTGGCACAGCGGAAACGCGATCGCGGCGACCGCAATGGACGGCCACGCCTCCAGCGTCTGCGCCAGACGCCGCTGGACGTAACCATGCAGCACGATGCCATGAACCAGCGGCCATAGCAGCCCCAGACTCAGCAGCGACAGCACCGAACTGGCCGCATCAGTTTCGGCAACCCGAGCTTGCAGCGGCGCAAAATCAATGCCGATCTTGCGTCCTATCAGTGCCACCAGCACACCCACCAGCACCGCGCCGATGAGCCCGCGCGTCACACCCTCTAAGAACGTCAGTGGATTGAGGTCGTCGCTGTTGGCAAACCGCCCGCGCAACACCACCATCCAGATTGCCGCCAGCAGCGCGAAAATGACCATTTGTATCGCGATCGCGCCGCGTTGAACTTTCTTGAACGGCTCGATCGCCCCTTTTTGCCAGCGCTGATGAGCGGTGGCACCCAGCGTGGCCTTGGTGGTGGGTTCGACCACGAAATTCTTCAAGCCGCCACTGGCCAAAGCCTTGCGCGCGGTGTCGATCTGCAGCGAGCGCTCTGGAAAGGCTAGGCTTTCGAGGATGAACAGCGCAGTAGGCTCCCACTGCTGGCTGGTCACCGTGGCCCCGGCGCTGAGCAAGGTGGCCGCCGCCTTGGCAAAATCGGCTTCAGTGGTCGGGGTCCACGAGGCGCGCACGATCTGCTGGTACTCTTCTTTGCCCTTGGTAACGGCCAGACAAGCGTTGGCTTGGCTGCTGGCCCACTGCGAGACGGCCGCGCGGGCAGGTTCGTCGACCACGCCATCCAATTGCATGTACCGCGCAGGACCTTCTCCCACCAACGCGCTTTTGCCGGTCGCGTGTGTGGATCGGACGCTCTTGAGTAGCCCGGGCCAGTCTGGCAGCGCCCAACATTGAGGGCGCACCTGCAGCCACACATGCATGGCTTGGCCCGAGTCGTTCGTTTCAATTTGCAGGGGCTTGACGGGGGTTGGCACCTTGAGAAACACCAACAGCAACACATGCACCGCGACTATCGCGACGATCTCCAGCAGCAGTAGGGCCACGGTGCGGCGCTGTTCTTTGAACTCGTCCTTGCTGACATTGACGGTCGTCAGGATCTCGCTGACCGACACGCGCCGCGAACTGGGGACTCTGCCGAATTTGGCGGCCCCATTGCCCTTTGCTGCAGGTTTTTCGGGTGATTTGCCCAAGGGATCAGGACTATTGGGGGCGGCCATGGCGCTCCGCTTGGGCAAAGTAGACCGAAAGAAGGGCAGGCCGCGTCGGCCTGAGCAGCGCTACGCTAGCATTATCGGGCCAGTGGTGCACCCAGCGTGCCGCACAGCCCACGCAGCGCACAGCCCACGCAGCGCACAGCCCACACAGCGCACAGTCCACACAGCGCACAGTCCACACAGCGCACAGTCCACACAGCGCACAGTCCACACAGCGCACAGCGCTCGCAAGCGAAATCGCGACCCACGCCAACGCGGACGGCCGACTAAGGAACTGTCCTCCAATAACTCGATCGATCTGGGCGACCTAGGAGCGGCGAGTCGGCCTTTGCGAACGCGAGCTTAGCGACCAACAAAGCAAGCAAACGGAACCAGTCCCACAATGACTTATTCTGGGACAGTTCCTACGGAGAGCTTGACGATCTGTCGATTCAGCGATCCAGCATTGAGGCGATGGCCACTAGACTCTTGGCCGAATCCGCACTCAACCGCCGCAGCGCTGCCAACTGCGACTCGACCGCCGCCAACGCCGATGACGCCACCGCCAATTCGCTGCGCACGCGGGCTAACTCTTCCTCGCGGGCCGTCGCCGACAGCTCTGCGCGCATCCGACCATCGACTGCCGCATCGCGTGCGCCTTGAGCGCCACTCAAACGAAGTTCCGTGTCGGCCAAATGCTGACTGAGTCTGGCAATTTCGGCATCGGCCCCGGGCCGCGCATCGCCGCGGGCGTGGATCAATTCCAAGCGCAGGTGCTCATTTTCAGCTTCCAACCGGGCAATGGAGTTGGCGGCATCCTGCAGGCGCTCCACAAACGTGGTCAGTTCGCTGAACATGGCCGCATGGGCACCACTGGTGCGCGCGCGCTCGGTCACCGCCGTCGATGAGACCGCTGGCGCAGCGGCGACTGCGATAGCAGGGGCAAACACGACAGGCACAGCCAGCGCCAGCGGTGGGGCGGCAAGCGGCTCCGCAGCTTGCGGCTTAGCTGGCTGCAGGGGCTCCGCTTGCTTCAGGGGCTCCGCTTGCTTCAGGGGCTCCTCTGGCTTCACTGGGGCGGCGATTGCCGTCGGTTCAGCCGCGATCGGTTCCGCCGTAGCCGCGACTATCGGCTGCGCCGTAACCACCCCTGTCGGCTGCGCAGTAACCACCCCTGTCGGCTGCGCAGTAACCACCCCTGTCGGCTGCGCAGTAACCACCCCTGTCGGCTGCGCCGTAACCACCCCTGTCGGCTGCGCCGTAACCACCCCTGTCGGCTGCGCAGTAACCACCCCTGTCGGCTGCGCCGGCGCCACCACAAGCGGTGCGAAAGCAGGAGCTTGCAACTTGGCAGCCGCTGCAACTGCCGGCTCAACCTGAAGCACAGCCACGGCTGGCAAAAGCTCTTCCTCCTGCAGTTCTTGGATCAGATCGACATCGAGCACTTCTTCAATGGCGTCCGCCAGAAATTCCTCGACCAGATCGGCGCTGAGATCGATCTCTTCCAAATCCAGATCGCCGTCATCGCCATTCATGCCAGTGGGTGCCTGCGGTGGGGCAATTTTGGCGTCCAGTTCTTCGTCGCTCGGCAGATCCTCCAGAATAGAGTTCTCCATCGTCATCTCCACCATGAGCGGCTCCGGCTCCAGGGTGGGCTGCGCCAGTGGTGATGGGCTGGCGACTTCCTCCAAGGTTATTTCGTCGGCGGAAATCTCCTCGATGTCGTCACCGCCGACATCGATCTCTTGCAAATCGAGCGCTCCAAGCAGTTCTACACCAGCTTCGGCATCCAACTCGGCACCCAGTTCGGCACCCAGTTCGGTACCCAGTTCGGCACCCAGTTCGGCACCCAGTTCGGCACCCAGTTCGGCACCCAGCTCGGCACCCAGCTCGGCACTGGCTGCGGAATCCGTGTCGGCATCGGCTGCCAATTCTCTGTCCGGTACCGGCGGTGGCGGTTCATCTTCTTCGAATTCCTCTATAAAATCATGGTTTTCACTATCCAGCTCCACGACGTCCATCAGCTGGGTGGAGCCCTCCTGGGGCGCGGCTTCGACCGCTTCGACCGGCAATTCTTCCAAAATATCAAGCTCTCCAGTCGCTAGTGTCGCCCACTGTCCGCGCGCTGCGTCCGCCAACTCGCGGGCAACGCGCGATTGCGCAACGTAGCCATCCGCCGACTGCTTGCTCTTCTGATGGCGCTTGACCTCGTCGCGCTGGTCATCGCGGTACACGACCAACAACCGGCTGTCGAATCCGCCTTCACCGCGCAACATGGTGACGACCTGCAGAGCTCGCCGCAGCGTCGGCCCCAACACCAACAGCCGCACCGGGCGGTCGCGCCACACTTTGGTCGCTTCTTCGACCGTCGCCACCGCCACTAGCGGCGCTGAAACCGCTGTTTGCAATTCACGTTCGATCAATTTGGTGCCGCCAACGAGCAACACAATGGGATCTGACATGGGTAACTCTCCCGCCGGGCAGGCCGGCGCTCAGGCGCGCAGGGGCCGCAATTTGACGCGGTTTGCGGGTGGAAATCAACCACTGGGCCGACCATCGACCAAATGCCGATGGTGCATCGCCTTTGCCGGTCGCGTTGGCTGCCTAGGCTTGCGGCGCTGCCGGTGCCGACGGGCGGCAGAGCGTCCCCGAGTAGCCCCAAATTCACCACCGAAGTTGCCCGCGACCCCCGATTTGGGATGCCGGGGCCCTGTCGCTCGCTGTCGCTCGCTGTCGCTCGCTGTCGCTCGCTGTCGCTCG
>SHZD01000229.1 GCA_009692465.1 Myxococcales bacterium
GCAGCCACTGGCGATTGCGGTCACCACGCCTGTCACGGCCCGACGCAGCGGCAACTTGATGTTGCCGACTTTGGTGCGGGGATCTGTGAGGTGTTTTTCGATGTTGGTTTCATTGGTTCGAGCGGCGAGGTGCCCGAGCAACCGCCGCGTCAGGCGAATAGTTGGTTCATTTTGCATATATACCTCTGGAGTCTTGCCGGCGGTCACGCGCTGCACCATGCTTTGAATGTCCGCCGGCCACGTGACGCTGCCGGGGTCGCCACCCCGTAACGTCTCGTTTTTTTTGCTTAAACTATGATTGCAGCCCGCGGGGCCGGCGGGCAATTTTTCGGCGCAGAAGTCGGCAGATGCGAGCCGAAAAAGATCGCCAAGGCGCTCTGCCAACGAACGGAAACAGAGTAAAACTGCCGGAAACCGATTTTCTTCTAGGTAGTTGCACGCAAACGAGAAACGAGCCGCGACACAACGATGGAAGGCGATTACAATTCGGGCGCAATCGACCGTCCAACCGTCGGCCGGCGGGGCGTAAATCGACGTCTGCGAATTTGTGCACAGCCGAATGCCGACAGACTCGTGAAGCCTATGGCCTCTGCGTTGCCGTGTTTTTGCCTGTCAGGAGATTAATGGCCGATTGAGGCTGAGGCCATCACACAAAATGTAAATGAGTTTGGGAAATTACCTCCAACTGCGCGGCGGAGATTGGGCGAAGCGCCGGTGTGCCACCGGCATCGAGCCCCTAGCTTGGGCTGCGCACAACCCGGCACATTCAACGGTGGCCATGTTCGGCGAGCGTGGGCGAGCGGTCGAGCTTTGCCATTGACAGCGCTCGCGCCGCGCGCGAGTGTGGTGGTCCATGTGGCGCCGGAGGGGCCGGCGGCGCAGCAATTGGGTGTGCAGGCTACGGGGCAGTTCATGCGGGGCGTCGCTGATTTGCGCAGATTCGCCGCCGTCGCGTGGCTCGCCGCGGCGTGTGGCGCGCCAGCGTCGCGGTCGGCAACCGGCGATGCGCTGGAAGCTGCCTGTGCGGTGAGCATCGCCGCCGACGCCACCCCGACCCCACCGCTGGACGGCACTGCAGACCTTGGGCAAGCGCCAGAAACGGCGGAACTGCTCGCCGGCGATGACCAGGCGTTGCGCACAGGCGCGGAGACGCTTCCAAGCGAGCCGCTCGACGCTGCGCCCGAGGCCACCGGCGTGGGCGACGCCTGGCCTGCCGCCGACGATGGCAACACCGCAGACTTCGTCAAGGAGCAGCCTGGAGACCCCGACTCCGCAGCAGGTGATGCAGAAGCCACAGTGGAGGCCACGCCAGATAGCTGGACAGAGGCCGTGGCAGAGGGCGTAGCAGACTGGCAATCCGGCGCCGAGCTGGGAGCGGACGACGGGGTCGATGCAGCGCTGCAACCGCAAGACGCACCGCCAACGGCTGGGTCCGACAACGGGGCAGGAGCGGACGGCTGGCAGGGCGACGGCGCGGCGATCGACGCGGCGCCGGCTGACGTCGCGCTGTGTAGTGCGGCCACCGAGTCCTGCGACGGCATCGACAACGACTGTGATGGCGCCACCGACGAGGGCTTCACATTCCAGACGCCCGACAACGGCCCGTTGCTGGCAGTCGGCCAGCCATGCGGCGGCGCCAAGTGCGGTGACGGCGTCGTGCAATGCGTCAACAAGACGCTTGCCAGCTGCCCCAGTTGCCAGACAGCGGTTGATCTGACGGCGGTATTGGCGCCCGCCACCGCCGTGCCAAGCCCGCTAAAGGCCAGTGGTGGGTTCGTGGAGGTCAGCAGTAAACTGCCGATCACAGACCTAAAAGTTGATTTGGCAGGACCGCTGGTGGTGCCCTACGGATCGAGCCCGATGGCCATCGACACCGACAACGATGGCGACCTTGACGTGGTGTGGAGCGATGGCGTCGACCAGGTCGTGGTGTGGACACAAACGGCCCCCTGGCAGTTCAAGGCCGCGCAAGTCCTGAAGTTATGGACCAAGCCGAGCTCCATTGCGGCCACCGACGGGCCGCTTGGCCCAACGCTGCTCGTGGGCGCCGAAGTGCTACGGGCACTGGTGCGCAACGGCGACGGCAGCTACAGCGACCAAACCAAGGCGCTGGGGCTTGCCGAAGACAGCAACGGTGCGCAGGTGCAGCATGTCATTCCAGCTGACCTCAATGACGACGGGCTTTTGGACATCGTGGTCGCGCAGTTCCAGTGTGGATCTGCCAACAAGGGCCTGCGCGCATGGTTCAACCGCGGGCCAGGCGGATACATCAAGGCAACGCCCCTGCTTGGGCTGAATCAGGCTGCGTCGACGTGGGCTGTCATGCAAACAGATTACGACGACGACGGGCTGCAAGACTTGCTCATGCTTACCGAAACATGTGCGCCGGACCTCGGCGTTGGCTACTACCGCCACCAGTCGATGGATGCGAGCGGCGATGCGTACGTGCTCAAGAAGCAGCCACCGGTCTTTACCGCGCCCGGCGTCCCCTTTGCCAGCCCGATGGGCGGGTGCAGCGGCGATGTCAATGGCGACGGCGTGCTGGACTACCTGTTGACCGAGATTGAAATCAGCATCGTGCCGCAAGTCGGCGGCGATCCAGCCAAGATCGATCCCTTTGATCCCGCGGTATTTGACTCCAGCGGCAGCGAATTCTTGCTCAGCCAGCCGGGCGGCGGACGCAAGCTGGCCGGTCTGCAAGCAGGCTTGTGGGCACCGCTGTCGGCCGGCGCGACGACGATGACCTCGTGGAGTCCGGCTTTCGCGGACCTTGATCACGATGGTCATCTCGACGTCGTCATCAGCCACGGCCCTGACTTTGCGGCATGGGCGAGTGCCGCTGCCGTGGCGATGCGGCCGGTAGTGCTGCGAAATAGCGGCAAGCAGCAGTTTGTCGACTTTAGTGCGGCGTGGGGCTTGCCGGCGGAGCACGATGGGCGAGCGATGGTCCTTGCCGATCTCGATGGCGATGGCGATGATGACCTTTTGCTTGGCGGTCAAGGGGTTCAGCCCCGCGTGTTGCGCAACGACTTGCAGCACGGCGGCAGCGATTTGACCGTGCGGCTCAAGGGCGCGACTTCCAACGCCTGGGGACTGGGAGCGCGGTTGACGCTCCAGACGAACTTGCGTGCCATCGTTGCAGAACACAGTGTCCAAGCGCCGTCGCAAACCATCCAGGCACCGCTCAGTCATTTTGCCCTCCAAGCCGGCGAAGCGGCGCAAACCTTGACGGTCAAATGGCCAAGCGGCTGGCAACAAACGGTGGTGGCAGCGGCCAAAGGCGCAATGGTGGTCAACGAACCGCTGCTGAGCGAGTTGTCGACGCGCTGGTCGCCCGCGGGCACCGTGCCCGTGACAGTGCTTGCCTATCACCTGGACGCCAGCGGCGCGCCAGTGGTGCCTGCCCAGTGCACCATTGAACTCAGCGCCGACGGGCAAGGGCAATTCAGTGGACCCACCGTATGTTTGGCTCAGAGTTGCTCGCGCCAGTGGCTGGGCGTTGGCGTACCCAGCGGCGGTTCGGATGCGTTTGTGATTGCGTGCGGCGGAAAGCAGCTTCAAGTGCGGCCGCGCGTGTTCTATTGAAGCCTTGGGTGGTCGGTCACGCGTCGGGGTTGGCGAGCAGCGTCGGGCGCGCAACAAGGGCCGGCGGCAGCGCGATCGCGCATTGACAGCGCCGGCAAAGCGCGAGAATGTGGCCGCGTGGCCGGCGTCGCAGCGCTCTGCGGCGCGGCTACGTTTTGCGAAGCCACTCAAAGAGCAACGGAAATGTTCCGTTCACTCATTTCCCTGCCCATTGACAGCCGCAAACGGCAAATCGGGTAGCCATCGCCATGCTGCGTGACCCACCGTCCCTTTTCGCACTCGCTGCTTCGGCGTCACTGGGTACGCTGGCGTGTGGCTGGGCGGGCACGGCGTGGGCGCAAGCGCTCGTGCCAGCTGCCGCGGATGGCCCAGATGCCGGCGATGCGGCGACGGAGGATGCTACTTCGCTTTTGAGCGCGCTGGCACTGGGCTTTGGCCTGACTTCGACGCTGGCCTTTTGGCTGCATTGCCTTTTCGGCTTGGTCGTGGTGGCGCCCATGTTGATCACGGTGGCGCTGGTCCAAGTCATCTCCCTGTCCGTGCTGGCGAAAGCCCAGGGTCGACCGCCGCACAAGCTGCTGCGCCCAGACAACCGCTGGCTGCGCATCGCCAAATCGGCGTGGGGCCGCGGCGCACTCGTCATTGGCCTGCTGTGGTGGTTGCGCCACGATGGCTCCGTTTCGGCCAGTTCGTGCGTCGGCGAAGCCGCAATCTGCGCCGTGGGCCAGCTCGGCCGCCCTTGCGACGTCATGCGGGGCAACGTTGGCGACGCGCAGCTGGGCAATTCTGGCGTCATCGCAGGGGCCCTTGCCTTGTATGGCGCGTCCGGCTTTCGCGTCTTGTTTGCCGCCGTCGGCACAATGCTTGCGCTGGGTGGCTGGGTTGCCGTGCGGCGCACCCTTGCGCTGTCGCCCGATACAAAATGGCCCGTGGCTTGGGCACCGGCAGCCACCAGTTGGCTGGGCCTGCTGGCGCTGAGCGCCAATCCCTACACGCTGAGCATCCCGCTGCTCGACGAGAACTTGTTGACATTGGCAACCAGTTGCGCGGTGTTGGCGCTGGCGCTGACCCAGCGACCAGCGTGGTTTGTGGTCGGCCTGCTTTTTGCCATCGTGGTCGACATGCGCCACCCGATGCTGGTGTGCACGCCGGCGCTGTTGGTGTTCGCCGGCCAATCTGCGCCCCGGGGTGGTCGCCTCAAGGCCATCGCCGGGTGCAGCGTCGGCGTCGTCGCGGGCACTGCGGTGGAGAACTTGCACCATTTGTGGGCGGTGGGGTCGCTGCTGCGGTTTGAGCACAACCTGCAATTCGCGCCTTTGCCCTATCAGATCTTCGGCAAGGCCGTGCAATGGCCAGGAATGGTCAATTTTCCGCTGCACGACCATTGGGTGCGCACACCGCACAACCCGTTGCCGATGCTAGCGACGTGGTGGCTGTGGCTGGCAGACCACCTTGGCACGCTTGGCCTGGCGGCGTTGGTGTGCGGTGCGGTGGCGCTGGTGCGCCAGAGCCCGCGGCATGGGCTGCTGTTGTTGGGCTGGTGGTTGCCGGTGCACGGCGGCCTATCGCTGCAGGAAGCGTGGGATTACCCAAACAAGATGGGGATCTTGCTCATCGCGGCTGCGGTCTGGCCTCTGTGGTGGGCGGCTTGGCTGGCGCAGACGGTGCGGCGGCCGCTCGCGATGCTCACGCTGCTCGTCGGGCTCGCACTGGTGTTGCAATTCGGCCTGGGCCAGTTGGGCCGCTGGCAGGTGCCGCCAGACGAACGCTACTTCGCTCGCTTTGACCTGTCGCCAAACGAGAGCCAGACGCATTTGGCCTGGTCGCGGGGCCGGGCACTCGACATGGGCCTGCTGCCGGACTACGCCCGCGCCACCCGCTACGGCAGCGTGCTCGGCCGGATGGCCGCCGGGCAACTGTGGCAATCGCAAGACGCCCTGGCATGGGGCTGGCAAGCCAGCGAAGTGCCTGCGCGCGGGCGACCAATGACGGTCGAACTGGACTTGAGCCTGCCGGTCTGGGAAGGCATTTCGATGCAACCGATTGAATTGCCTGATGACGCCACAGTGGACATCGACTTCATGCGCCACGAGGGCTTGTGGATCGCACCGCACGTGAGGGTGCCGTGGGAGCAGACGCCGCTGACCATCGCCGCCGTGCGCGGCCCGAAACTGACCCTGATTGAACTGGGGTTTCGCGATTTTCGCACGCGCGAACTGGGCTGTGATCCAGCGCTCAGGTATTGCCATTGCCGCATCTTCGACACCTTGGAAGCCGGCGCAGGACAGCGGGCGTGCGGCGCCCACAAAGTTGTGCAAACTGGCCGCCTCAAACTGCGGATGCGCCTGCCTAGCGGTGGCGTGTCGCTGTTTGCCACCGTCAATCCAATCGGCAACCTGATGTACCTGTGGCGCGGCACGGTCGCGCCGGCGGCGGTGCATTTTGAGCCGCTCGTCGAATTCTGGCACAATTAGCCGGCCTGTCAGTTGCCAACAGCCCAAATGCGCCCCATTCCGCGCGCGCTCAGCCGGTCATCATGCCACAATCCCCACCACAACCGTCGAACGCCGCACAGACGCTGGCTGGCCTTGAGCGCTGGATTGGCTGCGTGGTGCTGCTCACGTTTGCCGCGGTGGGGTACGGTGTGCACCACTTGTTTCCGTTTTACGCCTTCGACATGTTTACCCGCGGCGATTCAACCCAATCGGAGCGCATCGCCGCCCGCTTGGCCGATGGCAGCCTCGTTGAAGTCAAGCGTCTGCGCAATTGGCATTGCCCGACTTTGGCCGCGGTCGGCTTGCCGCCCGTGCCCAGCGATAGCTCCGCCAAGTGCCAAGTCCGCGATCTGATGGATTCGCAAGACCGCAGGGCAATTGGTTTGATTCGCCAGCACGCCGCCGCCAGCGCCGTTGGGCAGCGGGTCGAGGTCGTGCGTCGCGTCTGGCGTATGCCAACTGCGCAGCGGCCAGGTGAATTGTTCAATTGCCCGCTGCTGGACTGTACCGCCGACATCCAAGGCGGTTTGCCATGACATCTGCGACCCTGTGGGGCTGGTCGGATCGCCGACCGCTGCGCATCGCCATTGCCTGTGCTGCCACTTTTGACTGCATCTGGCTGGCCTACATGACGCGGTTTGACGTCGCCAACGACTGGCAACACGCCGATCCGGGGCCGGTGTTTGGCACGTTGGCGGCCGTGCCAGGGCTGCACCTTGCCGTGGCGCTGGCGTGCATCGGCGCACTGTGGCGGTTCGCGCTGCGGCCGACGAACTGGGTCACGGGCTCACTGGCACTGGGTTTGCTGTTTCTTATCTATGAAACCAACGCTTTTGCCACGGGCTTTGTCATGCCAGAGATGCACCTCGCCGGTTCCGCACTGGTCGGCTGGGTGGTCGGCGCGCTCGTTGCCAAGGGGTTACAGCCGGTCCCAGCGGATTCGCTCGCGACGCCACAGCAAATTGAAATCTGGCGGGAGACCAGCCACGACCGCCTCGCCGAGGCGGGCGCCGTCGCCGCCATGGTCGCCAACTACGCCATCGCCGCGGCCAGCAAGTGGATGGCGGCCGGCGTGCAATGGGACGGTCGGATCATTCGGCGCTTGCTCTTTGCTTTCCGCGAGGTCGACGACAATTCGCGGCTGGCTTCGATCGCCGATTTCATCGCCTCGCACCCGTGGCTGCCCGACATGCTGGCCGGTGGAACCCTGGTCATCCAAACCGGTTCCGTGTTGATGCTGTACAGCGCGGGGCTGCGGCAGCTGTGGGGCATCCTCTTGGTCAGCATGCACCTGACCATGACCTTGACTGCCGGTGTGATGGATCCCCAGTTGATCCTGCTGGTCGCGCTATTTTGCCTGCCTTGGCCCAAATGGCTGCGCCGCGAAAAAGCCGGCCCCGCCACCATCACGGTGAGCGCGGACCACACACGGCGCAGCCAGCTTTTGCTGTGGGGTGCGGCCGCTACGCTGGCTGCTGCGGCTTGGTTGCTGCCGATACGTCAGGCGATGACGGTGCGGTTTGATGTCAGTCAAACACCCTGGGATCGCAGCAAGATTTCTAAAGCTCCGCACCGCAAGGCAAATGCACCGGTTCGCCCGCCGGCCGGGCCCGAGGTTCGCGCGTGGCTGGGCGGCTTGGCGGTCGGCTCGACGCTGGCTGATGGAGAAATTGTATTTATTTCCAACTTGTTCGACGGAGCGATTCACGTTGATGTCCGCGGCCCGACCGGCCTCGTCCAGCTCCGTATCCACCGCAGCGCCGCAGGCGGTCGGCCGGCGCCGGCGACCTCCGGCGCGTTCGCGGTGTACTACAGTGGCAGTGCTGCGGATGGTCCGCGCTGGGCGCGGGCGCTGGCCGACCGCTTGCCCCTGGGTGCAGCGCCCAATGGCCTTGCGGTGTTGCTTTTCGGGCCGAAGCAAGGGACTGTAGGAAAATAAGTTGGTCGCTCGCACCAAGAGCCGGAGCCGCGCGTCGGCCTCCGAGGCCGCGTGCTGGCGACCCTCCCGGCTATACTCGATCGCCCAAGTCCGGCATCACGCCGGACTCGGTCGATCTCGTGCTTGCTGGGTGGGCCGCCAAGCTCGCGTCTGCGTTGCAGCCGACTCGCGGCGACGAGCCAAGGTTGATCTCGTAATTGGGTGAGTGTGTATAGCAAACGGGCAAGTCATTGATTGACGAGCTCTTAGCGCCTCATCGCCAATTCCCTACCGCGTCCCGGCCGACCGCACCGGCTCTGTCTGCAGTTCAGCCGCCGCCACCGCGTCGTCGTGGGCGCTCGGCATCGCCAACCGCAGGTGGTGGTGGGCATCGTGGCCGGGCACCACTTGCACCAGTTGCTGCCACAATTCGCTGGCGCGGTGGTCCTTCGACAGGCGCTTGTTCATGTAGCGGCGCACATGCTTGCCGACGAAAATGCCTTCGACCGGCGTGCCCAACTGTT
>SHZD01000230.1 GCA_009692465.1 Myxococcales bacterium
GGGCGGCAACAGGAACAGGGCGTCGGACTTGTGCGGGCGAAATGATCTGCTCATGCACGTGATTGTGACACTTTTTCAAAGTGTTGGCAACCATTCGGAGCCGGGAGCTTGCTTGTATGCTTGCGGGCGATAGTCCGACAGGCTCCTAGCGGCGGGTGGCGGGGGCTGGGCAACCTCCATGACCGCAGTTGATCTGAAAAATCGACCGTGTCGATCGCCCAAACTCAAATCGTTGCAACTGGTCCTGTCGGCTCATGAAGTTTTTGGCGTCGCACTTGGCGCAGGTCGATGCCGTCGAGCAACATCGCCAAATCGACGGCGGCCAGCTGCAGCGAGGCCTGTCCGGGCTCGATTTTGGGCAGGCGAAAACTGCCGATTTCGAGTCGCTTGGCAAAGATGCACAGACCGCCCGACTGCCAGAACAGCACCTTGAGGTGGTGCCTGCGCTTGCCCAAGAAGATGAACAGATGGCCCGCAAACGGGTCCGCTTGGCACCGGCGCTTGGCCTCGGCAAGCAAGCCGTCGAAGCCGCGGCGCATGTCACAGGGCTCGGTGCACAGGTAGAGGCGCGTCGACGCCGGCAGCATCAGCATCGCACCAGCGCCTTGCCGACGGCGGCGAACAGTTCAGCAAGGTACGCTGGGTCGGTGCCGACAACGATGTCGAATTGCACCACGCCAATCTGGGCCGACAGTGACTGTGGCGGCACCGTCGCGGCCGGACACGCCTGGGCAGCCGCTGGCGCTGCAGCCGTCACCTCGCCCTCGACGAACCGGCTAGGTGGCCGCTTGGCTTTGGCGTCTTCGCGCACCAGCCACTGCCGCCACCACTGCAGTGACTTGGCATCGACATCGAGGGTTTGGGCAAACGTCGCGGCGGTCTGGCCGCTGGCCTGCCAATTAGCAACGGACGCCCGCCACCAATCGCGGCTGTGGGGTTTTCGCATCTTGAACCTCCGGCGCGCTGGATTGCCCGCACCGGGTCAAGCTTGGCGTGCCGCGAGGTGCTTGGGCAGGCGGGGATCGTCGGGGGGGGGTACCCCAATGCGGCATAGGCGCTCACGATGCCGCCTACGTCCGGCGCAAATTGCATGGCGGCCTGCATCAGCTTTTTCCTGTGAAGTCGGCGGTCTGCAGGGGGATCTCCAGCAGTTCTGCAACTTTTTTTGGATTTCGATGACCAACTCAGCGCGCTGTAACTTCGCCAGAAGACAGGCGTTGTCCCGCCGAAGCTGTTTGATCTCGGCGGCGTTGGCGTCGACCGGGGCCGGCACCGGGCCGCGCTTGATAGCACTCAGACCTGTCAAGGCACCTTTGTCACGGGCTTTGCGCCACTCGGTGAGATGCGACGCAGACAGACCCTCACGCCGAAGCAGCGCCCCACGCTCCCCGGAGGCCACACACCCGGCAGAAAGATTCAAAATCTTGAGCTTATACTCGGCCGTAAACGTGCGCCGACGACCGGTGGCGCTGACTTCCGCCCAGCCCGCGGTTCGCTGCCGCCACTCGCTGTCACATTCGCGGCAGACGAACCAGTCGCCGCCAACCGCCAGTCCGCCGCCGAAGCACAGGACCCGCGACAACGCTCCGCAACCTGGACAGGGCACGGCGAACGGCGGCCCCGAAAGCCGAAGCGCAAGCAGGCCACGCACGGTCATCGGCCACGACGGTGCCGTCACCCCGACTTCGGATCGGGGATCGGACCTACACCAACCCCTCAACCACCACCACCTCGCCAAACCCCGGCCGCGGCCCGTACCGCCCCTCACTGTCGGCCAGCGCCAGCCACAGCACCGGATACCCCGGCCGACGCTCGGGCAGCTGGGTATACAGATCCGTACAACATATCAGCAACTCCGGCCTCAAGCGCTGCTCGCGCACCCACTCGAACACCGGCCGATGGTCCGTGCCACCTCCGCCCTTCCAGCGACACTTCTTCAAGAATTCCGCCAGCTCTCCCGGCGCCACCACCTCGTGCACCGCCGCGTCGGCACACACCACCCACAGCTCGCCCACCCTATCGCCCAGCGCGCCTAGCTCGGACGCAATCGCCTGCAGCTGCTGGGGATTGACCGATCCCGAGGTGTCGACCGCCAGCACCACCGCGCCATCGCGCTCGGGCACCGCACCGGGGACCAGCCAGCCCTCGGCCAGCCAGCGGCGGTGTGGCCGGGCCCAGCTGCGCTCGACGCTGGCACCAAAGTCGTTCAAATAGCGCTGGATCAGCGTCTGCCAGCTGAGCCTTGGCTTGCGCAGCCCGGCCAGCCATCGGTCGACGCCCAAGGGCAAGTTCTCGCCGGGATTCAGCTCCTTGGCAGCCTCGGCCGCTTGCTGCAGCCGCGTGCTGGCGCGGTCGCGAAGCTGCTGCTGAACCTCCACATCGCCGCGGATGGGCACGTGAATATCCAGTCCGCCGCCGTGGTTGGGGTGGCTGCGCACGGCCAGACCGTCCGCATCCGTCAGCTCGACCGCGTCGCCGCCATCGCCCTCACACGTGGGATTCTTGAGCAGCTTGGCATAGATGCCCTCGGCCGGCAGATGGTCAAACGCCGGGTTCAGCAGCGGCGCGCACTCGCCCAGCCCGGCAATGTCGCCGCTCGGCACCTGCCAAGCCCGACTCGACGCAGCCCCACCCCGCACCGGTATCTGCGCAACTTGACGATTGATTGCGTAGTCGGTGGCGCGGTTCCACAGGTGGCGCTGGCGCACCTCTTGCCTCTCTAGCGTTTCTTGCACCACGTGGCCCAGCTCGTGCAGCAACACAAAGCCCAGCTGCTTGCGGTTAAGGTGGGCGATCCACCTAGGATTGAGCCAGACCCGCGCCACGCCGTCGGTCGCCGCCAGGGCTGGCAGGTCGGGCGCCCACAGCAGCTGCAGCTCGGCCAGCAGGTAGCCCCAAAAGGGATACAGACTCAGCATTTGCATCCGCAGCTCGGCCACCCGGCGCTGACCTTCGACAACCAGCGGGTCGGATTTGACTTTACGCATCAGCGGCCTCCAGTGCCTGCAGCTGCACATCGACCAGGCGCGCAGCCAAGGGCGCAAACGACTTGGTCTTCTCGAGCTGCAGACGCACCGCCCGCGGCAGACGGCGCAGCAGCAGCACCGCGTGTTCGGCATCCATCCCAGGGGCTTGCAGCAGGGCGACGGTGCGTTCGAGCCACTTGGGAGGCAATTTCTCTTGTCTTGCCAGCAGATCCCCCACCGCGTACAGCATCGCCAGCTTGAGCGATGGCTCGGCCAGCGGCCCCGACTGCAGCTCGGGCAGCTTGGCACCATCCAAAATAGCCCGCGGATCCGCTTTGCTGGCCACACGTTGCCACTCGACAAACTGCTCGGTCGCCACCGGCCCCACACAGGCGCACAGCAGCTGCGGCGCCAGCTTGGTGGGGGCCTGGGCCAGCAGCCGCGCTGCCATGGTCCACGAGCGCGGCGTCGCAAACGCGTCTTCGCCGGTGTTCTTGTACAAGATCGCCATGGCGCGCCCGCCAAACGACGCAATGTAGGCGCGAATGCCAGCGTGCAGTCCCTGCTGCTCGGCCCACAGCAGCCAATCGGTCGGATCAACGCGCATACGAAAGTGCACAAAGCGATTGAGCAAAGCCGACGACAGCGGCACCGCCAGCGCGCGGTCCTCGTCCAGATTGCCCGCCGCCAGCACGCGCGTCTGCGGATGAAAGTGCAGCGGCCCCACCCGCCGCTCGAGCACCATCTGGTAGGCGGCGGCCTGGTGCAGCTTGGTCACGGCGGCATTGATCTCGTCTAAAAACAGCAGCATCGGCCGCTGGCTCAGCTCCAGGGCCCAGTCGGGAGGCAGCAGCTGCAGGGCGGTGCGATCGGCATTGGGGGCGTAAATGCCGGCCAGCTCGGCGGGATCCTTCTGCGCCAAGCGCAGATCCAGGATTGGCAGGCCCAGGCGCTGGGCAATCTCGCTCGCCAGCGCCGACTTGCCCACCCCCGGATGACCGCGCAGCAGCACCGGCACATCGGCGCGCAGGGCCGCTTCGACCAGAGGCAGCAGTTGTTGATAGCCAAAGCCCACTTGTGCGGCGCGTTGAATCGAAGTTGTGGTAGCCATGTGTCCTCCCATTGGTGATTGCACTTGTTCAAGGTCCAAATTCTGTCGCTTTGCTCTGCGTCACGTCAGCGCCCGCAGCAGCAGCACCTTGGCCGCCGGGTCGCCGAGCAGCACCGCCAACCCGTGCTTGCAGGGGCGACCGTCGAGCGAGAAACGGGCGACTCCCGAGCAATTGCACAGCGGCATCTGTCCGCCGGGCACGTCGTACCAGACGTCGAACTTGCCGCGCGTGCCGTCGACCCGCAGCAGCGTGCCCTTGCCGGTATGGGCAATCGGGTAGATCCGATAGTGGGCCAGCACTTCGCGGGCCCGCTGCAAACGCGACGCCAGATCGGTGGCTTCGGGCGGCGGTCGCATCGGAAACGGCTCGGCCACGTCGCCCGGCAGCAGCATCGGCACGGCCGCAGGGCAGGCAATGCGCTGGCCATCGACATAGGTGGGATCGAGCTGGCAGCGCCCGGCCAACCACGGCAGCCACTGGTCGGCCTCGATGCGCACGCGCCCTTTGCGGTCGCTCAACGTGATGCCGCGCTCGCTGCAGGCCGACACCCGCCAGCGCCAAAATTCCGGGCACCAGCCCCCGGTGATGACCATGCTGGGGCGCGGTTGTGGTGCTGCTACAGCCTGTTCGCGGTCCATTATCGCCCCCTTCCTTGCTCGGGTGTCGCCCTGGGTGTCGCTGTGGGTGTCGCTCCTGGTGCCAACGCTTCAGTCACAAGCGACACCAATTGTCGCTTCCGCATTGCCGCCCTCTTCCATCGCCGCCGCTTCGAGCTGGGTCTGGTCGAGCAGACCATCGCCCATCGCCGCCCGCAGCGCCGCCTTGAGCACGGCGTTCTTGATCTGCCCACCCGTCAACGGGTAGCGCATCGCTAGGCCGCCAAGGTCGAGCCGCGTACGCAGCGGCACCGTCGGCGGCAACAGGCCTTGCCAGATGCGCACGCGCTGGCGCACATCGGGCTTGCCTAGGTACACCGTCCAGCCGATGCGGCGAGCCAGCGCCTTGTCGAGCCCGGCCGCGCGGTTGGTCGCCAGAATCACCACGCCGTCGTGCTGCTCGAGCGCCACCAGCAGCGCATTGATTTCGTGAACCTCGTGCGCCTGCGTGGTCTTGTCGCGGTCGGGCAAAAAGCCATCGGCCTCGTCGATGAGCACCACCGCGTTGTCGGCGCGCGCTTCGCGAAACAGGTTGTCGATGTTGCGCTCGGTCTCGCCCACCCACTTGGACCGCAGCGAGCCGGCCTGCACCACCCGCAGCGGACGCTCGAGCTCGGCGGCCATCGCGTGCGCACACAGGGTCTTGCCCGTTCCGGGCGGCCCAACCAGCAGCGCCACCACACCCTTGCCGTAGCTCAGGTGGGCGCCAATGCCCCAGCGCTGCAGCACCAGGTTGCGGTGCCGTGCGGCCGACACCACCTCGCTGACCATTGCCAGCGCGCCGTCGGCCAGCACCACATCGCTCAGCCGAACCTTGGGATAGACCAGCTCATCCTTCTCTAGGCTCGGCCGATGCAGCTGATCGCGCGCCGCCCGCTCGAGCATCTTGTGCCCAATGACCGGCCGGTCGGGCTGGGTGTGCACCGCGTCGGCCACCGCCATCAGCACCGCGTTCTTGATGTAACCGCCCGCCAGCTCAAAGCGATCCGCCAGAGCCACCAGATCCACGTCGGGCGCCAGCGGCACCCCGGACGGCAGGTGGTGGCGCCAGATCTCCAGGCGTGACGCGGCATCCGGCTCTCCAAACTTGACCTTGACCAGCACCCGCCGATCCAGCGCCTCGTCGAGCATCTGCGGCAGGTTGGTGGCCAGCACCGCCACGCCTTCAAAGCGCTCGAGCTCGGTTAACAGCTGCGTCATCAGGGTGTTGCCGTGCAGCCGCGAGCCGAATAGCACCTCGCACTCGTCAAAGAACAGCAAGGCATCGTGCTGGCGGGCCTCGCGAAACAGCCCCGGCAAGAACCGCTCGCTGTCGCGGGCTTCGACCAGCGTCGGCACATCGACCGACAGCACCCGCTTGCCCAGGTGGTGGGCTAAAGCGTGTGCAGTCATGGTCTTGCCGGTGCCCGGCGAGCCATACAGCAACATCATCACGCCGCGGCCGTACTGCACCACGTCGTCGATGCCCCATTCCTTGCGAAAGCGCAGGTATTCACTGTGGCGGTCGACCACGCTGAGCAGGCGCTGTCGGTCCGATGGCGGCAGCACGACATCTTGCAGGCGAGCACGCGGCTGCTCCAAAGCGCTGAATTCAATAAAGTCATCCGCCAGCCCGTCGCGCCCAACCAGCGTCGAGAAGCACCAGTGGGTCAGCTCGATGCTCATCTGCAAGAACTCTTGGGGTCCGGGCAGGCGCTTGTGCTGCCCGACTTGCACAAGATCCCCCGCCACCATGGCGGCTTGCGGCACAAACGACCGGCGGCGGTCGATGCGCTCGGCAAAGGCGATGTCGCCAAAGCCCAGCAAGACCTCGACATTGAGACCACAGTGACGGTCGCCACTTATCTGCTCCCACACCTGCTCAAAGCGTGTCGAAAAGCCCGGCGCCGCGGCCAGAATCAGCACCGTGCGCTCGAAGGCGTCGAGACTGTGCAGCCGACACAGGCGGTCCAGCGCCAGCTCGGAGCCAGCACCGGTCGCGTGCAGATTGCGGGTCAGGGCCAGTCGGGCATCGATGGCCGTACGCACCGACAACTCTTGTCGCATCAAACCGCGGGCCCGGCGCTTGAGGGCGGCCATGTCGACGGGCTCGCGGTTGTTGCGATCCCAGGGCTCTTCGGGCTCGCCGCCCCCGTGCTCGGCCACCATGCGGTCGGCAGACAGGCGATTGGCGCGACAGCCCACCCAGGTCAGCTCGTCGCCCAGGTAGGCGAGGTCGCTAGGGTAAGGACCCAAGTCGGCATGGATGTCCTCGGGGCGGGTACCGGTGGGCAGGATTGGGGGCATGGTCTTGGTCTGAGTTCGGCGGGGCATGGTCGGTCTCCTCGGGTGTGGTTTCTTGTCACTGTGGATACTGGCAGAGGGGTGCGACAGGCCGTGTCGCTTTGTGGCGCACCGAACAATCAGCCGAAAGAATTTGGCCTCAGGGTCAATTACGCGCGAGTTGGCTAAAGTAAGCCCGACGGGCGAAAATAGTTTCGCCGCGGCAGGCTCGCCGTTGTCGCCGAAGGCGCTTGCCAGCTCAACAATCCGACAAGCTGTGTCGCTTTGCGCCGCAGGTGGGCAAGGGCGGGCTCGCTGAATCACAAGATAAATACGATATCTCAGGTATTTGTTGGTGACATTGCCGTGATGGCCCGCTGTTGACTGCGTGGCCGGCGCGACCCGACATTGCTGGCCCAGCACCCTGCCCTGCGTGCCTGTGGCCCACTGCACGAGCGAGCCCCGTCGACGGCGGGTCCACAGGGACCGCTTTGCGTTGACCCGCGCGGCACGCGGCACACGTTCGTCGATTGCGTCGTCGGGTTGCTGGCGAGCATCAGCAAATTGGGGCTGGGTAGCCGCGGATTGGGGGTCAGCGATGGCGCGTTCACTCATCTGCTGACCTTGTGCCACGAGCGGCAGTTTGACCTGGTTTTGGTGAACAGTGTCAGGGAGAACGGCGGGTCGTCCTGCGGCTCGCCCCAGTCGTCGTCTGGCGGCGGCTCAAGCGCCTCTGGCGGCCCGCGGATCGCCACCAGTTCATCGTTGGACACCACCATCGGCGGTCGCTGTGGTCAGTGTGGGCAACGCCGCCAGTTGCCTACCGCGAGCAGCGACTCGGTAGCGGCGTTGTCCAAGTTCGGAGCCCAAGAATTGATCGGCCTGCCGCGCATTTTCCGGCCATCCGGCGATCATTGGCGTGCCGAATTCGCCGCCAGATCTGTCGTCCACCGCCTGCCCACAGAGCTAGGTCTTCACTTACGCGCGCCGCCACCCGGAGCCGCAGTCGCTACACAAGGTGGGACGGCTCGGGTGACCGCTGTTGCAAGAGCAAATCGCTGAGCACACCGCGGCCTCGCTGCCCAATTTCGTGCTCAAGGCGTTTGACGCGTACTTAGGCGGTGGTCAATTAGCTGTCGGATTTTGCCGAGTCAAGTGCAAGACATGCCGGCAAGAACAGGTCGTTGCTTGGTCGTGCAAGAAGCGTGGGGTCTGCGCAAGCTGTGCTGCAAAGCGGATGGTCGAGGAATTCGAGCATTTGCTGAAATCCGTTCTGCCCGCAGTCCCTTACCGGCAGTGGCTCTTGTCCATGCCGTTGGACGTCCGCTACCTGCTCGGCTACAACGCCGACATGCGCAAGGCGGCGTTGGCGGGGTTCGTGGGCGCGACCAAGCGCCACTAGGTGTCCAACGCCAAGCAGGCTGGAATCGCGGGAGATCTCCACTGCGGCGCGATCACGCTGATTCAGAGATTTTGCAGTGATCTCAGAATCAACGTCCACTTCGACACCCTGGTCGCG